>JAYNZN010000020.1:0-29003 GCA_038103695.1 Opitutales bacterium
GAAATTACTGGCAACCGTATGGAGGATGCCATTTTTGCCGATTCCAAGCAGGAACGCCAGGTAGCCGTGGATGCAATCAAGGAAGAAGCCGACAAGGCATGTGAAGAAAAATTCGGGGACGACTATGATCCTGATCATGTAAAAATGGCTTTCGAAGTGATCCAGGAAGAAGTGTACCGTGAAAACATTCTCGATAAAGGAAAGCGTGCCGATGGCCGTGGCCCCGATGATTTACGTGAGGTGACCTGCGAGACAGGAGTCCTTCCCCGTGTTCATGGTTCCGCTATTTTTAGCCGCGGAGAAACCCAGTCACTCGTACTCTCGACCCTTGGAACAAGCCGTGATGTACAAGATCTTGATGGATTGACTGGCGGACCGACCTCTAAGTCCTTCATTCTGCACTACAACTTCCCCCCATTCTCCGTGGGTGAAGCGGGACGTTTCGGATTTACCGGACGCCGCGAGATCGGGCACGGTGCTTTGGCTGAACGCTCAGTACTGCCAGTTCTTCCTCCAGAGGATGAATTCCCCTACGCGATTCGTATTGTTTCCGAAATCATGTCCTCCAATGGTTCAACTTCCATGGCCAGTGTTTGTGGCGGTTCTTTAGCCTTAATGGATGCTGGGGTACCACTCAGCGGTCATGTTGCTGGTATCTCCACGGGTTTGGTCTCTGAACATGATGAGAATGGAAACATTTCCAAACACGTTGTCCTTACTGACATCATTGGTGCAGAAGACCACTTCGGAGATATGGACTTCAAGGTATGCGGAACACGCAAAGGGGTAACCGGTTTCCAGCTCGATCTTAAGATACAAGGACTTCCTTTCGATATTGCAAAAGAAGCTGTTAAACAAGTGACCGCAGCGAGAATGAAAATTCTTGATGTTATGGAAGCTTCCCTTCCTTCCCATCGTACCGAACTGCGTGAGCATGCTCCTCGTATTGAGACTGTAAAAATTGATCCGGAGAAAATCGGTGCCTTGATTGGTCCTGGAGGAAAAAACATTCGCCGAATCACCGAAGTTACCGGTGCCAATATCGATATTGACGAAGACAACAGCGGGAAAGTCCGCATCTATGCAACCAACTCTGAAGCCATGCAGCGTGCGTTGGATGAAGTAGAACTTGTCACCGGAGAAATTGAAGTTGGCAAAATTTACCGCGGAATTGTACGCGGAGTTAAGGAGTTCGGTGCCTTTGTTGAATGTTTACCTGGCAAAGAAGGACTTTGCCACATTTCTGAGCTCGCAGACTTCCGCGTAAACAAGACAGAAGACATTTGTAAATTAGGCGATGAAATCATCGTTAAATGTATCGGCATTGATGACAAAGGCCGTGTTAAGCTTAGTCGTCGAGCCGCAATGGAAGAAAACAAACCTGCTGATGAAGGAGATTCCTCCAACGATAGTTCGGAAGAAAAAACAGAAGAATCAGCCGAGCCAGTTGCTTCCTAATTTAGCTTTTAACTCCAAAGCTTCTTATTACGAGAGCGGGAGTCCCTTGTGGATTCCCGCTCTTTTTTTATACAAATGAACCAATCTTCCGATTGCTCTTACGGATACAATCATTAAGAAAGACTAATTATTTCATGAGTGATAAAGAAAAACCACTTGTTCTCGCAACCAACGACGATGGAATAAACTCCCACTTTCTCATTCGCTTGGTTGATGCCTTGAGCACGGAATGTGAAGTCGTTACCTGTGCTCCTGATGGTGAACGCAGTTGGATCGGGCATGCGATTACCAGGCATGAATCTCTCAAGGTCGAAAAAGTAAGCCAATATCCTGGAAAAAAAGCATTTTCAGTAAACGGTACGCCAGCAGATTGTGTAAATTTAGCAGTCGGAAATTTATTGGAACGGGAACCGGACATTGTGGTAAGCGGCATTAACCTTGGATACAATGTGACCATGCCCATGATCTTATCTTCAGGTACTGTGGGGGGCGCCATGGAAGGGGCTCTGCTCGGATTACGAGCGATGGCCGTCAGCCTAGCACTGCCCAATGAGGAATTTGATGAGATTCGAAAGAACAGCGGCAAGGTTAAGGGCGAGATGGCCGAAGTCCTGAATAAAGCAGCTGAATCGGCGGCAAAATTCGCATTCACCACTGCGTCCATAGAGGTGCCAGAGGGTTTGACTGTCCATAACCTCAACTATCCGCCAAGCTACAATGGGGACCACGACCCCATAATTACTTTTGCCAACTCCCTTAAGCTCAACAGCTTATTTGATTTAAATGAAGATGGTAAAAGCTATCAACTCACTTACAAATCAGAGTGGCTTGACAGTGCAAAGATTGAAGTGGGGTCCGACCTTTGGGCATTACAGGAAAACCTGGCCACGGTATCGAGACTTGATTTTTCCGAAGCATGTGGAAAACGCTATCTGGAACCCTAGACCCCTTATTCTTTTATGCTTCATCGTTTATTTCGGCTTCTTTACTGGCGAAAGCGCAGAAGTTACGGAAAAACATATCGTAAAATTTCCGGTCGGTCGATGGATCGTGACTTGGTACATTATTTTCATGATTTTGGGGATGATGGAGCGAACAGTCACCAGTCTTATTGGCTGCGAAAGATCATCCTGAAATTCATTCTTTGGATGGTGTTTTTATTTTTTGCAGGTTGGTTTGCCTACGAAAGTTATCTTGGACTATTAATTTACGACGGATAGTCACTCATTTCGCTTGATCGATGAGGGTGAACTCGATATAGATCATCCTTTTCCCAAATTTTCATTATGAGAAAGACGCACAAAGGTATCGCTAAACGATTTAAGGTCACCGGATCCGGCAAAGTAACACACCGCAAGCCCGGTCAGCGCCATTTGCGACGCAAGAAATCAAACAAGCAAGCACAAGCAGGCCGTCAAAATCAAGTTTTGGCAGCAGGCATGGCTAAACGTGTAATCAACGCTCTTTCCAGCTAATTTCAACCAAGTTACCACCCTTAGAGGAGACCATAAGTCATGCCACGTGCACGTAACGTTCCCGCCACTCGCAAACGCCGCAAAAAAGTTTTAAAGAAAGCACGCGGGTATTTTGGAAACAAATCCCGTCTCTTTCGCTACGCTAAAGATGCTGTTGAACGTGGTGAGGCCTATGCTTATGCCCATCGCCGTAAGCGCCGTTCCGAGATTCGACAGCTTTGGATTGTTCGTATCAATGCAGCCTGCCGTGCAGAAGGTCTACGGTACGGTGAGTTTATCCACGGTTTAACCAAGATCAATGTGGATTTAAATCGTAAGATCCTTTCCGAGTTGGCAATTCATGAGCCCGATGCGTTCAAGGAATTGGTCGAAAAAGCGAAAACCGCCCTTGCGGCCTAAGGGCTCGCTTACTTTTTGATCTGGCGTGGAGAACGATCTCCAAGCCATTGTCGCCCAAGCGGAGGCATGTCAGGCAGAAGTTTCCAGTCGATCTGACTGGGATCAGGCAAAGGCTGCTATCCTCGGTCCAAAAGGCACCCTAACCCAGGCATCCAAGCTGATTGGTACCTTGCCCAGGGAAGAAAAGCCTGCTTTTGGACAGGCTCTCAATAAGGCAAAAAAACAGGTGGAAGCCCTTTTTGCAATGACACTTTCCAATATCGAGGAAAAGGCAGATCTCCTCGCCCTGGGCCAGGCATACGACCCCACTCTTCCGGCCACCCCACATCGCTCTGGCTCTCTCCATCCACTAACAGCAACCCGTAGAAAAGTAGTCTCCACTTTTCGTAAGCTTGGATTTACCGTGGCCGAGGCCACGGAGGCGGAAACCGAATGGTTTTGCTTTGATGCTCTAAACACTCCTGCAGATCATCCTGCCCGGGATGAACAGGATACCCTTTTCTTCAAACCTGATTCAAAGTGGGCAAATGTCTCTAAAAAAGGGAATGAAGCCCACCTTTTACGCACCCATACTTCCTCGGTTCAGATTCGCACTATGATGCGCGAAAAACCACCCCTTCGGGTGATTGCTCCAGGCAGGTGTTTTCGCCGCGATACTGTGGATGCTACCCACTCTGCAAATTTCCATCAATTGGAGGGTCTGTGCATAGACCGGAATGTCACCCTGCTCGACCTCAAAGGCACGCTTGACTATTTTCTCAAGGAAACCTTTGGAAGCAAAGTACAAACCCGGCTACGACCCAGCTTCTTCCCCTTTACTGAACCTAGTTTTGAAGTAGATTTGAAAGCTCCAAACCTTGGAAAACTCAGCAATAAATGGATTGAGATTATGGGATGCGGATTGGTTGACCCAGAAGTCTTAAACTTGGTAGGTCTAGCAGAAAATGAATGGAGCGGGTTTGCCTTTGGTGTAGGAATCGAACGCATCACCATGATTTTACACGGTATTGATGACATCCGTCACTTTTACCAAAATGACCAACGGTTTCTTTCCCAATTCACTGGACCTGCATGAAGATAAGTCTTGAATGGTTGAAGGAGTATGTGGAGTTACCCACCGATCCAGGGGAGCTCGTCGATGTGCTGCCCATGCTGGGTTTAGAGGTCGAAGAGAGCGAAGGAGAAGATGTCCTCACCCTTGATCATGTGGTTGTGGGAGAGGTGTTGGATAAACAACCCCACCCCGAAGCCGACCGCCTGAGTGTTTGCCAAGTTAATGTGGGCACTCAAGAACCAGCCAATATTGTTTGTGGAGCGTCCAACTTCAAAGTCGGCGACCGGGTCCCCGTAGCTCTGCCTGGTGCAAAGTTACCTGGTGGCTTTAAGATCAAAAAATCCAAACTACGCGGGGTGCCCTCTGAAGGCATGATGTGTAGTGCCAAAGAATTGACACTGGGGGAAGATGATCAAGGGTTAATGATCCTGAATGGTTCTCCATCCATTGGCATGCCCATTACAGAAGCAGTCTCTTCGGATCGGGTACTTGAGCTTGAGATTACTGCAAACCGTGGTGACTGCCTCAGCCATATTGGAGTAGCCCGCGAAATTTCGGCCCGCTATCAAAAGCCTCTTCACCTACCGAGTATCCAAACAACTGGAGAGGCGACTGAAAAGGCAGATGAAAACTGCCTGCTCAGCCATGTTTCCCTGGAGGACGAAGGGTGCCCTTTTTATACCCTCTGGACTATCCGTGGAGTAAACATTGGCCCCAGTCCCGACTGGATGCAAAAACGCTTACAAGCAGTAGGGCTTAGGCCCATCAACAATGTGGTTGATGTTACCAATTATGTACTTTTGGAAACCGGACAGCCCCTTCATGCCTTTGATGCCAGCAAAATAAAGGGTGAATCCATCATAGTTAGAAGAGCCAAGGAAGACGAATTAATCACCACCTTAGACGAAGTGGAAAGGAAATTAAAAAGCGACATGCTGGTTATTGCCGATGCCGAACATCCTCTTGTGGTTGCGGGAGTCATGGGCAGTGTTGATGCAGAAGTAGATCCTTCAACCACAAACCTTGTGCTGGAATCCGCTTGGTTTCAACCGGGTTCTGTTCGCTCAACTGCTCGCCGTCTGGGTCTACACAGCGATAGCTCGCAAAGATTTTCACGAGATGTTGATCCTGCTGGAGTGGAGTTCGCCGCCAGACGAGCCATCGATCTGATTTTAGAAACTGCTGGTGGACAAGCCTCTCCCACATATGTCTCCCGCGGGACATCTCCCCGTTCCAAGCGGACCATTGCGATCCATCATCCATTTGTCGAAAAGATCTGTGGTTTTTCTGTTCCCGGTAATGAATTATCCAAAGCCTGGACAAGGCTGGGCTTTGATGTTTCCGGGGGTGGCCCCTGGGAGGTAACGGTGCCCTCTTTTCGATCAGAGGTGGAGCGTCCAATCGATCTGGTTGAAGAATTTCTCAGGATACGCGGAACGGAGGACTTAGAAGACGCCAAACTCCTTTCCCCTGCCCTCGACCGGGAAAATGATTTATCATATGATTTCTGCCAAGTTTCGATTGATCATCTACTTGGGCAAGGCTACCAGGAGTGCTGTCACTACAGCTTGCGTTCTGGCGATGAAGTGGAATCTTGGTTTTCTGAGCTTGATACAGACCAACTCGCTCTCGCCAACCCCCTCACTGCTGATCATACTCATATTCGCCCCTCCCTCCTTCCTGGATTGGTCGATGCCTTAGCTCATAACCAAAAGAATTTGAATGACCTGACCCGCGTTTGCGAAACGGGTCGAATATTCCGGCCGGGACCACGGGGAAATGTGGAATGGATAAGTGTAGCTTTTGCGGCTTTACCTCAGTCCAATCAGCGCCAGTGGAAAAAGGAAGCATCCCTAGACTTTTTTACAGTTAAAAGCCAGGTTCAATCCCTTATTGAAGCCAGTGGACTTTCTCTACCCAAGGGTTTATGGGCAACTCTCAGTGGGGATACTTGTTGGCAGGATCGGTATTCCGCTCGTTTGGGGGATGCTCACAAGAATAAACTGGAGATCAACTTAGGCATCATTCGTCTTTCATTAAGTAAATCGAAAGAAGTCAAAGGTCCAATTTTTGCGGCTGAATTACTCATTGACCCAGTCCTCCTCAACAAAAGGAAAAAGCCTACGCCCTTTTCTTCTTTTTCAACATTCCCACCGGCAATTAAGGACCTTGCATTGGTTGTCGACGCAAAGGAAGCTGCAGAAACCATCCGAACCAAGGTTGAAGAAATTGCACAAAGGGTGGGAAAAGACAGATTTGGAATGGACCCGGTTAGTATTTTTGATCTCTTCGAGGGAAAAGGACTTCCTGATGGGAAAAAGAGCCTCGCATTAACCCTCCGCTTTCGGGCACCTGACCGCACAATGGGCGAAAAAGAATTGAACCAGGCATTTGAGGAAGTAATTGCTGGAATCCGTTCGGGAACCCCCTATGAATTAAGGAGCTAACCCCACTTACACGATGAGCGAAGATGCACCCATGGATATTGATTATGTCGCCAATCTGGCCAGGATTGAATTAACCAGCGACGAGAAAACAACTTATCAGCGACAGTTGGGAGATGTTTTAAAATATTTTGAAAAACTTCAGGAACTTGATGTTGAGGGAGTCGAACCCACTGCCCATGCGTTTCCTCGGCATAATGTTTGGGACGAGGATAAAAGTAAGGAAGGATTCTCCGCTGAAGAGGCTCTAAAGAATGCCCCTCAATCCAGGCACGATCAAGTAGTGGTGCCCAAAGTTATTGAAGAATAATAAGGAATTTGTATGCCTGACAATTCTCCCATTTTTAAGACAGCCAAAGAATTATCATCCGATCTAGCCAACGGTACGCTGAGTTCAACTGAGCTTACCCAAGCTATGATTGAGCGAGTGGATACAGTGGACGATCAAATTCATGCCTTTCTTCATCTCGATAAGGAAGATGCACTTAATCAGGCAAAATTATCTGACGACAGGCGGGCAAATGGCAAAGAATTAAGCCCCTTGGATGGGATACCAGTTTCCCTGAAAGATGTGATTGCAGTTCAAGACCAGCCTCTTACAGCTGCCAGTAAAATCCTAGAGAACTACCGTTCCCCTTACGATGCAACGGTTACCCAAAAATTAAAACATGCCGGTGCCGTGGTTGCGGGACGGCTCAACCTAGATGAATTTGCCATGGGGTCCTCCACGGAAAACTCCGCTTATGGGGCTACCTGCAATCCTTGGGATCTTGAAAGAGTACCTGGAGGAAGCAGCGGAGGAAGTTCAGCAGCGGTTGCAGCTCGCGAAACCCCCTTATCCTTAGGATCAGATACAGGAGGCTCAATCCGGCAACCAGCCTCACTATGTGGGGTGGTGGGAATGAAACCGACCTATGGCATGGTATCACGATACGGATTAGCAGCCTTTGCCTCCTCCCTGGATCAGATTGGTCCATTCTCCAAAACCGTGGAGGATGCGGCCTTATTATTAGAAATCATTTCAGGTCATGATCCACTGGACTCCACAAGTTTCCCCAAAGATGTGCCTCTCTATTCTCAGGAGTTGGACAATGTGGAACAACCCGGGGTGATTGGACTACCGAAAGAGTTTTTTGGCCCGGGTATGGACGATGAGGTACGGGCAAGCATTGAGCAATCAATTGAACATTACCGAAGCCTGGGTTTTCAAACCAAAGAAATCAGCCTTCCCACCACCGAGCTTTCCATTCCGGTCTATTATGTAATCGCCACTGCAGAGGCATCTTCAAATCTCGCCCGGTATGATGGCATCCGCTATACATCCCGTAGCGAACATGCTCAAAATGCGATTGATGTGTATGCTAAAAGTCGTGGAGAGGGATTTGGCCCCGAGGTAAAACGTCGGTGTATACTTGGTGCCTATGGACTGAGCAGCGGATATTACGATGCGTATTATTTACGTGCTCAAAAAGCTAGAACCTTGATTAGACAAGATTTCGAGCGAGCGTTCAAGGATGTCGATGCCATCCTTACTCCAACCTCACCGACTCCTGCCTTCAAATTTGGTGAAAAAAGTGAAGATCCTATCTCAATGTATCTCTCCGATATTTACACCATCTCCACCAATCTTGCTGGACTTCCAGGAATTTCGGTGCCCTGTGGGTTTACTGAATCCGGACTGCCCATCGGTATGCAGCTAATTGGGCAAGCATTTGAAGAAACAAAGTTGCTTAAGATTGCCCATGCCTATGACCGTGAACATTTGTATGGCACCCAAGCTCCCACCCTGTAAGCAAAATAATGGAATACGAAGCAGTCATTGGTTTGGAAGTGCATGTTCAACTCGATACAAATTCGAAAATGTTTACCCGTGTGGGTACCGGATTCGGATATCCTCCCAATACGCTGACTGACCCTGTAGTCCTTGGTCTCCCGGGTGCACTCCCCGTAATGAACCGGGAAGCAATTGAGAAATCGATCAAAGTGGGCTTGCTCCTTGGATGCAAAATTGCGGAAATCTGTAAGTGGGACCGAAAAAATTATTTCTATCCCGATATGCCAAAAAACTATCAAATCTCCCAGTTTGACCAGCCAATATGTGAGGGAGGAGAGGTAGAAATTGAAATGCCAGGCGAAAACCCTGCCAAGATGGGGAAGCACCGGATGGTCGAGCTTACTCGTATTCACCTGGAAGAGGATGTGGGAAAACTCACGCACTATGAGCAGGATAGCCTTGTTGACTACAACCGGGCGGGTTCTCCCCTGCTGGAAATTGTTAGCGAACCAGATATGCACTCCCCGGAGGAAGTGTTTGCCTACCTGACCTCGTTACGGAATTCCTTGGTCGCTGCCGGTATCTCTGCCTGTGATATGGAAAAGGGACAATTGCGATGCGATGCCAATATCAGTGTCCGGCCGGTAGGTACGGAAACACTCGGCACAAAAGTGGAACTTAAAAATTTAAATACTATATCCGGTGTCCGCAATGGGGTGGAATATGAAATCCGTCGACAAATTCGGGCGATCCAGGAGGGTGAAACCATTATTCAGGAAACCAGACGCTGGAACCCCGACCAAAAATACACCACTCCTATGAGAACCAAGGAAATGGCTCACGACTATCGGTATTTCCCTGACCCAGATCTCATGCCTGTAAAAGTTGACCAGGATTGGGTTGATCGAATTGCCAGAGAATTACCTGAAAAGCCATTCGATAAACAACGCAGGTACCAGCAGGATATGAACCTGCCCTACACCGTTACCTCCGCTCTTTGTGGGGATCATTTGCTGTGTGCCTACTTTGAAGAGACCACCGAACTTGCTAAGTCTGCGACCAAAACAGCGAATTGGGTGGTGAATGATTTACTCCGGGAACTCTCCCAAGCCAACAAGACCGATGAACTAAGCGAGGAACCCACAAAACGTGTGACTCCCCAGTCCTGCCCAGTGACTCCCCAAAAACTGGCGGAACTGGTCAACCTCATTGAAGATGGGAAGTTGACCAACAATGTGGCCAAAGAATTGTTCCCCGAAATGTTTTCTTCTGGGAAATCTGCTGCCGAGCTAATCAAAGAAAAGGGATTGGATAATCAATCGGACGACGTGGAGATTGAGGGAATATGTGCAGAAGCCATTTCCAATGACCCCGACGCCGCTGAGAAGTTCAGGGGTGGAAAAGAAGGAGCGATTAATGCCCTGAAGGGAGCCGTGATGAAAGCCACTCGCGGGCAGGCCAATCCCAAAGTCGTGGACGAGACTCTGCGACGTTTACTGGCGAGTTCATAAGATTATTGATCAGAAGTTTGCTGCTCGGGCAAAATTTTGAGTTCATTTTTGGGTTGTTATTTTAGAATGAACTCGAAATCGATTTTTCGTAACTTCAGCTTTCGCAATTGCAATGGATTACCACTTCTTACCAAGCTACTCTTTTCACATGAAATCTATTTTATTTTTATTCTGCAGCATCGCTCCATTTGCACTGAATGCTTCCCAGGTACCCCCCAAACCTAATATTGTTCACATTATGGTGGACGACCTAGGCTGGCAGGATATCGCCAGTCATAAACTTGATGGGAAAACCATCTATGAAACTCCTCACTTAGACAAACTGACCCGATTGGGTAGAAGATTTACTGAAGCCTATTCCCCCTCCCCCGTATGTGCGCCATCCCGGGTATCTTTTTTACGCGGTCAATACCCCACAACTACTGGAGTGTATAGCGTGACCGGAGGCCAGTTACCCCGCCCGCATCAACCCAAAATACCTCTCATCCCTCCTTATTATCTGTACGGATTACCCGTAGAAGAACCGATGATTCCGGAAACTCTTAAAAAGGCTGGATATTTTAGCGGTCATGTGGGCAAATGGCATGCCGGTGGAAAGTACCGTGGCTTCCCCTTCCCCACCGATCAAGGCTTTGACTTTGGTTTCCTGGAAGAAAATGGAGGCCCACTTTTTTACAACGACAAAGAGTTGTGGAACCCCAAGGATGGCAGAAAAAACTCCTTTGGAGGCTCCTGGCAACGCATGATACCCCATCGCCTTGGCGACTTTGCCACTCAAGATCCGAATGACCCCTATCAATTGGACGAGGATGGCCGACCGTTTGACAAACCTACTGAACTCGCGGTCGGATTTATCCGTAAGCATAAGGATAAGCCTTTCTTTCTTAACTTCTGCCCTCTCTATGTACACGGGCCAATTGCCACCCGTGACCGTAAGCGGCTTGAGTACTACTGTAAAAAAATCGGGCTCGATTTCCCAACCGACCCAGGACCCATCAATGCAGGTATGCATGGCCATACCAATCCCTACTATGCAGCAATGGTCGATACGGTTGATTGGAGCATAGGCAAAGTCGTGTCGTATCTCGAAAATACAGACGACCCAAGAAACCCTGGTCATAAACTTATTGATAATACTTATGTGATTATTGATTCAGACAATGGCGGATGGGTCGGCAGTCAGCATGAACCTATTACGGACAACACTCCTTTGCGCGGAGGGAAAATGAACAACTATGAAGGCGGATTGCGCGTGCCTTTTATTGTTCGTGGACCGGGCGTTCCAGCCCAGACGGTCTGCGAGACTCCGATTAACCTAATCGACTTGTATCCAACCTTCATGAAAATGGCCGGGCTGAAAGAAGACCCCTCTCTTAATCTCGATGGATGCAATGTGCTCCCGCTTATGCATGGGAAGACCGATCGGGTAATTCAACCCGATGGCAGACCGAGAGAGACAATCTATTGGTTCTATCCATTGGAGAGTCATATGTCTGTGGTGATGAGAAAAGGTGATTGGAAACTCATCCGTAATCTTGGAGTAGGCTATGCTGGAAAATGGTCGGGCGTAGAAAACAAAGAATCGGTGGAACTATTCCGGATCAAAAAGGGCGGTAAAATTTCAGACCTGGAGGAAGCAAAGAACTTAGCCAATGAATTTCCTGAAATTCGAAAAGAGATGCTAACTGAGCTTAATGAATTCCTACGCTCCTCCAATGTGAGTATGCCCTACCGCAACCTCGGTTCCAATCAGGTCTCTGAACAGGAACGAGCAGCCTCTCCAAAGGTTCTTGATCTGGGATCAGAAAGAGACCGTGTATGGATTACCCTCGAGCAAGGCACAGGAAAGGTGGGGATCCAAGATGCCCAACTTATCTACACTCTTAACCCTAGTGAGTTTGACAAGACGAAAGGCCACCGAGAGGAATGGTTCGTCAAGGAGGCTTCCATTGGGGATGGAATCGTAGAAGCACCTATGCCTCCTGGAGCCACTCATGCTGTCTTTTGCCTGAGGGATGCGAATGGATTTCTCATTACTTCCGAGCAGTTGCCTGATTTTCAAACCGTTCCCTACGGTAACACAGCCGATTCCACTTTCCTCAAGAATGGATTTGCTTACAAACCGGGTCTTTTTTCACTTATTCGGCTGGGAGAAGATGCTCTGGCAAGTGCACGCAAGAAAAGCCTCAATACACAAAGGTTGGAAACATCCCTAAGCGAGGCTAGAATCCAATACCAAACCGATAAATTTTCAGTGGTTACCCTTTCGGATGCGATCCGTTCACTACGAGGAGAGATTCGTAAATTGGCCCCCATTCTCCAGTCCAAGCATTTCGCCCTTCACCGCTTTCCAAGTGAGCCTCTCTTTTAGTCGCAAGCATCTTCCCTAAGCCCGAATCGTTTTATTGAGAATCAGTCTCAAAAAGGCTTTGCAAGTTCAAGTGCATGAGATAGACTCATTTATTCCCGAAAACTGATGAAGCTTGGCACCACCCTTATACGCGTATTTGCCGGATTTTTTTCCGTCTTCTGCTTCCTGTATGCAGAAGTAAAAGAAACCCATAAAATCATTGATGAATGGGTAACCACAGAACGACTTATTTCCGAAGAGGAAAGTGATTGGGCTTTGGAGAAGAATGCTTTGATCGATCTTAAACAAGCTCTGAGTGCAGAAATCTTTGAGCTTAATTCCAAACTAAAAGAGAGCGAGGAAGAGGCAGTAGGAGCAGCCAAGCAGAGGCAGGACCTTCTGGCTCGCAAAGATGAAGCTATTCGGGCAACCGCTTCTCTCCACCGAGGGCTCGATCGGGCGGTAGTTAAGTTAGAGCGTGTATTTTCGCTTCTTCCCACTCCCCTCGCCGATCGGCTCTCTCCCTATCGTAAAAAATTGGTTCCAAGTAAGGGATTGCCACTCCCACCTCTCAGGCAGCGTGTCGATGCCTTAGTCTCTCTCCTGCAAGCCATTCAAACTTTCCACCGATCAGTCACCCTAGAAAGACAGGAATTTACCCTCGATGATAATCAATCCCGCGAATTCCAAGTAATCTACTTTGGAATGGGAAGTGCCTACTTTGTAAATGAATCCGCTACGGTTGCAGGGTACGGTGTTCCATTGGACTCGGGTTGGAAGTGGACCAGATCAGATGGACTGGCACGCGAGGTTTCCACCGGAGTGGATATGCTTAACAACCGGGCAATGCCTAGATTTCTTGAACTTCCAGTACCCGTGCCCGAAGGGATCAATCCATGATTGTAATCATTCAGAAATCTCTTTTCTTTTTACTGCTATGCTGCTTGCCACTCTACACATGGGCTCAGTCTGTACAACAGGTTCGTGCGACCGCCCGTAATGACTTAAAGGACTCCATTGAAAGACTTTCTCTTCTTCGGCAACAGATCGAAAAAGAAAAGTCCCCTCTCGCCCAAAATGTTTCGAAACTCGAAAGAGAAGCACGGGACAAAAGAACGGAAATTGACCGACGCTTAAGACAGCGTGACAATCGGGACGCTTCCCTTCTTCAACTCAAGGAGGAGGTTCGTGAAAATGAGGCCGCACTTGAAAGCTCTCTCCGACTACTGAAGGACTTTGCAAGGACTTGGGTACAGGCTATCCCTTCTTCAGAACGCATCCTGTATTCAGACTCTCTTTCCGCCACCCTGGTCAAGGAACAAGGGGACCGGGCAACTGCCTTTTCCGCGTACCTGGAAATTGCTGATCTTTCTACCACTTCTCTTTTGAAACAGGCGGGCGGAGCATCCTACCGGGGTGATGCAATTGTTCCGCCTGAAGGCATTCGGGAAACCGGGACTTTTTGGACTTTTGGTCCATTGCTGTATTTCCGTGGAGAATTGGGAAGTTCCGGATTTTTAGACCAGAGCTATGAGAGGGCTGAAAGTTCAAATATGGAATTAAGTCCAGAATCGGTGAAACGGAATGCACCCCCCCGGGTACTCGTGGCCAATCAGTCCACCTCACAATTGATCAAGCAGTCCTTACAGAATGAAGAAGGCTCTGCAGACTTAGCCACTCTTCCAATGGACCCCAGCTTAGGCAAGGCATTGGTTATTGAAGGCAGTGAGCCCACATTACTTGAAGAAATGCAAAAAGGAGGCATCTGGATTTACCCTATCCTCTTTTTTGCCTTCATCTCAGTACTGATCGCCCTGGTCAAAGCCTTTCAGGTTCTTCGTATTCCTTTTCCACATGGCCCAGTTACCCTCGCAGGAAATTTTGGAGGACCCTTTGAACTTCTCAGGAAAACAGCTCAGGGATACAGGGGAAAAAAACCAGAAATCCTTGAGGAAATTCTCTACGAAATCATTATTGACTGGCAGGCACGTCTGGAAAAAGGGATGCCTTTAATTGCGATTACTGCAGCCACTGCCCCACTTCTTGGACTCCTAGGCACGGTAACTGGTATGATTGATGTGTTTAGACAAATCACCAACTTTGCCAATCCAGAGAACAGTGAATTAGCCCGGGGAATCTCCGAAGCATTGGTTACCACAAAATTTGGTCTTATCACTGCCATTCCATCCCTGATTGCCCATGCTCTCCTGTCCCGAAGACTCCAGGGATTAGTATCAAAAATGGAAGGATTTTCTTCCCGCCTCGTCCATCTAAAAAAGGAAACTCCTAGAGAGCTCACTTCCGAAATTCCCAAGAAGGATGAATCCGTTCGTTGACTTCATTGAACAGGCAAGCTTTGTCTGGCAAAAAGGAGGTTCCCTCATGCCTGTACTTGGAGTGCTTGCTCTTTACCTATACTTTCTATCCTTTGATCTTTGGTTTCGATTACGGGCAGTAATCCCGTCCGATCTTCGGGCTTTTCCAAGGGAACGGTGGGATGCCTTTAAAGGAGGCGGGCGAGTGGACCGTATTATCCGGTACTGCCTGGCCGATCATAGCGACCGCACGGAAACCATTCGCCGCTTTGATCAGGTAAGAACCGGTGAAACCTCTTACCTTAACCGCCGCCTACGCTTTTTATTTGTTCTCGCATCCTCGGCTCCCTTGATCGGACTTCTAGGCACCGTAGCCGGCATGTTACGAACCTTTGAAGGACTGAGCATGCAGGACAGCTACAAGATGGACCTTGTGGCTGGCGGAATTTCTCAGGCTCTGGTTACTACGCAGGCAGGGCTGCTTATTGCCATACCCGCAATCGCTCTTATCCATTTACTCAACCGAAGAAAGAAGGACTGGTTGCAGTGCATAAACCGCCTGGAAAGTCTTTCACTGCGTCAGGTGCCTAATCCTATTAGTTCATGAAATCAAGGCTCCACAGAATGACCGGATCGGATACGAATGATATTAATGTATCTCCACTCATTGATGTGGTCTTTATTCTGCTTATTTTCTTTATCGTATCGGCCACATTTGTGACTCTGCCCGGAATAGAGGTTGCACGTCCCAGAGCCGTTACGGGCAAAGCCCTCGAGAAAAATGCGGTCATCTTTGCCCTCTCGTCGGATAATGAAATCAAATACGCAGGTTCCACTGTGCAGCTGGAGGAAGTTCCTGGCTTAGTGCAATTAGCCAGTAAAGATAAAGGAAAGCCTGTGGTTATACAAGTTGACCAATGGGCAGATGCCTCAGTGCTTGCCAAACTAATCGCCGAAGCCCGAAAAAAATCCAGCGATGTTTCGATTGCCACCCGCAAACCAAGCGCATGAAGAGAAGATTAAGCCAGGACCCGGAAAATACCGAGATTAATGTATCTCCACTCATCGACTTGGTATTCATTCTGTTGATCTTTTTTATTGTCGCCACTTCTTTTGTCAATGAGGTGGGCATCACTCCAAAACATAAAGATACTGCTTCCGCCTCCACCAACATGGAAGAACCTCTTGCCTTTGACCTGCCTGCTTCGGGACAGTTGGTCCAAGACGGGGTCACAATCGGCATTGAACAGGTTGCCCCAATTGTCCGCTCCTCTACTGGAGATAAAGCTCCCTCTGTCCTGGTACGGGTATCGCCCGGAGCCCGAGCAGGTTTGGCCACTGAGGTCATGGACCAGGCGATGCTTGGCGGTGCCCTGGCAGTAAAACTCAGTGCGCTTAACCAATGAGTAAGGCATCCGAGATTGAGTGGACTCCCGGGGTGGAAACGGAGCCCCTTCCCCACTTGCGCATAAAAAGTATAGGACTTGCCATTCTTGTATCATTTGGTCTCTTTTGCCTACTTCCGCTATCTGAATTTGTCAGGCCAGATGAATGGATCGTTCGCCCCGCGGAAGTTGCTACCTACACTCCCCCTCCTCCGCCGAAAACAGAGATGGAAAAAAAAGTGGTGGCCAAAGTAAACCTTCCCGCCCCCACTTTACATACCCCGCAGGCTCGTCTGATCAATGAGCCACCTGCGGCCACCCTGGATGTAACCCCCGGCGATTTTAAGGCGGCTTTTTCTTTAGCCAATTTTAACCCTGCCCCGTCAGGAATTGCCGAGCAACTTGTCTTTTCGATGCATGAGCTTGACCGTAATCCTGTTGTAATCAAGAGAGGGTCCCTTGTCTACCCCTCCCACCTGCGCAGAAAGGGCTTAGAGGGAGAGGTTAAATTACTCGTGCAAATTAATGAGAGTGGTCAAGTCAAAGTACTTGAGGTTGTGTCTTCCACTCACCCCGATTTTGTGACTGCTTCCAAGAAGGCAGCCGAAGGTTCTGTCTACGAAGCTCCTACCCGCAACGGCAAACCAGTAAAAGTAGAATTCTACCTGCCTGTCCGCTTTTCCATGCTCAAATGAAAAACCTACTTTATTTATCTGGAATTCTTTTATTTGGGAGCTTACATGCGAATGCCCCCTTACCTTCGTTAACTCAGGATTTTTGGAATGATCCTGCATTCATTCGTGGCTTCATGGGAGACTATGGGTTTCGCAGTGAGGTGGAGCCAAGAATTGATAAGTCCGAACAATTTATCCTTCGGGAAGTTGTGGCTAAAGCAGAAAACCAGCTCGAAGATGCCACAGTTTACCTGGAGGGAAAAATTACCTCCAAGACAAGTGCTGCCCTCGATTTTGCTCTGGGTACGATGTATTATCAATTGGGCAGGCTTACCCGTTCTGAACAAACCTATGAACAGGCACTTAAAAAGTTTCCATCTTTTTTACGGGCCAGAAAAAACCTCGGTTTTGTACAACTCAGTCTGGGTAAGCTCATGGATGCATCCAAAAACATTGCCAAGGCAATCAGTTTGGGAGAAGCCGATGGGGTCAGTTATGTTGCCCTGGGGTATTGCCACCTTTCTCTGGGTCGCATTGTCTCCGCGGAAAATGCATATCGCATGGGCATTCTTTTGCACCCAGAAAGTATCGATGCCCGAAATGGGCTCGTAAATTGCCTACTTAGCACAAATCGCTACGCAGAAGCCCTTGCTTTGCTTGACGAATTATTGGAATCCAAGCCAAACGATCTGTTTTGCCACAAAGCCCGTGCTTCTGCACTTCAGGGATTGGGTAGGGAAAAAGAGGCTGTTGTCGCACTCGAAACCCTACGGAGAATGAACAGGTTGGACGCATCCGGCACCCTGTCCCTTGGAGATCTTTATCACAACCTTGGGCTGTATGAACATTCCTTATCCTCATACCAACAGGCCCTTGCTAAAAAGGAGAAACTCAGTTTGCCCCGTTATGCTCGGGCAGCCAAGGTCTTGATAAACCGTGGATCCTATGAAGCTGGTTTCAAATACCTGGAAGAAATCCAGAAAATTTTTGGCGAAGGCTATTCTGATTCCGATGAACATCAAATCCGTATGCTTCAAGCCGAAGTACGAATTGCCACGGGTAAACGGAAAGATGCCGCGGCGATCCTTGAACAATTAATTCAAAAACAACCACTGGATGGAGAAGCCCTTCTGCTTTCAGCAAAACTGGCAGCCGAAGAATTAGACTTCGCCACGGCAGCCTTGCGCTTCGAACGGGCTGCCAAACTTCCCGATTTCGAAGTACAGTCTCTTGTTGAGCATGCACGCATGCTCGTGAATGCGAAAGAATACCAAGAAGCGGCTGATCTGCTTGAGAGGGCCCAGACCCTTTCACCACAACCCCGCGTCGCCCGCTATCTTCAAGCTGTAAATAACCTGAATTTAAGTTCACGGAAAAGCCTTTGACCGCCTTATTCTTTCTTGTACGCATCAACGCATCATGATACGTTGATATGTAATATGAATACAGGTCGTTCCCTCAAAGAGCGTTTCGCTCAAAAAAAGCCCCTCTTTTCTGTGGAGTTTTTCCCACCAAAAGATGATGCGGGAGGCGATCGAATGCTTAAAACCGCTTCCCAGATTCAGCCACACCAACCAGATTTTGTATCCATCACCTATGGGGCTGGTGGTGGCACGCGGGCGACCACGCTTAGGTATGCCAAACTCCTTCAGCAGGAACACGGGTTTGAAGTCATGCCACATTTAACCTGTGTCGGGCATACACGTGATGAACTCTTGGAAATCCTGGAGGAGTTTGCTGAGGCTGGCTTTCGTAATGTAATGGCCCTGCGAGGGGATCCCCCCAAAGGAGAATCAACTTTTAAGGCAGTACCTGGAGGGCTTTCCTACGGTTCGGACCTGGTCTCTCTTATTCGAGAAAATTTTCCTGATTTTGGGATTGGTGTTGGTGGATACCCCGAAAAACATCCCGAAGCCAAGGATGCAAAATCGGATATGAAAAACCTCAAAATCAAAGTGGAGGCTGGTGCAGATTTTATTACCACTCAATTATTTTTTGATAATTCAGCCTACCAAAATTTTGTGCAACGATGCCAGGATGCGGGCATTTCTATCCCTGTTCTTCCTGGTCTACTTCCAGTATTGTCTATCGGTCAGGTAAGAAGATTTTGCAAAATGTGTGAAGCCGGTCTTCCTTCTGCACTCGAAAATGCTTTGGAAAATGCCAGCGAGACCGAACAACCAGTCATTGGAGCCAATTGGGCACTTCAGCAAGTTAAGGAACTGCTGGAAGGCGGTGCCCCAGGCTATCACCTTTATGCCCTAAACAAATCCCAGAGCACCCTCAGAATCCTCGAAGGCCTCGGGGGAAATTAGTTTATATTCCTGAAACTTCTTCGATGGTTGCCTCGGCTTTGAGCCCATCAAGAAAACGCTCGAATACCTTGTCTTTTTTGCGTTCTGTAAGAAATTCGATCACCTTTTCTTTAATCTCCTCAAATGGGGTCACCGTTTCCTCTATTCTTTCGTGTAGCTGTATAAGGTGCCATCCAAATTGGGTTTTGACCGGTTCACTCAATTCTCCCGCTTGTAATGCATAGGCTGCTTTTTCAAACTCGGGTACCATACGCCCACGGCCAAAAGTACCCAGGTTGCCATCATTTCCCTTATCATCAGACTCGGCCTGCACCAATGCGGTAAAATCCTCCCCTTTGACAAGTCGCTCTCGCCATTCCCTGGCAGTTTCCAAAGCCCGGTCAAATTCTTCCTCTGTTTTCGCCATTTTTAAGATGTGGGAGGCAGAAAGTTGTTCCTCAATGCGGAAAAGCTCTGGCCTATCTTCATAATATTTCAGGGCTTCACTTTCTGGCACATCCTCACATTGAGATTCCTCTTCAAGTAATTGATTAAAACGAATTTGATCGGATACTTCTCTTTTTAAATCCTCAAGGTTTTGAACCATTGGATTGTTTATTTTTTCAAAAGCCTTTTTACCACCATTTTGCTTCAACCATAGCTTAACCTTTTTTTGTAAGTCCACAGAGTCTACCTTGTATTTTCTCCTTCGGCTTTCCTGAGCCATTAAAGTCTGGTCAATCAGCCTTTCTTTGGCCAGATCCAAGGCAGACATCATAATGATCTCCCGTGGCTTTCCAGGCATACCTTTGGCTACATTCTCAAAGAGAGCCTCGGCTTGACGTTCAATCGCCCAATCGGGAATTACTTGCTCGTTTATCTTGATCGACATGTTTCCTCTATAGCCTCATCTGGCAAATCTGCCAAGATTCAAGAAACTAGATCAATTCTCAAAATCGTCTCAATTAGATTGACCTATGTAGAGCCAATCGTCATAAAGTATTCATTGTTCATGCCTATGCCCGACCGTACATCCTGGGAAAATTTTTCCGATTATTTGATTAGTCAGGGTCTTCGTATGACTGGGCAGAGAAAGGCAGTGTTTGAGGCTCTTTTTCGCCAATCTGGTCATTTCACCGCAGATCAGCTCCTACAGGATGCCCGAAAAATGGATGATACCGTTTCGAGAGCCACAGTTTATCGGTGCCTCCCTCTCTTAGTGGAAAGTGGTACGGTACGGAAGATTGACGTTGGCCAGGATAATAAATTCTACGCCCTTAATGAATCAAGTGCGTCCTTTAAGGCACAGGTGATTTGTTCCGACTGCGACCGTATTTTCGATGTCGATGCCCCCTTTATGGAATGGTATGGACGGACGGTTTCTGAAAAATTGGGCCTAGAAGTAAATGATCAACGCCTTCAAGTACAGGCCAGGTGCCCATCCTATGCGAGCCATGGAGTATGCTCTAAAACGAACTAATTCCGTCTTTTTATCCCACTGCCATGGCAATCTCTGAGCCCCCTCCCCTTCAAGTCTTCCGGCATCATGCAGATGCACAAACGCTTTCCAGTGAGCAGGAAGAAATCCTCCATTTAAAAGAAGAAAAAAACGCCGTTATTCTTTGCCACAACTACCAAGTCGACCCAATCCAAAAAGTTGCGGACTATGTGGGTGACTCTCTCGGCCTGGCTAGGCAAGCGGCTCAAACCGATGCCGAAGTCATTGTATTTTGTGGCGTTCACTTCATGGCGGAAACCGCCAAAATCTTGAATCCTTCCAAGACCGTACTTCTACCAGATTTAGATGCCGGTTGCTCCCTTTCCGATTCCTGTCCAGCAGATCAGTTAGCCAAATATCGTGAGGAAAACCCCGATCTTTATGTCGTTGCCTACGTGAATTGCTCGGCCGCAGTCAAGGGACTAAGCGATGTAATTTGTACCAGCGGAAACGCGGTCAATATTGTCAGCAAAGTGCCGGCAAACAGAGAAATCCTCTTTGTGCCAGACCAGAACCTCGGCCAGTGGGTTATGGGACAGACAGGGAGAAAGATGCGTCTTTGGCCTGGCAGTTGTTATGCCCATGTCTTGTTCACCCGAGAGTCTATCGAAAGGTGCCGTCTGGAATACCCGGATGCCCCAGTGGTCGCCCACCCAGAATGTATTCAATCGGTGAGAGATCTTTCCGATGAGGTGTGCAGCACTGAAAAAATGGTCTCTTTTTGCCAAAATCATCACTCAGATACCTTTATCATTCTTACGGAATCAGGAATGATGCACCGATTAACCCGGGAACTCCCGGAGAAACAATTTGTCGCGGGTCCAACCGGCCACTGTGCGTGCAATGACTGTCGGTATATGAAAATGAATACACTCCCCAAGCTCTTGTCCTGTTTAAAAGACGGATCTCCTGAGATTACCATGAGTGAACAATTGATCCAACAAGCCCAATTACCTATTGAGCGCATGCTCGAGTGGAGTGTTTAAGGTTTATTTTTGTAATTTTAAAATTTTGTTTTGACCTAAAGTTCAACATCTTCGAAGAAGATAAGTGTGGAAGTTATGGTGGTGGATGAACGCAGAGACCTTCTGTGCGAATGGATAAATAAATCCACACCTTATGGCACCTGCGAATTGGAAGTCGCCTCCGAGGATGCCAGCTTTAGGCGCTATTTTCGATTACATACCCAAGCGGGCCCGCTTGTGGTGATGGATGCCCCACCAGATAAAGAGCCCTGCGCTTCTTTTGTTCATCTAGCCGGAAAAATGAGGGAAGCAGGCATTCAGGTTCCCGAAGTACATTTTCAGGACTTGGAGCAAGGTTTTCTCATTCTCACTGATTTTGGTGATCTTCACTACCAGGAAGCCCTTATCAGCGAGCAAAGAAACCATCTTTACGACCTGGCCATTCAGGAAATCTCGAGATTCCAAACCTCCCTTGGAGTGTGGTCCGCGACACTCCCCTCCTTTGATACCCAATGGCAGTCCAAAGAATTGGAAATTTTCAGAGAATGGTGCCTGCCTGCAATCAGCCAAGAAGAATTTTACACTTACGCAAAGCCATTGATTGAAGGAGTTTGTGGAATCCCAAAATCTTTCATGCATCGGGACTTTCATTGCCGCAACCTTCTGGTTACCGCAGACGGCTCACCAGGCATTATTGATTTCCAAGGAGCCATGCACGGGCCCATCACCTATGATTTGGTCTCTCTTCTCAGGGATTGCTATCGATCGAATGCTGAAGATTGGATCGATCGTCAGGTAATGAACTTCCGGACCCAACTTATTCAAAACGGGCTGCTTCGACCAGAAGTGGGTGAGGGAACTTTTCAAAAATGGTTTGATTGGGCCGGATTGCAAAGACATTTGAAATGTATCGGAATTTTCCACCGACTGAATATCCGGGATGGGAAACCACAATATTTATCCGATGTTCCCCGTGTGCTTGGCTATATCAGAAAAGTGCTCAAGTCTTACCCAGAACTGCACGACCTTCATGCCATCGTCGAACAGGCAGAAGCACTTTCTGGCAATCCCTAATCTTCGATGAAGGCTATGGTTCTTGCAGCGGGATACGGCAATCGCCTGCGCCCCCTTACCGATCATACCCCCAAACCCCTTGTACCAGTCGGGGGAAAACCCTTAATCGTACACCATCTCGAAAAACTAAGCTCGGCCGGTTTTTCCGAAGTTGTAATCAATCTTGGACATTTGGGAAAAAAAATACCGGAGGCATTGGGCGACGGACATTCCTGGGGGCTCTCCATTTCCTATTCTGATGAGGGTCCCGAACCTCTCGAGACAGGTGGAGGGATGACCAAGGCACTTCCTCTTTTAGGGACTGAACCTTTTCTGCTGGTTAATGGAGATGTCTGGTGCGATTTAGATTTCTCCACCCTGCCCAAAAATTTACCGGAGGATGACCTCGCTATGCTCTACCTTGTACCCAAGCCAGAATGGCGGGAACGCGGGGATTTTTCGCTTTCTGAAAATCGGGTAATCGAGAAAGGTAGTCCTGAATTTCTCTACGCCGGTATCGCACTTTATCATCCATCGATCCTTGCGGGAGCGGTGGTGGAAAAATTTTCGATTATTCCACGCCTTAAAAAGGCAATTTCTGACAACCGCGTGGGAGGACTCCTTTATCATGGAGAATGGGACGATGTGGGCACCCCCGAACGCCTCGGTGCACTGCACGCACAATACGGGGCTTAAAAAGGCTTTTTTGAATTAGGCGGGGGAGCAGTTAGCTCGCGAGTCGATGGTATATCTTCCGGACCATATGTCTCCACCACATAAGCAACAACATCCCTCAAGGTACCATCGGTGATTTCTTTAGATGCAGCAGCCATCATTCGACCGCTCTCATCGAGTGGATGGTACCCTCTATCCCCTGATCTGAATTTCCGCATTTGCTCAAGAAAATACCAGCCTTCCAGACGGTTCAACGCGGGACTGGCGACCAGGCGATTTCCTTCCGCCTTGTTTCCATGACAGGAGGCACACCGACTTTCATAAAATAATTTTCCACGCTCCAAATCCCCAACCACTGTACGCACAGCAGGTTTTGGATCCTGATTGGAAAACCAGTTCGCAAGATAAGCGGATTCCAAATCATTTTTTATCTTCTTTATGCCCACACCCATTAAATGCTCGGAACGATTTTTTGGATTCCCACCCCGTATGCCTGAACTGAATTTTTGAAGTTGGTCATAAAGATACCAATATTCCATACCGTCTAAGATGGGACCACGCTGAGCTTCTTTGACGCCATGGCATACCTGGCAGCCCTTAATCAAATCATCCATTCTGGCCAGGGATTCCTCTTCCATCGTCTTGGTTATACGCTTTGGTTTTTTTGTTTCCGACTGGCAGGATAGAAAACAAATAACCGAGGCAAAAACCACGAATCCTTTAAGCAAGCAGCTGCCAATATTCATAACCATTTCTTTGAAAATACTATGTTTCCATGGGGCTAGGCTCAAGCGACAAAGCTTTACCCTTCTTATTCTATGCCTAGAATGGATATTAAGACTATGAGCTGTGCCATTTCACTCCAACAAATAACCAAGAGCTTCCAGCCCGATGTTCTTGCGCTGGATTCTATAGACCTTGAAGTCTCTGAGGGAGAATTTATGGTAGTCGTTGGCCCCTCAGGATGTGGAAAGAGCACGCTGCTCCGATTGGTTGCCGGTTTGGAAAGCCCAACGCGAGGATCGATGAAAATTCTTGGACAGGATGCAAGTAAACTCCTGCCAGAAGAGAGAGATATCGGTATGGTCTTTCAGCACTATGCCCTGTTCCCCCATCTTTCAGTACGCGATAATATGGCATATGGATTAAAGGTCAGGCAATTATCGGCACCTGAAATTCGGCAAAAAGTGGAAAGCGTTGCCAAAAAACTCGACATCTATGAACTCCTTTCTCGTAAGCCTGCTCAGCTAAGTGGCGGGCAAAGACAACGGGTGGCCCTGGGTCGCCTACTCTCGAGTGACCCTAAGATTCATTTATTTGATGAACCGCTGGGCAATTTAGATCCTCAATTTCGGGTAAAAATGCGCACCGAACTAGCCCATTTACACCAGGCCACGCCACGCACCACCCTCTATGTCACTCATGATCAGGCGGAAGCTATGACCCTGGGAGAAAGAATTTGTGTATTGAGAAAAGGAAAGATTCTGCAAACCGGTACACCCGAAGAAATTTACCATCGTCCAGCCCATCGATTTGTAGCTGAATTTGTTGGCTCACCCGGGGTCGTTTGCCTCGATGGAAGGTTGAAAAAAGGGGAAGAAAATGGCCTTATTTTTCAATCCGGCTCGATTCAATTTCCTGTCCCCAATCAGGACCTTCCCCTCGGTTCAATCACCCTTGGAATAAGACCAGAAAACTGGCTACTTACCACTCCCGAAGAGGGTGCAATAATCGGCTCAATAAACCGGGTGGAAAACTTGGGTGACCATCAAATTTTTGAGGTTTCAATACCCCATAATGTTATTTACATAAAAACTTACAGTTCAAAACATAAGGTAAAAGAAAATATTGGAATATCACCGGACCTGGAAAAGGCTCACTGGTTTGAAAGATACACCGGGAAACGGATCTGAAATTCAGGACACCACCCAGTCCGAAAGAGCGGTTCTTATGCGCCTAAAAAAGTAGCCAAAAAGAAGAATAAAAGGAACCATAGCCAAGACCCCAGCTGCGAGTCCAACAGCCTCCGGTATCCGATAACTGGAATCCCCAAGTTTTGCCAAAACAAGTGGTAAAGTAAGTTGCTCTTTACCCAATACCAGAAGAGGGAGCAGATGTTCCTGCCACGATAGAAAGAAATGAAGAATTCCATAGGTCAGGAAAGCGGGCATCACCAAGGGAAGAAGAGTGAAAAAAAGAAGGGTGAGAGATTGTCCCTCCAACCTGGCTAAATCAATCAGCTCATCAGGAATTTTTCGAAAAACTTGGGTAAAAAAGATCACTCCCAATCCACTGGCCACTCCAGAAAACAACAATCCATAATAATTTCCAGTAATTCCCAACCTTGCCAACCATTCAAACAGGGCAAGGCTCATCGCTTGCTTGGGGTAAAGAATGATCAGTAATGCAGCCCCAAACAGGAGAGATTTCCCACGGAATGTTCCCTTGGCCAGAGCAAAACCAGTAGCGGCGGTAAGGAAGCACGCCAGCACTGCCTGCCCAGCGGATAGTAGAATCGATCGCACAAGTACGGCGGAGAAATCAAATAACTCTCCGGAAAATAATAAGCGATACGCAAAAGGATCCAATGAATCTGGTAGAAATTTGCCAGGTTGATAGATTTCACGATTCGTTTTGAAGGAAGATGCCAACATCCACACAAAGGGGTAGGACGCTGCTAAAACAATCAGTCCGGTAAGCATTCGATAAACGAGACCTATCATATTCGGTTATCCCTTTGTCTTTGCACCCATAAAATAAACCACGCTCCAAAGGCTGTGGCACTTGCTACCAACACACAGCCCGCCGAAGCCATGGGAAGATCAAACCTGCCACTCCCCCCGGGAAAGGCCACCTGATAGGCGTAGGTAACAAAGAGTAAGCCCGAATCCAGAACTCCTCCGGAACCTCCAAGTAAATTGTACGCCCCAGAAAAAGCGGCCACCCCATCAACCGCCAGAAAAACACCGGCAAAAAGAAGCAAATGCCGGATACCGGGGAAAAAAATGGTTCTCACCCGGTACCACGCAGAGACTCCCTCAATCTGGGCAACTTCAAATTGCCACTTAGGAATCGCACATATTCCACAATACAAGACCAGAGTGACCAACCCCGTCCACCTCCATACTGCCTGCATCACCAGGCAGGGCAATATCCACGCCGGGTCCATCATCCAGTTCACGGGCTCAAAGCCCAAGGGAATTACAATAAACTGGTTTAACGCACCGGATTTACCGTGGAAAAATAAATAAAACAAGGTTGCTAGGCTGCCCGGCAGGGCGAAACCGGGTATGAGGAGTAAAAAGAGACAAACCGAGCGTACCATTCGGCCCATTCCACTCAGGGAAAGGGCCAGAAAAAAGCTTACGCCAAGAGTAATCAATACCGTACCCAAGACATAAACGGTCGTATTTTCCAATGAATGTAAAAATTTTGGATCATTCAATACCCGTTCAAACTGGGCAAAAGAAAGGTCTTTGAATCCGGATGCACCTGGTGTGCTCAGTGCAATGTCTAACCCGATCCAAAAGGGAGCAAGCCAGAAAAAGCCCCAGAGGGCGGTAAATGGAAGAACAAGAGGGCCAACTCGTCTCATATTCTCTCTTTAGCCCGGCCTACTTAGTATGTGTGAACCGCGGAAAGATGAAATCAGGGTTGTTCATCGGGCGGACCACCTCCAAATCCAGACTTCATGGCATCACGCATACGGGTGATGGCATCTTCCGGGGATAAGGTGCCATACATGACCGAGGAAAAGAAATTTTCTTTCATCAGAAAAATAGCTTGGGGACGGCCTGGATTTACCGTGACTGGAGGAATTTCCTCTGCTAGCTCAACCAACAAATCTCCCATTGATTGCTCAAAATAAGGTTGTTCGCCCAGGATACGGGGGTCCGTCCAGGATGGTTGGTAAGCAGGAAAACTGTTTCCCTGTAAAAAGCGTTCCGCGTTGGCATCGGGATCGGTCATTACAAATTCTATAAAATCCCACGCTTCATCCTGTTTTTTACTGGAGTTCATAATCATCAGCCCTTGTCCAGCAAAGGTGGCAGTACGGGGCCCGAGGGAACCATCGGGAGTTTTCCAGGTTGGTAGCGGCAGCATGCCCCACATTCCTTTCATACCGGGGGCAAATTGCTGGAAAAGGTCGAGCCCATACCAATCTGCCCCAATTACACAGAGAACCTCTCCCATTTCCAGATCTCCGCTAAAAAAGACTGGGTCAAAGATGGATCCACGATCAGGCAAAACTGCGATCTGTTTTTCGGCCATCTTGCCAAATTCAGATAAGATAGAAATCGCAATATCCTCATCAGGTATAAAATTACCCTTGGCATCAAATAAATCACTCCCCTTTTGGCGTAGCAAAGAATCGAAAAGTGTACCATCCAAAGCAAGTAACCTTTGTCCATTCTCGCTTATCAACCTTTCACCGACATTTGCAAAGTCTTTCCATGTGGTAATGTCCTCCGGCTTAATATCAAAATCTTCAAACATGTCTTTGCGGTAGTAAAGAACTAGTGCGCTCAAAGATTGAGGAACCCCATAGGTTTTATCTTCGTAGGTAAAAACATCTACCCTTTGCTTGTGTAAATTCTTGTTGAGCTTTGATTTACGAATTTTTTTCGTCAGATCAACGAAGGGAGAAGGCCCATTAAGAAAAACCCCAAAAAAAGTCTCATCCAACTGCACAAGATCGGGGGCTCCCTCGCCGGTCCTCATCACCGCACCGAGCTTATCGGGCATTTCCCGAAAGCCATAAGCCTCTACTTCTATGTTTAATTGTTTGCCAATCTTTTTTTGGTATAAGTCCGCCATCTGTTCATAATAGGATTGGTCCTGAAAAGAACTGATCCATAACTTGAGTTGGGCATGTCCTGTAAGGGGAAAAATAGAACCAAGTATGATTGCTAATAAAAATGTGAATTTTGGATAATAAATATTCATTCAAGATATCCTATTCGCTCCATTAATGCATAACAAGAGATTTGGAGCCCTTAGGTTAAAAAATTTGATAATCCAAAAATTAATAAAACTTTTTGCACAATAATTGTATTTTTTTTGGGTTTGATGCTAATTATTGTCTATGAATAATGAACTTGTTATATAATAATGCTACGCATTAACTTTTTTTAACCAAAAATGCTAATTTCTTAATTCTCGGGCAATTTCTTAAAATCGTAAAATTGTCCAATCCAAAACCAAAATAATAAACTCAGTATCATAAAATGAAAAAACTACTATTACTATTAACCCTAACAGGGATTGCGGCTAGCACTGCTTTCTCGCAAACGGCTACGTTTGATCTCTATGAAGGAGATGGCAACGAATCCTACGCAATTAAGATTAGTCCTATTTATGATCAATGGGGAACCCTCGATCTCCCCGTAGCAGCTGGTGTTGCTTATCTTAAATCTCAAATTGAAGACAATAATTTTTCGGATGAAGGCCTTATTGTTTACTACTTGGAAGATTACACAATACGCATGACAGGAGAGGGTATGTTGAATGGTGCAGATTACGACAACCGTGGAATGTCTTACCAATCTGGTTATTATGTAATAGATGAGGCCTATCTTTTTGACCCTGAATTAGGTCAGAACACCCTTACACCTGTTCTATTTCCGGTTGAAAAATCGAATACCTACAAGGGGGCTCCTCTCGTACTCGATGTAAAAG
>JAYNZN010000060.1:0-5932 GCA_038103695.1 Opitutales bacterium
TTGATCAACCAGTCGCCCAACTCATTCTCGATCTGGAAGCCCGCGGTCTGCTCGACCGCACCCTCGTCATCCTCGCCAGCGAATTCAGCCGGGATATGATGATCGAGGGAGTGCCCGGTTCCTCCGCGCCCGACCAGTCGAGAGCACGGACGGACAAGCTCAAGGAAATGAAGCAATACGGCCTGCACCGTCACTTCACCGGCGGATCCAGCGTGATGATGTGGGGAGGCGGAGTGAAGAAGGGCCATGTGCACGGTGCTACTGCGGATGAGCGCCCCCTGATGGCAGTGAAGGACCCCGTTTCAATCGAGGATCTCCATGCCACTATTTACACGATTATGGGCATCAACCCGAAAACCGCCTATGAGGTGGAAAAGCGCCCCTTCTACGCCACCAAGGACGGGATTGGAAAATGCGTCAATGGAGTTTTGGCCTAATCTATTTTACCACGGAAGAATACCCGCTCGAAGCAACGAGGAACCCAGCCACAGAGTAAGTACAAGATAGGCGATAGTCCATCCTTTGGTAGCAGGGAAATGTTTGGAAACTTTGGGAGCAGCTGAATCATACCAGTCCTTCAAAAACCAAGTAACCGTGAAAGCAAACGAGCAATCTGCTGCCAATGCATACCATAATATCGCTTCCAAGTTAAATTCCATTTCTCAGTAAGTACCGATCTAATCAAAGACCACCGTCTTATTGCCGTAGACGAGTACACGGTGTTGCAGGTGACGCCGGACGGCTGCAGCCAAAACCAGCTTCTCAAGATCGCGCCCACGCTCAATTAATTCCTTGGTGCTGTTTCGATGACTGACTCGGGCAACATCCTGCTCGATAATCGGGCCCTCATCCAAATCCTGAGTCACATAATGAGCGGTTGCCCCAATTAACTTAACCCCACGCTTGTGCGCCTGATGATAGGGCTTGGCTCCGGCAAAGGAGGGAAGGAAGGAGTGATGGATATTGATTACCTGGCAACCAACATTCTCAAGGAAATCCGCTGAGAGCACCTGCATATATCTGGCAAGGATGAGTAGATCAATCTTGTGATCCGCAATCCAGGAAAGTTGCTCCCTCTCGGCACTCGCTTTGTTTTCCTCGGTAACTGATTGAAAGACGAAGGGTAAAGCATAGGAATCTGCTACCGAGCGTAGTGTCTCATGGTTGGAAAGAACCCCGGCCAAATCTGCACTCAACTCCCCAGCCCGCTGGCGCAGAGCAAGGTCATGAAAGCAATGATCCGCCTTAGTAACCATCAAGGCAACCCTCGGACGATGATCGCTTCTTGCCAGGCGTACCTCCATGCCTAAATCCCCGCCTACCAATTTCTCAAACGACTGCATCTCTTCCTCAACAGAGTGATGGCTGCCCGGTTGCCATTCCACTCTTTGGAAAAAGATATTCTCATCGCGGTCAAGATGTTGATCAGCGTGCAGCACATTTCCTCCACGTTGGTGAATCCATCCGGCTGTCTTGGCAACCAATCCGGGTTGATCCGGACCATGAAGCAAAGCTACAACCGAAGGGCTCATGCGGGATGGTACGTCTGGAGTGACTTGACGGAGAAATCCTGTTCTTTGAGGGACCGGATGCCCTGCAAAGCCGCGTAAGCAGAACCAAGAGTGGTGATGACCGGGACACTGTTAAGAACCGCTTCACTACGAATTCCATTTTCATCGCGCCTTGGAATCAGGCCGAGCGGTGTATTGATCACTAACTGAATCTTACCGTTTTTGATCAGATCCGCCACATTGGGTCGCCCCTCGCTTATTCGAAGGGTAGACTTTGCCTTGATCCCATTTTCATTGAGAAATCTAGCGGTTCCTTCGGTGGAATAAAATGAAAAACCAAGATCGTGTAATCCCTTGGCAATTTCCAAAGCCTTGGGCTTATCTGAGTCTTTGACGCTGATAAAAACAGTCCCCTCCAAGGGCAAGGAGGGTTTGGCGGCCATTTGGGTCTTGGCAAAGGCAATCCCGAAATCCTCATCCTGTCCCATCACCTCTCCGGTGCTTCGCATTTCTGGTGTAAGCACAATCGGAGAGCCGGGAAATTTACTAAAGGGAAAAACCGCTTCCTTGATGGCCCAGTGCTTGGGGGTAATTTCCTGCGTGAATCCAAGGTCTTTGAGTTTTGCTCCCGCCATCACCCGGGCGCCAAGCTTGGCCAGTGGAACCCCAATCGCTTTACTTACAAAAGGAACCGTGCGAGAGGCACGTGGGTTGACCTCGATCATAAAAAGTTCTCCGTCCTTGATCGCGAATTGAATATTCATCAATCCAATAACCTTTAAAGCCTTGGCCAAGGCATGGGATGCCTCCCTCACTTCTTCGATCATCGATGTCTCAAGATCGTGAGGGGGAAGCACCATCGCGGCATCCCCACTGTGTACGCCAGCAAACTCAATATGCTGAAGCATACCGCCCACCACGGTGGTTTCCCCATCAGAGATACAGTCAACATCCAGCTCGATCGCTTCCTCGAGAAATTTATCAAGCAAAACAGGCTTGCCCGGAGCCACCGCAAAGGCTTCCTTAACCACCCCATTAAGCTCCTCTTCATCGTAGACAATAAACATACCCCGCCCGCCCAACACAAAGGAGGGGCGAAGCAAAACAGGATAGCCGATACGGGCGGCTTTTTCCGCCGCTTCATCTGGGTGTAAAGCAGTTTCGTTCTGGGGCTGCTTCAATCCGATTTGATCAAGAATTTGCTTAAATTTTTCTCTATCCTCGGCAAGATCTATGCTCTCAGGTGATGTGCCAATCACATTGACGCCAGCATCCTTAAGGCCAGTCGCCAGATTCAGCGGGGTTTGCCCGCCGTACTGAACAATCGCCCCATCGCACTCTTCCTGGTGATAAATTTCTAAAACATCTTCCAGGGTTAACGGCTCAAAATAGAGACGGTCCGAGGTGTCGTAATCCGTGGAGACGGTTTCCGGATTGGAATTCACCATCACTGTCTCAAACCCGGCATCCCGAAGGGCAAAAGACGCATGCACACAGCAATAATCAAACTCAATCCCCTGCCCGATCCGATTTGGACCCCCTCCGAGAATCATAATCTTTTTCTTATCCGATTTCTTAATCTCGTTTTCATCCCCATAAGAGGAATAATAATACGGTGTAAATGCCTCGAACTCAGCCGCACAGGTATCGACCAACCTAAATGTGGTCTCAAGCCCCATGGACACACGCTTCGCCCGTACTTCAGATGGCAAACAGTTCCAGTAATCTGCGAGTTGGCGGTCAGAAAAACCTGACTCTTTTGCCTGACGGAAGGCTTCCGAATCAATGGATTCAAGGTTGGTGGCACGAAGAAACTGTCCAATGTGATACAATTCCTCAAGCTGTTGTGTAAACCACGGATCAATTCCAGACTGGCTGGAAAGATCCTCAGCAGTCATTCCGGCATCAAGTGCCTTGTAAAGAAAAGTAGGACGGTCTGCAGATGGTCTTTTAACCCCTGCCCGCAAGGCCGATTTATCGAGATCCTGATCCGTCAGCTTACCTGCCTCAAAACCTTTTAATCCAATCTCAAGGGAACGCATCGCTTTTTGAAAGGATTCCTTAAAAGTTCGCCCAATGGCCATGGCTTCGCCCACTGACTTCATCGCAGAGGTCAGAGTGGAATCGGTTTCTGGAAATTTTTCGAAAGTAAACCTAGGAACCTTGGTCACCACATAATCAATGGATGGCTCGAAGGAAGCAGGCGTTTCTTTGGTTACATCATTTCGCAGTTCATCGAGCGAATACCCCACGGCCAGCTTGGCCGCAAACTTGGCAATGGGAAACCCGGTCGCCTTGGATGCCAGGGCGGAACTGCGGGATACCCGGGGGTTCATTTCAATCACCACCATCCGACCGGTTTGAGGATCGGTGGAAAACTGAATATTGCTCCCTCCTGTTTCCACCCCAATTTCACGTATACAGGCAAAGGATGCATCTCGCATTAGCTGATATTCCTTATCGGAAAGAGTCATCGCCGGGGCAATGGTGATCGAGTCTCCCGTGTGAACACCCATAGGGTCAAAATTTTCGATCGAGCAGATGACCACGCACTGGTCCTTATAATCGCGCATTACCTCCATCTCATATTCCTTCCACCCAAGGAGGCACTCCTCCATCAACACCTGGTTGACTGGAGATGCATCGAGTCCCTTCTTCACAAGGGCGTCAAACTCTTCCCGGTTGTAAGCAATCCCTCCTCCGGTTCCCCCAAGGGTAAACGCCGGACGCAAAATGATGGGAAAGTCCCCAAGCTCTTCCAAATGTGACTGGGCTTCCTCCAAGGAGGTAATGGAAAAAGAACGGGCCACATCCAGACCGATTTTGAGCATTGCCTGCTTGAAAAGCTCACGGTCCTCGCCTTTTTTGATCGCATCCGGTTTCGCTCCAATCATCTCCACCCCGTTTGCCTCCAGTACACCCGCATGAAAAAGATCCAAAGAAAGATTAAGTCCGGTCTGTCCGCCAAGGGTGGGAAGAAGTGCATCAGGCTTTTCCTTTTCGATAATTTTGGTCACACTCTCGACCGTGAGCGGCTCGACATAAGTAGCATCCGCAAATTCGGGATCCGTCATGATGGTGGCCGGGTTGCTATTGACGAGAGATACCCGATAGCCTTCTTCACGAAGAGCCTTGCAGGCTTGGGCACCGCTGTAGTCAAATTCGCAAGCTTGTCCGATTATAATCGGGCCGGAGCCAATAATGAGGATGTGTTCGAGATCAGTTCGTTTTGGCATGGTGCAGGAAAAAAATCAAAAAAAAGGCTCCTCGGGGAGCCGGCGTTGGGAAAAATCTGCTGTTTTTTGGTTCAATTCAAAGAGATGTATGGAATTGAATCCCTGTTATGTCATGTTTTTCATATTCCTCAAGAAGGAAAGGGGAAATCTTACTCACAAAACAGGGGGCATTGCGGCACCACCTACCGCACCCGCAATGGCATCTTTTATTTTCTTTCCACCAGATATAAGCTCAATAGTTTTACCCACACAATTATAATTACGGATGGATTCAATAATACAGTCCGCAAGATCCTCCCTTGGCAGGTACCCATGATGCCCCAAATCCTGAGCAGCCTCAATCCTTCCCGTGCCTTTTTCCTCCAACAAAGTACCTGGAGCTAAAATAACATAATCTAGACCGGAAGCCCTCAGTGCACCATCCGCCACCCCCTTTGCTCTTAGGTAGTGCTGGATCCGGGTAGACTCACTTGCGGGATCTGCCCCAATAGCACTGACCATGATAAACCGTTTCACTCCGTTTTTCTTGCAATCTTGAATCAATCGTACCGCCGCATTTTGGTCCACATCGATTGTTTTTTCCGGACCTGTATGCCCACCGGACCCGGCAGTGAAAACAACCGTATCCATGCCCGGCAAAAAGTCTGCAATGCCCGCCTCCAAGTCTCCAACAACCGAAGGAACTCCCAAAGCGGTAAACTTGGTCTGCTGTCGGGCATCTCTGATCAAGGCAACTGGAGAAAACCCATGAGCCGCCCACATTTGCCCAGAGAGTATGGTTCCGACTTTTCCGTTTGCGCCCACTATTAGAGTCTTCATCCAGTTTTTCGTATCCTCGTTCAAATGGTATGGCAAGGAACGACTGAATTTTATCGTCCTTGAGTTCAAGATGCGTATGATAATCGGTTTTATTTGCTCGACCAATGACCGCTACTGTACGCACCCGCATTGCTCCCTCGCCCACTGGGGCTCCCCACCTGGGAACCGCCTACATGGCTTTGTTCAATCTTGCCTATGCTCGCAAACATAACGGCCAGTTCATTTTACGGATTGAGGATACAGACCGCCAGCGGTCTTCGACTGCATCTGAACTGGCGATCTTCGATGCCCTCAGATGGGCCGGACTCGATTGGGATGAAGGACCCGATTGTGGAGGACCCCATGGTCCTTACCGACAGAGCGAGC
>JAYNZN010000021.1:0-21840 GCA_038103695.1 Opitutales bacterium
AAAAATTGCGAATCCTGTGAGTTTCCACCATTAAAAAGTTGACCACTCCGAGTTTCTCTCGACAAAAGACAAAAGAAAACACTTAAGTGTTACTTTGCTTATTTCACAAAACTAGACAATGGACAAGAATCGACTTCATGGAGTGCATACCGCCTTGGTTACCCCAATGGCAGAAGGCAATGTTGCCTATGCAGATTTAGAATGCTTAATTGACAGCCAGCTTAGGGCGGACATCGCGGGAATAGTTCCCTGCGGAACAACCGGAGAGTCCCCCACCCTTTCTGAATCTGAACATTTAGAGGTGATCAGAAAATGTGTGGAGTGTGCAGATGATGACACTTTGGTAATCGCTGGAACCGGTGCAAATTCAACTGCTGAGGCATTAGCTCTTACTAAATCTGCTGATCGGGCGGGTGCAGATGCCTTTTTGTTGGTTGCTCCTTATTATAATAAACCGAGCAGTGAGGGCTTATTTAAGCACTTTTGCTCCCTAGCAGAAGTCACTGAAAAACCAATTGTACTGTATTCCATTCCTTCGAGGTGTGGGATCGAGATTACTACGGATGTAGTCTGCCGGCTTAGAGAGAAATATCCTCATGTCTGTGCACTCAAAGAGGCAGGAGGTCGCTCATCAAAAGTCTCGGAGACCATGGTTGCGATTGATCATGATTTTACAGTCTTGTCTGGTGATGATGGACTTACACTTCCTTTCTTGGCCTGCGGAGCTAAAGGGGTGATCAGTGTGGCATCTAATTTAATACCAGACATTGTTTCTCAAATGGTTCAATTTGCTTTGAACGGAGATTTCGACAGTGCCCGCAAAATTCATCTAGCGCATTACCGATTATTCACAGATTTATTTTGCGAGCCTAACCCTGTTCCTGTTAAGCGGCTTTTGGAGATTTCTGGTATGATCCAATCATCTGAGGTGCGGCTTCCACTTTGCCCTCCTTCTGCTGATCACGCAAAATTACTGGAGAAAATCGGTGAAAACCTAAATCTTCAGGCAATGAGCTAATTCCATGAATCTAAATATATTACTGTGCGGTGCCGGTGGGCGGATGGGGCGAGCTATTTCTTCAATTTCAGAAGAGAATGGATGCACTATTTCTTACCCTGTTGATTTAGGTGATAATCCCAAAGATGGAATTGATTCTTGCGATGTGGTTATTGATTTTTCGCTAAGGGAAGCCACCCTGCCCTTGGCAAGAATTTCTGCAGAAGCAGGTAAGCCTATGGTTATCGGAACGACTGGACACCAACCCAATGAAAAATCGGACATAGAAAAACTTTCTTCGCAAATTCCCATGGTCTGGGCCGGAAATTTTTCTACTGGAGTAAACCTACTCTTTTATTTAACCGAACAAGCTGCACGGGTACTTAACGCAGAATCCGATTTTGATCCTGAAGTAATTGAGATGCATCATCGTTTAAAGAAGGATGCGCCAAGCGGTACGGCTGATCGACTGTTAGAAATTCTCAAAGAATCACGAGCACTCAATGATGAAAATGTGGCTCATGGAAGAAATGGAATGGTTGGGGAACGTCCATCTCGGGAGATTGGCTCCCATGCCCTTCGCGGAGGAGATGTAGTAGGCGATCATACAGTGTTTTTTGCGGGAATGGGAGAACGAATTGAACTTACACACAGGGCGACTGATCGTAGTATCTTTGCTGCTGGAGCATTGAGAGCCGCTAAATGGGTGGTCGATCGTGACCCTGGATTATATTCTATGCAAGATGTATTGGGGCTTTCTTCAAGTTGAGTTATGATTGCATTTATTGAAGGAAAACTTGTTGAGTGCCAATTAAATCTGGCTGTGGTTCAATCTGGTGGAATTGGTTATGAAATTAATGTACCTCTGACTACATCTGAGAGACTTCCCCTACTCGGAGAATCGGTGAGGTTGCACATACAGGCAACTTACCGGGAAGACTCTCAAACTCTTTACGGTTTTATTGATCGTGAGTCACGAGATTTCTTTCGTATGATCGTGGATAAGGTTTCGGGCATAGGGCCTAAAATTGCTCTTAATCTACTAGGTTCTCTTTCTCTTCCTATCTTAAAAAATTCAATTGCACAGGGAGATGTTGGCATGCTTTCAAAGGCACAAGGACTTGGGAAAAAAACAGCGGAAAGAATCGTGGTCGAACTTAAAGACAAAGTCCTTCCCAAAGGTACAACCCTAGCTAAGCCAATTGCTATGGAGGCTGACAAAACCTCAACAGATACGGATCATTCCATTTCTCCCGATTTAAGAACTTATGGCGATGCAGTTTCTGCTTTATTGACCTTGGGCTACAAAGCGATGGATGCTGACCAAGCGGTTCGCAGGGCAGCCGATGAACTGGGGCAGGATTGCTCGACTGAGGAATTGATACGCAAAGCGCTGGGACGTTAATTTTTGGATGCCTTTAGGTAGTTCTGGAGAAAACTGCCAGCTAGTTTTACTGCGTTGGGTAAATCATTTTCGACTGCCCAATAGTAGGCAATCGCAGATGCAAGCCTACATCCTGTTCCACGAATACTTGTCGCTCCGGTAATCCTTTTCCAGCTAAATTTAGTTGTCCTCTTAGATTTCTCAAAGAGAATATCGGTAGATAAATCGCCTTTTCCATGTCCCCCTTTGAGCAGTACAGCCTCTACTTCCATCTTGCTGCATTTTTTCAAAAGTTCCTCTTGGGATGATTCAAGGGATCCCGTCAGGCTTTGTGCTTCATCCAGGTTTGGGGTGATAAGATTAACTTTTGGGATCAATTCGAACATCAATTTTTCCCATGCACCTGATTGGATGAGAAATTTTCCGCTACTGGTTTTTTGAACAGGGTCGAGTATGATTTTAGTACAAGGTGAATCAGTGATATATTGGGATACTAATTCAACAGAGCTTTCATCTGGAAGCATTCCGATTTTGACAGCATCTAATTCTTCGTTGAGTAAGCTTTCTAATTGGCTCTTAAGTCCATGATAGGGAACCTTATGGATATGAAACTTGGATGGATTTCTTTGAAGAGTTATTGCGCTTATAACCGGGAAAGGAGAGGCTCCCAGTTTTTCAATAGTCTCAATATCCGCCGAAACTCCCGCTCCACCAGTGCTATCGGTACCCCCAATTAGGCCAATTTTTAAGGACTCTTGTTTATGCATTTCCGTTATATTCCGGAAAAGCTTGTTTCCATCCATCAATGCCTCCAGATAAATTAAGAAGGTTTTTATATCCAATCGATTGTAGGGCTTCACATGCTACTCGACTTCGAATGCCAGCCTTACAATAAACTACTATCTTTTTTTGAGTATTCAGCTCATCAATTGGGGAAACGATAGAATCTGAGATTAAGCTGACCAAAGGTTGATGAAGAGAAGGCCTAATACTATATTGTATTCTTTCCCAATCCTCCCGAACATCCAATATTAGGATGTCTTCTCCATCATCAAGCAATGATTTTAGGTATTCTTCAGAAATCTCTTCAATCGGCTTCTCTTTTCTTTTTAGAAGTGATTCAGATGAGCAAGAATATGATGTCTCAGGCAGTTTGCTAATTACTTTACTTTTGGGCAATGCGTGCAGCTCAAGAGTACGGATATTTTGTTCAAGTGCATTGTAGATTAGCACTTTACCTGAAAGTGGATTTCCCAGTCCAGTAAGTACCTTTATAGCCTCCGTTGCCTGCCAACAGCCAATTATGCCCGGTAAAACCCCAAGGACCCCCGCTTCCGCACAGGAAGGAATGCTATTTGCATCAGGTTGTTCAGGGAAAAGACATCTGTAAGTAGGTCCATCTTGGAAGTTAAATACACTAACCATTCCTTCAAACTGGTGAATCGATCCGTGAATCAAAACTTTTCCGAACAATACACATGCATCATTGATCAGATAGCGACTTCCGAAGTTATCTGTTCCGTCGATAATGAGGTCAAAATTTGAAAATATTTTTTCTGCATTATATTTGGTAAGCTTTTCGACGAAAGGAGAAATATGGATAAAAGGGTTGAGACGAGATAGTTTCGTTGCTGCAACTTCGGACTTGGGTTTTCCAATGTCATTATGATCAAAAAGAATTTGTCTTTGTAAGTTAGAAGAGTCTACCTGATCATGATCAATAATGCCTATGCTACCGACACCTGCGGCAGTCAGGTATTGCAATACAGGGCACCCCAAACCACCTGCCCCAACCACCAAAACCGATGAGTTTTTCAGTTTGAGCTGATTCTTCTCGCCAAACCCTTCCAATGAAAGATGGCGATCGTATTGATTGATTTCCTCCTTGTTTAAATTTTGTGAAGTATTGGCGAGCGGGCTCATGAAAATTAAGTGGTGAGCAATTCAACTTTCATTTTTCTCTGAGATTTCGGCTGATCGTAGGAGGAGTCCCAATCTTTCCAAACCGGATCATACCCCATCATCTTTAGTTTGGATGAGATTTCCCGAGGGGAGCGTTCATCTGAAATAGAAAATTGCTCTAAAGACTTAGCATCATCTGAATACCCTCCAGGATTCGTTTTGGAGCCTGCACTCATGGTCGTAATACCCAAAGGAAGAAGATTTTCTCTGAATTTCCCACTTTCTCGGGTTGAAAGAGTGAGCTCGAGTTCTTGGTTGAAAATTCGAAACGCACAAATTAATTGAACCAAGTCACGATCCTGCAAATCAACGGCTACAATATTTTCCCCTTCATATGGACGAATCCTTGGAAAAGACATGGAGTAACTGGTCTTCCAGTATTTCTTCTCAAGGTAGTCCAAGTGTATGCCTGCATAAAAGGCGTCCGTTCTCCAATCCTGTGTAAGTCCGAATAGGCAGCCAAGTCCGATTTTGTTGACTTCAGCTTTTCCAAGTCTGTCAGCTGTATCTAAACGCCAGTCAAAATTTGATTTTTTCCCCTTTAGGTGATGCCTAGAGTAACTTTTCTGATCGTATGTCTCTTGATAGACCATAACCGCATGCATACCATGTTTGATCAGTGTGGCATATTCTTGCTCTTTCAGTGGCTGAACCTCGATTGAGAGATTAGCAAAGTATGGTCGTAGTAGTTCCAGTGCATGAGAGAGATAATCTATGCCCACCTGCTTACTCGATTCACCAGTAACGAGTAAAATATGATCAAATCCTTTCTTCTTTAGTATTCCCGCTTCTCTAAGAATTTCAGCATCTGTTAAAGTTTTTCTCGCTATATTATTGTGCATACTAAAGCCGCAATAATCGCAAATATTATTACATTCATTCGACAAATACATTGGAGCAAACAAGCGAATCGCCCGGCCAAATCTTTTTCTTGTAAGATCATGGGAAAGTCTAGCCATGTGTTCGAGATATTTTTCTCCAGCCACAGGTGAGAGTAATGCCTTTAAGTCCTCAATCCCACCTCTGCCCTCTCGACTGATTGCCCGTTCAACCTCAAAGGTTGTGGATTGGTGTAGATCTTGACTATGAGTTGTCCAGTTTTGCCTTTTCAGTATTTCGGAAAAAGGGGAGTAGGTATTCATGCGATACAATTAATCCAAGAAACCAGTTAGAGGAGAGGTGGCCGCTGCCTGAAAAGATTTACCACCCAATCCTGCAAGGTAGGCTTCTCTACCAGCTTGAACCGCTTTTCTAAAAGCGATGCCCATGTGAGCAGGGTTATCCGCAGATGCCAAAGCTGTATTCACGAGTACAGCAGACGCACCCATCTCTAGGGCTTCGGCGGCATGGGATGGGGCACCTATTCCAGCATCCACAACCACAGGTATTTGTGCCTGCTCGATAATAATTCTTAGGAATTCTCTGCTTTCTAACCCACGGTTACTACCGATCGGTGAACCCAAGGGCATCACCGCAGATGCACCAACATCTTCGAGCCGTTTACATAAGACCGGGTCAGCATGGCAGTACGGCAGGACAGTAAATCCATCTTTGGCTAATTGTTCGGTTGCAAGAAGAGTTTCTACTGGGTCCGGCATTAAATACTTGGGGTCGGGATGAATCTCGAGCTTTAGCCAATTTGTTCCTAGTGCTTCTCTGGCCATATGAGATACAAAGATCGCCTCTTTGGCATCTCTAACTCCCGAAGTATTGGGTAGAAGTTGGATGTGGTCATCTTGTATGTAATCTAAGATTGAATCCTCTGAGACAGAAGGATTTGCTCTTTTCATTGCAACAGTGACTAGCTCAGATTCACAGTTGGCGATAGTCTTTTTCAATATAGGTCCGGATGAAAATTTACCAGTTCCAACAAACAAGCGGGAAGTAAATGAAGTTCCGGCAATCTCTAGGGGATCAGTGCTCATAGAAAGTGTTAGGAATTTACTGGATTAGTATAAGAAAGAGATTTAGATAATGCTGTGTGAACATTATGAGCAAGGTCTCCTGAAAAGAGAGATGAACAAATGGCGAGACCAGAGAGACCAAGGGTATCGAGCAGTTCAAAGTCATCACAGGTTAAGCCACCAATTAAATAAACAGGAATGGGGTCTAGCACTTGGGCTATTGATTTAAACTCAAGGTCACTAAGAACGGGCAAAATATCTTTTTTAGTTGAGGTTGCTCGATATGGACCCAGACCAACATAGTCGGGCGACTCTCGTTTGGCTTCTTCCGCTTCTTGCAAGTTGTGAACCGTTTTCCCCACTACTTTTCCTGAAGGCAGATATTTCCTTGCTAGTTTAAGCGGAGGGTCGTTTTTTCCAAGATGTACTCCATCTGCATCTATCTCACGGGCAAGCTCAATATGGTCATTAATAATCAAACGGGCCTTGGCCGACTTCGCGATATCTGCAGCTTTTTTTGCATCGAGTAGTAGGTTTGGGTACGGGATCGACTTCGAACGCAATTGAATAAAATGAGCCCCCCCTTCTATCATCGATTTCACTTGCTGATTATGAGAAGACCGCGGTTCGTCTCTTGTGAGGCACATCAGTGGTGAGTATCTCATTTTCTTTATTAGTCTTCCTCTTTGGCAAGCAACCTTGCGAGAAGCCCTTTCTCTTTTTCCTTCTTTGCCCATACGCTTCTTTCAATAAATTGGTATCTTTCGAAAGCGGCGACAGGATCTCTTTTTCCCCAGATGGATCCAAGCAAAGTAACTCCATCAAATCCAAGGTTAAACAGTTCAGGTACCTTTCTTCTGCGTACTCCTCCTAGTGCGTAAACAAGCGGACTGTTCGACTTCTTTTTTTTGAGGCTAAAAAGTATCCCCCCAAGCTCTGGCAATGAAACTTTTGGAATATAGCCTTTTTTGGATATAGATTCGTAGACAGGGCCAAAGAAGCAATAATCTATTGGCTCCTCAATATTTTGCAGTTCGCTTAATCTATGAAGTGAACGACTACGTGTACCATCTATTTCCAATAGCTTTTCTTCACTATGAAAATGATAACCAGCTAATGTGAAGTCCTTCAGTAATTCTGGAAAACGATGAAGCACAATACGATTATGGTAGGTGCTTGGGATTGAATCGAGGAGCTTTGCCACTTCGATTGGGCGGGCATGAGGTTTGCGGAGATGAAGTCTTTGGAGACCAATTTCAAATAGCTCATGTAAAGTATCAGTCTCCCCCGACTTAATGGAAGAGCTTGTTATTAAAATAGCCAGAGGAGCTGAATTCATCCACCCTGTGTAGCTTTAATGATTAGTACACGATCACCCTCAGAAAGGATGGATTTAAGATGTCTCTCTTTAGGGATGATTGAATCATTGAGAGCAATTGCCCAGCCCTTCTGACTTTCCAAGCCTAATTCCCGCGAGAGCCCATCTAGGGTAGTGCCTTGATTCAACTCTCTAGGCTCGTCATTAATGAAAACATTCATTCTTTCGAGGCAGGTCCAGAATAAATTTCTGCACCAGAATCGATAAACTCCTTTGCTTTCTGTGCCATACCTGCAGTAATGGCTTCGGAGTCATTATTGAGGCCCTGCTCATCTGCATATCTCCTTACATCTTCGGTAATCTTCATGGAACAAAAATGTGGCCCGCACATGGAGCAAAAGTGAGCTGTTTTTGCGTTATCTTGAGGAAGCGTCTGGTCATGGAATTCTTTCGCTTTTTCTGGATCAAGGGAAAGATTAAACTGATCTTCCCAACGGAATTCAAATCGTGCTTTTGATAATGCGTTGTCACGATACTGAGCACCTGGGTGCCCCTTAGCCAGATCAGCAGCATGAGCCGCCAATTTATAAGTGATAACACCTTCTCTCACATCCTGGCGGTCTGGTAGACCGAGATGTTCTTTGGGGGTAACATAACATAGCATGGCACAACCGTACCATCCAATCATAGCGGCACCTATCCCGCTGGTTATATGATCATAGCCTGGGGCCACATCTGTCGTTAATGGACCAAGTGTATAAAATGGTGCTTCGTGACACCATTCTAATTGTTTATCCATATTTTCTTTGATCATATGCATAGGAACATGGCCAGGTCCTTCGTTCATAACTTGAACACCTTTGTTCCAGGCTCGAGTGGTTAATTCACCTTGAGTTTTTAACTCTGCAAATTGGGCTTCATCATTGGCATCTGCAATAGAGCCTGGTCTTAGGCCATCGCCAATTGAAAAGGAAACATCATAGGCAGCCATGATATCACAAATCGCATCCCATTTCTCAAAGAGGAAATTTTCTTTGTGGTGAGCTAGGCACCATTTGGCCATAATGGATCCTCCTCTACTTACAATACCCGTCATTCGATTGCGGGTCATGGGTACATACCTGAGTAAAACTCCTGCATGAATGGTAAAATAATCAACTCCTTGTTCCGCCTGCTCGATTAAAGTATCACGGAAAATTTCCCAAGTTAAATCTTCGGGTTTCCCGCCAACCTTCTCCAAGGCCTGATAGATAGGAACCGTTCCAACAGGAACTGGACAATTACGAAGAATCCATTCGCGTGTGCGATGAATATTTTTGCCAGTTGAAAGATCCATCAAGGTGTCGGCTCCCCATTTAGTTGCCCAACGCATTTTTTCAACTTCTTCTTCGATCGAAGAAGCCACTGCTGAATTTCCTATGTTTGCATTTATTTTGACAAGAAAGTTTCGCCCAATAGCCATCGGTTCCAGCTCTGGATGATTAATGTTTGCAGGGATAATTGCACGCCCACGGGCAACTTCATCTCTAACAAATTCAGGCGTAATCCTTTTAGGAATGGATGCTCCGAATGAATTTCCAATATGTTGATGGTTCAGCGAACTACTTAGTTCATCAGGCGATGTTTCCAGAGTTTCTGCCAAAGTTTGAAGTTTCATGTTTTCACGAATGGCAACAAATTCCATCTCCGGTGTAACGATGCCAGCCCTTGCGTAGTGAAGTTGCGTGACAGGGGAACCCTCCTTGGCTTTTAGGACAGAAATCTGAGAACGGTCAAAGTCTGGAAGCTCATTGGATCTCTCTCTTGATCTTTTGTCATGTCGATCTGACAAGAATCCGTTATCCGATGGTTTGCTATCCCGACCTACAATAACTTCCACATCACCGCGATCCTTTATCCAATGACTTCTAAGAGAGGGAAGCCCTTTTTCGACATCGCCGTGGAAATCCTGGTCTCCCCATGGTCCGGATGTATCGTATACTCGAACTGGTTGATTCTTTTCTGTGCCACCGTTTGGTAAGTTGGTTTCGGAAAGTTCAATTTCTCGCATCGGAACCTCCAGGTTGTGCAAGTTTCCTTTTAAATATACTCTTTTGGATTTTGGAAAGAGAGACTTTCCTTCTTGAGAATCTTCGACTTTTTGGATCATATTAATATGGTTTATGTTACACCTTAGGCCGAAAAAATCTTCTTAATATACAACTAAAAAAAGTTTTTCCTACGGCGCAAGACGCATCAGGTTCGAAGGGTCGCTGGTGGGTGCGGATCCAGCATCTCAGCCCATCATCCTTGGGCTCCCCTAAACTGTTCTCGCATTCAAGGGCGCAAATTTCATAAAAGCAACCTAACAAAAGAGAATTTTAATTTTTCAGAGGGTAGCCAGTTGATTCATAGAGACCGTCTGTACGCTTTGCGACTATCCCGCGTATTTCCAACATGGTTAAAGATGACATGATTTGTGAGAGGGGAAGCTTGGTAAGGATATGTAGCTTATCGATTGCGTAAGAATCTCCTTCACTCAAGCATCTCACGATAAGTTGTTCATCCTGAGATAAGAATGAATAATCACCATTTGTTGGTTTAATAAAACTTTTACCTGTAGACATTTCCTTGGCGGGAATCATTGGTGCTATCTCTTCAATTATGTCACTAGCATTACGCACTAGGGTTGCACCGTCTCGAATGAGATCAAGGCAACCTTGGGATTCAGCTTGGTCTACCCTTCCCGGCAAGGCAAAGACTGACCGTCCCTGCTCGGCCGCGAATTTTGCCGTGATCATACTACCTCCAGAGCTTGCAGATTCTATAACTAAGACACCGAGCGATACCCCGGCAACTAGACGATTTCTCATCGGGAATGTTCTTCGGTCGGCTCTTCTTCCCAGCGGGAACTCAGATAATACAGCTCCTGAGGAAATTATCTTTCTGTAGAGTTCCAAGTTCTCTGGTGGATAAATGATATCAAGACCACTTCCGAGAAAAGCTACTGTATGCCCGCCCGCCTCTATGGCGCCCGCATGAGCTTCGCTATCAATCCCTCTTGCCATTCCAGAAACAACACAAATTCCAGCATTGGCTAACTCGGAGGCTATCTTTCTGGCCATTCTTTTACCGTACATAGATGGTACTCTCGTACCTACAATCGAAAGGCAAGGCAGGGGTGGGACTTCTCCGAGGCAATATAAGCCGATTGGCGTATCATTAAGTTCCTTTAAATTTTCTGAGATTTCTGAGTCGAAGAGAAAACGTCCACCTAAATTGGCTAATTTTTCTTTTTCCTTTTCTAGCCAATTTGAGGAAGATGCATTGACAATTGCTGTACATGCTTTTTCACCTACCCCTTGAACTTTTATAAGTTCTGATTTAGTGGAAGTTAGAATTTTCCAAGGACAATGCTCAAAAGAATCGAGTAGCCTAGAAAGAATGATAGGACCAAGTCCTTGAATGGAATTTAATAGCATCCTTCCATCGCGTTCATCCCTGTTTGAATATTTAGACACTATTTAAATTAAAAAATGCCATATTAATGAAAATTTGATCCACTTTTGTCTAGTTAAAATAAAACCTACCGGCATCGCCTTGCGAAAAGCTTCAATTTCAAGCAGTATAAACTAAATGGCAGAAGAAATCTTTAATTTTGTAGAAGAAAGCAAAGATGAGCATTGGTGTTTGGTGTGCAATAATTATACAGATTACAGACGAAAATGGACGACCGTGCCTCGAGCTGATTTAGACGGTGGTGTTTATTCGGATAATTTTGAAGTTCCTCATTGTATTCATTGTGATTCGATGATGCTTAATCTCAATGACTGCAAGCGATTAGTTTGGCTCATTCGCTTATCAGTTTTCATTTTTCTTACTGTAGCCACCTCTGTATGCTTTTACTTATACGATCCATCCATTAAAACCTTTGGTGTATGGATAGGTTTAGTCGGTTTGTCTGCCTTAGTAGGCAAACTACCTCGAAAGTCTAAGCAAGCAGTCAAAGCTGCACATAGATATGCAAAACAGCAGAAATTACATGTAGCCCAAAAAATTCTTAATGTAGAGGAGGTTAATAAGATTATCTAACGGGGGAGAATTCTATTGTGGTAAACTTATTCATTGAGGTAATTCTTGCTTCCAATCTACCATCTCTAACTACCTTTGCTGGTACAAAGTTTTCTTCAACCATTAGATCGCTCCCATCTTCTCTGCTTATATTTTTGGTGACAATTTGGATGGAGTATTTTTGTCCATTTTTTATGCCTTCTCCGCGAAAGTCTAATTTTGAATTTTGATTGTTGTAGTATTTTCCGTTTTGAATGGTTGAGGGAATTGAGACATCGGCCCACCCTTTTCCGTTTGCTCCACTGGAATAGATGAGAACGGTAAATGATTTTGTAGTACGGTTATATGAAGATATCCGATACTGCTCATGTCCTGTCATTCCAATGCCTAGAACTTTAATGTCATTGCCTCGTTCCCCGGCAATTGCATGCCTGATGACCTCATCTGAACCGCCTGAAATTTTCGAGTACCATCGCCACGCATAGAAATGCAGGTGATTGGGGTCTCCAGGGTTGATGTAGTCTTTTTCTGTAAATGGAAGCCCTTCTTTGGGCATTTCAACTGGTACAAAATTATTATCAGAGGTTCCTCTCAGAGCTACTTTCCTTGTGACAATATCCGGTCCCCCGTCAATTGAGGGAACCACCCATTCGGGGTTTTTCTGTTTAATCCTTCCATTGTAGTCAACTCTCTTAACCAAGCCCATAGACCAGCGACTGGAATTGTCACACCATGGCATATTTAAGGTATTTAAGCCTCTCTCGAGTAACTTCCCAAAAATAGTCACGGTTTTGTCAAAAGAATCCACTTCGTTTTTGACCCCATCTCCATTTACATCGTGATTATTGTTGGAATTATCCCATACGATCCAGGATTCTGATGAAAGAATTTTTTTATGATGCATATTTGCGGCATCCAATTTTGATCTAACCAAGTCATACTGACTCCAGACATTTGGGATGATCTTACCATCCATCATGCCGTAGCCATTAAAATGGTCAGAAACATTCATATTTAAAGCATCTACTTCATGCATCATGGAAGTGCTATCGATTTGCTGATCATAATAATCATCGACTGCTACGGCCCCTTTGCCTCCTTTTAATCCTTCGAGTGATCCACATGCTTCGCAAGGTGAGGTTCCTGAGGTGGAAATCACAACGGGCATCTTGGGGTCTTTATCGTAAACCCTACGAATTGCTTTGGCTCCTTCTTCAAAAATTTCCTCTATGATAAATTGAGAATCTGCCTCTTTCATCATTCCTTGAAGATTCACCTCATGGTAAAGTTGATAAGCATCTACTCTACCTTTAAAGTATTCCGCCATTCTGGTATTAAATTCCGCTCGCAGTCCTGGCTTGGGTCGCCAGGGCCCTCCATTTCCAGACTCGGAGGCCCAAGCAGGTGTGTGCCACATCACAAATTCTACTTTTACCCCTCTCTCAACACATAAATCCACTGCATTTTCAATAGCCTTCAAGTGGCCAGACATGTGATTTTTGTAGTCTGTGTTTTTTTCTGTGGGCTCAACAGCGTTCCAACTCACCCAAAATTGAGCATAACTGCTATGCTCAGAAATAAGAGGACGATTGGCATCATAAAGTTCACAGCCGGGCAGTCCAAATGGTTGCCAGCGAACTCCCACATGCATGTGGTCAGTTGTCCAGTCGTAGGAGCTTGCAGAGCGTGAATCATTCGAGGCCCGATCATCTGAGGATAATTGGTGGGTGCAGCTTGCAGTCAAAATAGCTACAATGAGAGATGTGTATTTATGAATTTTCATTAGTTAAACAAAGAAAGAATGTGGAATTCTAAATAATATGAACCGCAACCATGGTTGCGAAAAATTGAGCCACAATAAAAAATATTTGAGAATTACCTCAGCATTCCAGCTGCTAAGGTTTCATTTGTGAACGGATCCACTAGGATAAAACTGCCAGTATTTCTATTTTTTCTGTAGGAGTCCCAGAATATAGGTTGTGATGTTCGCAGAGTTATACGCCCAATATCATTCATGCCAAGTTCGGTATCCTCGACATTTTTACGCAAAGAATTGACATCTATTTTGTGGAGAATGTCGCTAACCAAAACTTGGGTTTCCTGTGTTGTGTGGCGAAAAATTAGTTTATTGCCCTTGGATAATTTTTTGTTCGATGAAAACCAGCATATTCGAGCATCCAAATCCTGATTGTTATGTGGTTGGTTGTTCGGTTTGACTAGCATGTCTCCCCGGCTCACATCAATTTCATCTTCGAGTAAGATGGTAACTGATTGGGGGTGAAATGCCTCCTCGACTTCCTGGTCTGCCAACATGATTTGCTTAATTTTAGAGGTAAATCCTGATGGTAAAACAGTTATCTCATCACCAGTTTTGAATACCCCTCCTGCCACTCGACCGGCAAATCCTCTAAAGTCGTGATATTCATCTGAGTGCGGACGGATAACCCACTGCACGGGGAAACGGGCATCGACATGATTAAAATCCGATCCAACATAAACATTTTCCAAGTGATAAAGGAGAGGGGGGCCTTTGTACCAGGGCATATGTTCTGAGCGATCCACCACATTATCTCCCTTGAGTGCAGAAATTGGTATAAATGTGATATCGGTAACATTCTCCAATCGACTCGCAAAATCAGTAAATTGCTCGAGTACTTTTACATATGCACTTTCTTCGTATCCCACCAAGTCCATTTTGTTGATACAGACAGCAACATGCTTGATTCCAAGCAAGTCAGCTATGAAGCTGTGTCTCTTTGTCTGCTCCACTACGCCATTCCTTGCATCTACCAAGATAAGTGCCAAGTTCGCCGTGGACGCTCCAGTTACCATGTTGCGGGTGTATTGAATATGACCGGGGGTATCAGCGATGATGAACTTTCTTTTGGGCGTGGCAAAGTATCGATAGGCAACATCAATTGTAATACCCTGCTCTCTTTCCGCTTTGAGCCCATCAGTCAGCAGTGCAAGATTAACATTTTCATCACCTCTTTTCTTGCTGCTTAATTCAATAGCTTCTAGTTGATCTTCAAAAATTGCTTTTGTGTCGTGAAAAAGACGACCAATTAGAGTGCTTTTCCCGTCATCTACACTTCCAGCGGTGGTGAACCGTAAAAGATCCATAGTTAAATAGTTTTTGTCTTCGCTCATTTTGAGATAAAATTAAATATTTTAGAAGTAACCCTGTTTTTTTCTATCTTCCATTGCAGATTCTGATCGTCGGTCATCTGCCCGGGTTCCTCTCTCAGTAATTCGTGATGCAGCAACTTCAGCAATGACCTCATCGAGGTTGGACGCATTCGACAACACAGCACCGGTACATGTGGCATCTCCAATAGTTCGGAAGCGAACAACTTCGCTTCTTGATGATTCCTTCTCGCTGGGATGTACAAATTCACTTACGGCAAGGAGGGAACCATTTCTTTCAACGATTTCGCGTTCATGGGAGAAATAAAGTGAAGGAAGTTCGATATCCTCTTTTTTGAGGTATTGCCATACATCCATTTCTGTCCAATTACTTAACGGGAATACACGAAAGTGTTCACCCTGAGATTTTCGACCGTTAAATAGATTCCACAATTCAGGTCTTTGATTTTTCGGATCCCACTGACCAAAAGCATCACGGTGAGAAAAAAAACGTTCCTTCGCACGGGCTTTTTCTTCATCGCGTCGCCCGCCACCCAATGCAGCATCCAAACCCTCTTGTTCAATCGTTTCAAGCAATGTAATTGATTGTAATGCATTGCGACTAGCATTGGGGCCAGTTTCTTCTGTTGCGGTGCCTTTGTTAATGGAATCTTGAACAAGGCCTACAATGAGTTCAGCACCAAATTTCTCAACAAACTGATCGCGATAATCAAGGGTTTCAGGAAAGTTGTGTCCAGTATCAACATGAACTAATGGAAAAGGAGATTTAGAAGGAAAGAAAGCTTTGTGGGCTAGATGTGCCATAACAATAGAGTCCTTGCCTCCGGAAAAAAGCAAACCGGGTCTTTCAAACTGGGCTGCCGTTTCGCGAAGCACAAATATCGCTTCAGCTTCTAATTGTTCCAAATGGGTTAGATTGTAGTTTTTCATTCGTTCAGAGAGTGATTGCTTGATGAAGAAATTGATAAACTTTTTCTACAGACTTTATTTTGCTTTCCTTTTCGCTATTAATTATTAGGTCAGCCTGGTCAGGTTCTTCGAAGTCCGAAGTTTTGCCAGTGAAAGATTTCACTTTTCCTTCAATCGCTTTCGCATATAGCCCTTTAACATCACGTTTTTTACATGTAGTAAATGAAGCTTTAACAAAAATTTCTTTGAAATGGTTAGCACCAATAATGCTACGGGCATTGGCGCGAAACTTTTTGAGAGGTGTGATGAGGGAAACAAGTACAATCAGACCATTTGAGCATAAGATACTGGCTACTTCACTTACTCTTCTGATGTTTTCCTCTCGGTCTGTATCGGAAAACCCTAAGTCTTTATTGAGGCCCGTCCTTAAATTATCACCATCCAGAAGAACAGAAATTTTACCATCCCTGTGTAATTTCTTTTCCATTTCCAAAGCAAGAGTACTTTTTCCGGAACCGGATAAGCCATAAAACCAAAAAACCATCCCCTTTTGCCCGAGAAGTTGCATTTTCTCAGAAGTAGGAATCATTCTTTCAGTGATTGGGTGAATGTCGTTATTTTTCACAAAAATTGAACACACTAACATAAATAAAAAAAAAAGCGAGAACGCATAGGGGCGTTCTCGCTTATTGGGGTGAGAGAATAATCTCTCGTGGGGTAAGATATGAAATTAAGGCTTTGGGCAGGCACCCGCAAGATTAATCGAAATCTCAATATCGTTAGCAACTTTGTCCAGGTATTCTCCTGGCTTGATTCCAAATTGATCGCGTTTTACCACAAAATTAGAGCGAACCACCAGTAAATCTCCTGGTACCTTATTTCTTTTTTCAAGCATCTCGGGAAGGTAGGTAATTTCAACTGGAATGGGCATTTTAAGGGTAACATTACGAATGGTCATTTTTCCATCAGCAATCGCGTTTAGAGATCTCCCTGATTTTTGAGATTTTTTAAGATTGGCAAAGGAAAACTCAATTTTGGGAAACCTTTCAATGTTCAACCAATCTTTACCGTGCATGTGTTCTTGAAGAATGGGGTTATCCACTCGTAAACTCGAGGCGTCAAGAATGATTGATCCAGTTGTTGATTTCGGATTTTTTGGATCGAAAGACACTTCTCCTGAAATTCCTCCGGCGGAACCGTTGATTGATTCTAAAAGTGCGTCCAATTGGAAGATTACAGAGTTAACTCCCTTCGGATCTTTAAAATCAAAAGTCTTGGGACTACTAATTAATGAAAATGGAAGGACGAGAAGAAGGAGAAAATATTTCATATTATTATTACCAATCAGAGTTATTAATTTTTCAAACTTCTTTTTCGTAAAATCATCCATGCAGCCAATGTGCAGGTAAAGAAAAGGCCAGAAAGAGGAGTTTCAATTCCAGATATTAATTCTTTTTTCCAAGTTACTTTTGTTTGAGTTCCTAGTTCTGGCATTCCCTCGATAACAGGGACTTCTTCTCGGATTTGTGTACTGGTTGACCAAAATGAAAAATGGGCACCATCCTTAATCCAATACATCGTAGTTATGAAAAATGGGCAGAGAATAATCCAAATTCTTTTCATCAAATATTAGGCTCTTGGGTGGGCTAATTTATGAGCTTTTTTCAATCTTCCAACCGAAACATGAGTATATATTTGGGTTGTAGATAGACTGGAATGGCCAAGAAGTTCCTGAACCGCCCGCAGATCTGCCCCATTGTCTAACAAGTGAGTGGCAAATGAATGCCTAAGCTTGTGCGGAGTTAAATTTGAGGGGAGTGAGCAAACCTTGAGGCATTTTTTAAGCAATAATTGCACCCATCTAATACTCAATCTATTCCCATTTTTATTGATGAAGACGGGTGCTTGCAAAGAAGCATTTTGCGTGTATGAGTTTCGGAACTCGATAAGTTTTATCGAGGTAGATTTAAAAATGGGACAGATTCTTTCCTTCTTTCCTTTACCTAAAACTCGAATGATTTGATTAGCAAAATCAATATGCTCGTAGTTTAGGGAGATAACCTCACTCACCCGAAGACCCGACCCATACATAAGTTCAAGAATTATATTATCTCTTAAAGTTAGAAAATCAGCATATTTTGCCTCTTGGTGAACGAGTGACGGGGCATTCATCAAATCTTTAGCTTCTTTTTCAGATAAAAATTCAGGCAGTTTTTTTTCTGGCTTTGGAAGAGATAGGTTCTTGAATGGGTTATATTCAATCTTCTTTCTTTTCTGACTAAAATTGTAGAAAGAACGAAGAGCAGAAATTTGATTGGCCAATGTCTTTCTAGATAATGAGCCTTGCGCTTCGATGAGATAGGAACGGGCAATATCTTTGTCTACTTTGTAAAGGTCAGTCTTGCTTGTACCTCGGGGTAACCAATTTAAAAATTTCACCAAGGCACCTTGATAATTCCTTAGAGTATGGGTCGATAATCTGCGTTCGAGAGATAAATGATCAATAAACCTTTTGATTTCTGAAGGTGAGCCTGATTGAACCTTGAGCTGTTTTTCTACTTCAGTCGACTCCATGATTCAGTAACAAGTTCATATATCCCTCCAAACAAAATCACAAGGAATACTAAAACAGCGACTGTTAGATATAAGCCAAATCCAGTTTGAGGACGCTGGGTTTGGTCTTTGGAATATGCTTGTGAAGTATTGTCGTATGGAGCAATCGATATCAAATTACCGGATCTTTCAGACCTGTTTTTTAAAGGTGATCTTCTTTTCATTAGTTCGTCTAAGATCCTATGATTTTATAATAAAAGCAAACCACTGAACTCCAGATACTTTTATCTGTTATCAAATAAAAAGGGCTCCACTTTTGATCTTACTTCTTCAAATGAATCTTCCAGGATGTAATGACCAGAGTCAGGAAAACGATAAGTTTTTAAGTTTGGCCAAATATTTTCCCATTTTTCAAGATAACCAGGATGAAAGCAAAAGTCTTTCATTCCCCAACATGCCATACTTTCGGTTTTCGAGAAATTATGCAAAAGTTTGGCAGTGTTTTGTAATGTGCTCCGGGACGGATGGTTTTTTTCGAAAGGAATATCTCGAACAAATTTCCAGATAGCTACACGACTTCTCCAGTCATGGTAGGGATAAAGCATGCCTTTCTTTGCTTCGTCTGTCATTCCTTTGGCTGATGCCATCCATATTGCTGGAGCAGCAAATCCATTCAGTCCACGGACAAAACATTCCCCTATGATTGGCAATCTGCAAAAAAGTATTCGTTTGGGGACATCTCGGGACGGAAAGGCAGCAGTATTTAATAAAACTATCTTACTTATTCTTTCAGCCTGCTTAGCAAAAGCGGTCATCCCTATGGCCCCTCCCCAATCGTGGACCACGAGGTTGAAGGTTTTCAACTCTAAGTAATCTGCTAGTTCTAAAATATTCTTGGCATGACTTTCCAAATTATAGGAAAAATTTTTAGAGGAAGGTTTTTGTGACAGTCCACATCCGATATGGTCTGGTGCAATGCATCGGCTGTGTTCTTTCCATGAGCGAATTGCTTTTCGGTAATAAAAGGACCAAGTTGGATTTCCATGAAGAAAAAGGGTGACAGGAAACTCTTTGTTTCCCTCATCGAGATAACTGAGCACATGCCCAGTAGAAAGCTTGAATTTTTTAGGTTGAAACGGATAGGAATCCAGCAAGGGAGATGGAGTTTTCAAGGGTTGATAGAAAGCATTAAGCTGGAAAGCCCGCTGCCAATTCCAAGTAAGGCGGTTTTGCGTAGTAGATTTTGCGGATTGGCCTCACAGGCGAGGGTGTAGGTTATAGGCAATGAAACAGATCCACAATTACCGAGCTTTTCAAAACTTGAATAGGAAATGGATGGATTAATCGAAAGAGCTTCAAACACAGCCTTCGAGTGTGCCTTTCCCACTTGATGTGTAATGACAAGCTCGGGTATTTCAGGGGTCCAATCATTGACATGAAGGAATTTTGCCCAAGCTCTTTCAGCAACTGATATACCAGCATGCAAAAGCTCTTCGGAATCTGTTTGCATAATGAGTTCATCACCCGAAGTGTCACCTTCACAAAGTTCATTGTGCGAAGTATCCGTTTCAGTAGTCCAGTAACCAAGGGTTGGACATTCTTTTAAAACTGAATCACGGTGAGCAATTGACCAGGCAACTGCCCCAGCTCCAATTGTTAGATTGGCAAAGAATGGTTTGATTGATTTTCGGGTTTGTGAATTTTCGTTTAATAATTGAATGGTTTTTTGAACCAGCGGAGCTCCATTTTCGCCGGATACGAGAATGGCTCGCCTAATTTGACCAGTTTCAATCATAGATCCCACCAAAACCAATGCATTTAGAAAGCCTAAGCAGGCGTTAGAAATATCAAGGATTTGAGTGCTTCCTCCTAATTCCATTCTTCGGTGAACATAGGATGCAGTGGCTGGCTCTAATCGGTCACGACAAACAGCGCAGTGAACAAGTAAATCGACTTCGTTTCCCTTTATTCCTGATTTTAGAAGCTTAATCCCTGCTTCTGAGGATGCTTCAGATGGTTTGAAATCATTGGGCCATAGTCTTCGTTCCTCTATACCCGTCATGAGAGCCAATCTTCCGAGTGGTAGATTTAATTTCTCATAAAGTGGAGAAAGTTGATTTTCAATATCAGCCGAAGTATAGATTTTTTGGGGAAGGGAGTAGGCCATTCCCTCTATAACCACATTGGAAAGACTCATGAATCAATTCGCATGGATTTTTGAACAATTTCCTGGTCGAAATAATTCATTCCCATCCCGGCATCGATAACAATTCCTTGTCCATTTATACCAGAAGAAGATGGACTTAGTAAAAAGGCTGCCAAATTGGCTACTTCCTGGGTCTGGAGAGCTTTCTTGCGGAAAGTAAGTTTCTCGGCAAAAAGATAGTTAACCAGATATCCTGGAATACCTGCCGACGCACTTGTTTTCAGGGGGCCCGCATTCACAGAATTGAAACGAACTTCACTATCTTTTGAAAAGGATTTTGCTAAATATCGTACCGAAGCTTCCAAAGAGGCTTTAATTGGAGCCATGTAACCATAATTCTCGGCAGTAACTTGAGTGGACGAAATCCCAATGGTTACTACGGAAGCATTATGCGAGAGGGCTGGTTTACAAATTCTTGCAAGTTCTACAAGCGAGAAGGATGAAATTTGGGTGGCTTGTAAAAAATCTGCTCGATTTGTTTCATGAAAGGGTTGAACGCCCTTAGCGTAATTTGCAAAGGCAATAGAATGTAAGATTCCATCAAGTTGTTTTAGTGGATCGGAGGTTAGAATTTGTTGGAGATTATCCAAGTCTTCAACCTTTTCAAAATCACAGGTATAAATGTTTTCATTTTGTCCAATGAGTTTTGCTAATTCCTTCCGGCGTTTTTCATTGCGTACACAATAGAGCACATTTGCACCTTCTGACTCAAGCAACTTGGCAACAGACCAGGCAACACTTTTACGGTTGGCAACTCCAACGACCAAAAAAGTTTTATTTTCTATCCCGAGAAAACTCACTTAGATGAATCTTCCTTCACCATCGCCAATGCATAGGAGATGGTAAGTGCTGTCTTGCCCTCTTTCCGAACTTCCCCAGTCATCGTAAAAAACTGGCCAAGTTTTTCACCCAAGGTAACCCGTATTTCAACCTCGTCTCCTGGTTTAACCATTCTTTTAAAGCGGGCATCTCGAATTCTAGAAAGAACCGGGGTAACAGACTCATCAGTTAAAGATTCAGACTTTAGATGGTCGGCTAGGAAGATCGCACCGGATTGAAAAACAGCTTCACATAAAAGCACACCTGGCATAATAGGGTTACCCGGATAGTGCCCCTCAAAACAAGAAAAATCAGGACGAATAGTCAAAGATGTAAGGGCACCACTATCGGTGATCTCGATAATTTTATCTATAAAGAGAAAAGGAGGTCGGTGCGGAATTCGGCGGTATATATCTTCCATTGTTAGGGAAGTGAGCTAGAGAATATAAGGCATTCAGGCAACGGCAAAGGTTGTGTCCTTACTGTCTGTGGGATTTATGTTTTTTTTAATATCTCTTAAAAAGCTATCTATCTTATTTGCCGTGATCACCCCATAATTAATGGTTCCTAACCAGCCAGACATAATAATTC
>JAYNZN010000021.1:21850-28362 GCA_038103695.1 Opitutales bacterium
AACGGAACCTGCATGAAATAGACCCGGTGCATGCTTGGGTAAATTGTTGGAAATTTCTAGACCCTCAAACTTGGTTCCGAAAGTGGCTCCATTTGCATGCTGGGTGTAATGTTGAATGGTTCTGGGAGTCGCTGCCTCAATGTGTTCAATTTTATCCCTGATATCAGGAAGTATTTTTTCTAGGGATTCTACACTCTCATCACATAATCTTTTTTTGGCTCTCGTATACTCATCCTCAGATAGCTTTCCCCAGTCTTTCCATTTTGCGTTTAGGGAGGCAACTATGCTGTATCTAGGGTCTTTTCGATGCGGTCGGGTGTCTGGATAATAAATCGAGAATGTACGACTGGTTGTATTAAAGTCTGAAAGTTCATCAGTCGAAAACTTTGGTGATTCCGAAGTAAAAATAAGATCACCTACCGACTCAGGGATAACCGCTCCCTTTTTTAAACCAATATAGACCTGACAGGAGGTACTGTTTAAGCGAACATTCTTAGCATTTTCAGCAAATCTTTTGGGCAACTTAGACAATCCAAGCATTCGTTCGATTGTGTTCTTCAGATTTGCATTTGAGAGAACGGCACCACAACGAATCTTTTTTCCATTCACTACCACCCCAGTGACACATTGCTTTCCGTTTTTTTCTTGGGTGATCAATTTTTCGACCAAGCATTGGCGACGAAGTTCAGCCCCATTTCTACGTAACTCACTGACCATTTTTCTTATCAGGGAATCCGTACCATCTTTAAATGTGTAGATCCCCTTCCTCATGAAATTGGTAAATACGATGCCATAAGCAATGGCTGGATCCATAAAAGAAGATCCGTTTGCATAAGAAATGGGCTCAAGCAGAAGACGCTTAACATCATCGCGACCGGGAAAAAACTCCTCAAGTAAGTCCCCAATTGTCCTACCATCCTTTTCAAAGTAATCCATTTTCTTAAGGTGGTCGTAAAACTCTTCAACTCGTTCCCTGGCAATTTGAAATTTCTCTTCAAGAATCCGAGTAAAGTCGAGGCGATCAAAAGTAGTTCTTAGGTCGTACTGTGGATTAACAAACCTAATGTTTTTTAACTGAACAATGGAATCGGCAATTTCCTTAGTCCAATAACGCCTACAGGATTTGATCATGCCTACTGGAAACCCGTGTAATGAGATATCGAAAATATGCCCCCCTGCTCTCTTAAACCAGGTAGCCAAACCACCAAATTGGTAATGGTGTTCAAGAAGCAGGACGGAGTGGCCTTGTTTTGCAAGACAGTTTGCCCCGGTCATCCCACCAAGACCACTTCCTATGACAACAACATCGTAATAGTCTTTCGTGCCCATTAATTTATCTTTTGGCATAAACTATTATTATTCGAAATGTAATCGCACTCAAGGAATCAATCATTTTCATCGACTAAATTCTTATACTTATCAAAAAAAGTTTCCGGCTTTTGTTGAATGGGATCTCCTGGACCACACAAAAATTTAACGGATAGTCCATGCAGTAGCTCGAAGTCATGCTTTTTCAGACCAAGAGGAGATATCATCAGTCGATCCAACTGCATATCTGCAAGTGGATTTATACTCTTTAGGGGAAGACCAACTATATTTAATTCTTTTAAGGGACAAAAAGCCAGCGGACTGATTGATTCTATTGGAGAACCTGGTAAGTGAAGGGTATGAAGAGGTAAATCCACCAATGGGGTAAGATCGTTTACTCGAGTAGCCCGCATATTGAGCTTTTCAAGTCTCGTATCCTTAAGCTGGGCAAGCGATGAAATCTGAGTGGAATTGATATTGAGTTCCTTGAGGGGAGTTTCATCGAGTCCACAAAGATCGGTAATTTTAGAATTCGCCAAATTTAACCATTCCAGGTCTTTTAAGTTTACTTTTTTTAGATTAGAAATTGAAGTAGTTGCGAGATTGAGGCGACTTAATGGCATGGAGGAAAGAAAGGATAATTCCTCAACATTCGTTCTTGAAAGATCGAGCTCTTCTAGTTCAAGGTGTTGCAAGTTTTTAAAGTCAGTTGCTTGAGAACCACTGGCTCCAAGCTTCTTAATGGATAGAGTTTTAAAAGCTTCGAATGGAATTTCACAAAAATCAGGTAGGATTAAGCCCGTTAGATTGAAATCTTCAATTTCTGAAACTGGAAACTCAGTGAGTCTGGTTAGATCAAATTCTCTAACGGGAAGATGAAGTAATTCCTGGAGAGAAAATGGAAGAGTTTGAGTGTTAAAGCGTATGCCTACTCCTCCTGGAATGAGAAAGACATCTGCAATAATTCCCATATCAAGAAGCTCTTTGGAGCAAGCGATTGCAATATCATCAAAAAATGAAGGCGAGCTTGAATTCCGCTTACGCAACTTTGTCGAAATCATGTAATAAAAGAATGATTATGCCTAAGAGGCTTAACAAATATGTCTGCTTGATACCAAGGAAGTCTGTCTTAAACTTATAGTTTTTTTATAAAAATATTTTTCCACCTAATTTCTCCGCCATGGGTTTGTAACTGGATGGGGCCATTTGCGATCAAGGGTTTTCGGGCTTTTGATCCTTTTATTTTACCCCAGTAATTGAGGAGTTTTGCTTGGCCGACGACTAACTTTTCATTCAGCCATACCGAAACGATTTCACCAACCATTCGAATCCTTAAGTTGTTCCATTCTCCAAATGGTTTATCTGCATGGACTAAGGGATCCCTTCCAGGATTCCCTTTCCCATTATTCCATAATCCACCGGACCCAAGTTTAGCTCCATATTTCCATTTTCCACCCGCCTCTGTGGTGTCCCAAATTTGAACTTGAGGGACTCCCCGTAAATAGATTCCACTGTCTGCCATCGGAACTGTTTTATAATCAAGTAACAACTCAAAGTCAGAAAAGTTTTCAATGGTTGTAAGGTAGAGTCCTTTTCCGTCGTTTATAAGTTCACCCTTTTCTACTTTCCAGTGCTTTTTTATGTCCAAAAGACTTTTTTCTCTTTTTTGATCGAGTTGATCTGCAGGTAAATTGATCCATGAATCGGGATTAACCGTTCCGAGTCCCCACCAACCATCTAAGTTTTTTCCATTGAACAAGGATATAAATCCTTCCGGATAAGAAGAGTTATCATCCCTGGCATAGTTAAAATGCGTGAAACTAAAAACACTCAGCAAAAGTACAAAGATGGTGAAATTCATTTCTTACCAATAGTTCTTTTTCGGAGATGATGGCAATTTGAAAGAAACCGATTCAGTAGACGAATGAAGATGGCTCGCCGGTTACTAGCATAGGATTGCTCATTGTGCTGCTAGAACAAATCATCCAAAGGAGATATGATGTCTTCTCATATTTTCATTCGAGATTGTGAATTCACAGGCCAGTCTTCTGAATACAGAATGGAATACGATTAGTCCGATAAGGAAATTTGCCGTATCGCTTCGTATGCTGAAATTCCTACTGAGACTGCAAGATTAAGCGATCTTAGTTCTTTTGCATATTTGGGAATGGTCAATCGATTCCCATGGACCCATTCGTGTACTTTTGCGGGAGCACCTCCGCCTTCATTGCCAAATAATAAACCATCGCCTTTCTCAAATTTTGCTTCCCATATGGATTGTGTTGCGTGAGTACTCAAAAGGAAAATTCTACCTGGCTTCTGAGGGGAAATAATAAATTCTTCCCAATTCTCGTATTCTAACACTTGTAATGATTTCCAGTAATCCATGCCGGCACGGCGAAGGTTCTTATCATTAATTTTGAAACCAAGTGGATGAATCAGGTGAAGCCTGGCATCGATAAATGCACAGAGCCTGCCAATATTTCCGGTATTTTGTGGGATTTCAGGCTGAAAGAGGATAATATCTATCATCTTTTTAAGGAATGCTTAATGGCTTGTTCCGCTTCTCTTTGAGCCACCCGTTTCTTAAGATCCTGTCTCTTATCTCTATGGTTTTTTCCTGCTCCTAAGGCAATTTCACATTTGATTAGGGCACCCTTAAAAAAAAGTTTCAAAGGAACAATGGTTTTGCCTGAAGCTTCAACTGCCGCTTTTAGCCTATCCAGCTCCCTACGGTTCAGCAGTAACTTACGGGGTCTGGTTGGCTCATGGTTGTTATCATTACCAAACGGGTACTCATCCACATAGGCATTGTATAAATATAACTGATCCTTGGAAAATCGGGCAAAGGCTTCGGAAATCTGGGCTTTACCATTGCGGATCGATTTTACTTCCGTACCAACTAATTCCAGACCAGCAGTAAATTTTTCTCCTATTAAGAACTTATGTCTAGCCTTAGAATTTGCGAATGATGGCAAGTTAACAACTGACTTTTTCTTGCCTGCCATGAGCGTGGAACTTTAGAGGTCGTGCTACTGATTATCAATAAGTAGCAAGAAATATGATTGGGGAAAGATTAGTCCTCTAAGCTTTCGTCCCAAGCTTGGAAGGTTATCTTGCCTTCAATGATTTCACGCAGAGCAACATCTTCAGGTTCTAGTTTTTCAAGTGACTCGATCAACGGCTTACTACCGTGTTTAAGTTGCTTAGAACGGCGTGATACCAAATTAATGAGGGCATTGGGATCTTCAACGATAGATTGGGCTTCAAGTAAGTATTCGTCTCTCACAAAAAAAAGGGATAGATGGGATTGATTAAAAGGTTTAAGAAGTATTTATTTCTGTCAAAATTGCAATGAATTTCTGTAATGAATAAATGTGAAATGCAACTAATGATAGGATGGACAACGGTGCCTAGTGAAGAGAAGGCAAAAGAGATCCTACAGTTTTTGTTGAATAAAAAGTTGATTGCATGTGGCCAAATTGATGGCCCCGTTTGTTCTATCTATGAATGGCGAAACAAAATCGAAGAAGATACTGAGTGGAGAATCACGCTTAAATTCAAAAGCACTAACCAAAACAAAATATACAAATGCTTTGATGAAATACACCCATATGAGACACCCCAATGGGTTTTTTGGGAAGTAAACTCAAGCGAAGAATATAGAAACTGGGTGTGCAAAAATACACACCATAGTAACTGACCTATTCCTCTGGTTTGGTTTTTACCAAAGAGACAACGCGGTCTCCACTCTTCCACTGCCCGCGTTTACGAAGTAACTCAACGCGCTCAAAACGCTTCAAAACATTTCTCTTTTTAGTTAACCCACCAGGAGGGCTGAAGCTAGGATGTCTACTCATGGGTTATATTGATAAAAAAATAATTTGATAAATTCAAGCGATAAGTTTGTCAAGCGGGTGCTCCGATAGCTTCAGTTCCGGGCTCAAGAGGTTCGGCTTTTTTATCGCTAGATTCTTCTTTAGAGTCATCAACCTTTTCATCAGTTTCGGAATTACTATCATTTTCTGGTGAAGATTTAGTAATCTCCGAAATGATCTTACCATGGTCGAGAATTTCATGGATATGTTTGCCTTCAATAGTTTCATATTCAAGTAACGCATTGGCAGATGCATGGAGAGCATCAATATGATCTAAGAGAAGTTGCTTTGCCCTATCATATTGCTGGTCAATGATTTCTTTGATTGCAAAATCAATTTTGCGTGCAGTTTCCTCACTGTAATTTTGGGCTCTACTAAGTTCCTTGCCTAGGAACACCTGATCCTGTTTATCACCAAACGAGATCATTCCAAGTTCACTCATGCCCCAATCGCAAACCATGCTGCGTGCAATATTGGTGGCCATACGAATGTCTCCTGCAGCACCACTGGTCACATCACCAATTTCAATTTCCTCAGCAGCTCTTCCTCCCATCGCACAGCAAACCTGATTAAGAACCCTACGCTTGCTATGATTCAAGATATCTTTCTTCGGAGTAAACATAGTACTTCCCAGACTTTGGCCTCGGGGAATGATGGTTACCTTGTGGATGGGAAGTAGACCATCATCAATCTTGGCTTGCACAATAGCATGCCCAGCTTCGTGGTAGGCGATAATTTTTCTATCCTCCTCGTCCATGACGCGACGTCTTTCACGGCCAAATGATATCTTTTCTCTAGCATCATCTAAGTCAATGGGCTCAACAAATTTTTTGCGCCTTCTGGCTGCAATCAATGCACCTTCATTCAAGAGGTTGGCAAGATCGGCCCCAGAAAAACCAGCACTTGCACGGGCAAGTGCTTTAAGTTCAACATCTTCAGAAAGTTTAATCTTTTTGGCATGCACTTTAAGAATGGCTTCTCGACCCTCCAAATCAGGAAGGTCAATAACCACTTGACGGTCAAATCGGCCTGGTCGAAGAAGGGCGTTGTCTAAAACATCAGGGCGGTTTGTCGCTGCGATGATAATGATACCTTCATGTCCATCAAAACCATCCATCTCCACTAATAAAGAGTTGAGCGTTTGCTCCCGCTCATCATTGCCGCCACCTAGACCCGCTCCACGTTGGCGCCCAACGGCATCAATTTCATCAATAAAAATCAGGCAGGGAGCATTTTTGCGTCCCTGCTCAAACATATCACGAACGCGGGCAGCTCCTACCCCAACAAACATTTCCACAAAGTCTGAACCACTGATGCTGAAAAAAG
>JAYNZN010000022.1:0-28230 GCA_038103695.1 Opitutales bacterium
GAATTTATTGAAAACTGGGAAGTCGAATCCTACCGGCAATCGGTAGCCAGCTAGATCATAAGTTAGAAAGGAAAAGATTGAGGTTTCAAAGGACTGCCTAAGCCCTTAAAACTTGAGTGCTTTAGTAGACATCCTTTAGGTAACGCCTCTCTTTTTGCAAAGACTTTACCCATTTGGCGGCATCGTCTTCTGACATATCACCCTCGCTGGCAGCGATTTGACGGAGGGCAAGATCCACATCCTTGGCCATGCGGGAAGCGTCACCACAAACATAAAAGATGGCACCTTCCTGCAACCATGACCACAGTTTTTTACCCTTAGAGAGCATCTTGTGTTGGACATATTCCTTCTCAGACTGGTCCCGTGACCAAGCGAGGTCGAGGTCAGTAATTAAGCCATCCTGAAGGTATTGTTCCCACTCATTACCGTATAAATAATCAGTCTTTGAGGAACGATCTCCAAAAAAGAGCCAGTTTTTCCCCTTAGCACCAGTTGCCATGCGTTCCTCGACAAATGAACGGAATGGAGCAATTCCCGTCCCAGGACCGACCATTATGATGGGTACATTGCCATCTTCTGGAAGTTTAAAATTTTTATTTGGATGAAAATAGCATGGAATCCGATCTCCCACCCGGTCAGCCAAATAAGAAGAACACACTCCCTCACGTTTACGACCATGCGTATCATATCTAACAATGGCCACGGTAAGATGAACTTCTTCTGAATGAGCCTTTATACTGGAAGCAATGGAATAAAGACGCGGCGGCATGGGACGAAGCAATCCAACCAAGGCTTCCGCACCAATCCCCTGTTGTGGAAACTCCACAAAAAGATCGATCAACTCCCGACCCCAGAGATAATCGGAAAAAGATTCTCGATTTGCTGGAAGGAGTAAATCGTTCAGCTTATCAGACTGAGCCAGCTCATTGAACTTCTTCACCTGAATTTTACTCAGTACAGTGCAGGCCAACCGATTTGTGAGTGCAGCCTCCAAACTAAGAGAATCTTCACCGACCTGAACCACCTCAGAGCCACTTAGACCAACTGCATTCAATAAATCATTCACCACTTCGGAACTATTCTGAGGAATCACGCCAAGGGAATCTCCTGGCTCATAGCTTAATCCACTTTCTTGAAGAGATAGCTCAAAATGGCGCGTTTCTTTATCGGAACCTTGATTGAGCAGACGGTTAACCAGTAATTTAGACTGGTATGGGTTATCCTTGGTGGGGGCGGATGGATCGTGAGATTGAGACATAATTGTTACATAGGGATGTTTAGTCTTACCTTTTTACAAACCTGAGCAAACAATCCAAGAGAAATGAAAAATTTTTTGGTACTTAATTATGAATTGCTCAAATGACAGACCTCTTCATGGTAGATTTTTTTGATGAACGTCCTTTCCACATTACCACAAGATGACCAGCAAGCTTGGTCGGAAACCATGCTCAATTATGCCTACGATGTATCAGAGTGGATAGATGCAAGAAACAGACTGATTGAACTTTTAAAAGAGAAGAACTTACAGGCTGAAGAACATGCTATTCGCTCATACCTAGCGTGTTGTGCAGAGGCGGTTGGCAGTGGTACACCCTTACCCTCATTATTGTCCACAATTGAAGACTTTTACTCCCGCTATGGTATGGAAGAAGCAGGGGAGAAATAAGAGTTTTAAATCAGGCAGGTATACCAGGACGCATCTTTCCGAGTTTTTCACGATGAGCCTTGGCGACCATCAAATATTTTTCAGCCCAGCCTTTAAGTTTTTCTCGCTCTTTCTTGGATAATTCCTTTTTTATTTGTGCCGGGACTCCCGCCACAAGACTACCCTCGGGAACCTCCATACCAGCGGGCACCAAGCTATTTGCCGCAACGATTGATTGTTTTCCAATTTTAGCTCCATCCAAAATGGTGGCATTCATTCCAATTAAACATTCATCACCAATTTCACAGGCGTGAATGACGGCCCCATGACCAACCGTGACATACTGCCCGACAACTAATGGATAATCATCAGCAAGATGACCAATCACACCATCCTGAAGATTGGAATACTTTCCAATCTTTATGGAATTAATATCACCTCGTAATACCCCACCGTACCAGAGGCTTGCCCCTTCATCTAATTGGACATCACCGACTACCACAGCGGTGGGGGCAACAAAAACATCGGGGCCATAAAGTGGCTCTTCACTGATGTATTTTTCTAATCTTTTCGTTGTATCCATTGATTTACCTTTTTTGTTTGAAAGGAGTAGAATATATCATGCCAAGGGTTAACCAATAAGAGCTCAGAAAAAGCTTCCCTAAGTATTCACGAGAAAAATAAACGAGAACCCGTAAAATGGGACGGGTTACAGATACGGCTTACGATCTATTGACAGGCTTCACACTCTTCACCGTTAAGCATCGCTTGAATGCTGCAGGCTTTCTTTTCAGCTTCTGTGTATTCCTGTTTAGCCGAAGGTTCATCGGATGGAGCTTCAGCAAGCGGCTTGGATTTCTTGAGATCAACCGTAGCCTTTTCAATATTAGATGCCCCCAAGGTACGAAGATAATAGGTAGTCTTTAGACCCTTGCGCCACGCAGCACGGTACATGTGAGAAAGGCTTTTGAGATCGGGTGTACCGAGAAAAAGGTTAACTGATTGTGCCTGGTCGATCCATTTTTGACGTCGAGCTGCTGCCGAAAGAACATATTCAAAAGAGACATCAAAAGCGGTTAGGTACTTTTTCTTTATGTTATCCGGAATACCTTCAATTGGGCCAAGCTCGCCATCGAAATACTTTAATTGGTCAGACATTTCCTTGTTCCACAACCCTTCTTTTTTGAGGTCGTTAACAAGAAAGCGGTTGAGCACCATAAAATCACCCGAGAGGTTACTCTTAACAAACATATTTTTGTAAGTAGGTTCTATACAAGGAGATGAACCCATGATATTGGAAATTGTGGCAGTAGGAGCAATAGCGATAACATTCGAATTACGCATTCCATGTTTGGCAATTTTCTTGCGCACGACAGACCAATCCATTTTCGCACTTTTGGGGACTTCCACTTTTTCACCGCGTTCTTCCTCAAGTAGTTGAATGGTATCTTGTGGGAGAATGCCACGATCCCACTTTGATCCGCGGTAGGAAGAATAGGTGCCCCGTTCATTAGCAAGATCACTGGACGCCTCGTATGCATAGTAGCAAATGGCTTCCATGAATTCATCATTAAATTCTACAGCCTCTTCTGAAGTAAAGGAAACATCTTTAATAAATAGAGAATTTTGGAGACCCATGACCCCCATACCGATTGGACGGTGACGACTATTGGATGTTTTCGCAGCCTCAGTGGGGTAGAAATTCACATCGATTACATTATCGAGGGCACGTATAGCAATTCGAATAGTATTGCGTAACTTTTTATGATCGATTTCTCCTTCAGGAGTCAGATGCGAATCAAGAACGACTGAACCCAAGTTACAGACTGCAGTTTCATCCGCCCCAGTGTTAAGAGTGATTTCAGTACAAAGGTTGGAACTATGAATAATGCCAGCATGATCCTGAGGACTACGCACATTACAGGTGTCCTTAAAAGTAATCCAAGGATGACCAGTCTCAAAGAGCATTTTGAGCATAGATTTCCACAAATCGATAGCTGGAATGGAATGACCCCAAATTTCGCCTTTGGCGAATTTATCCTCATATTCGGCATATTTTGCCTCAAAGGCTTGACCATAGAGATCGTGCAATTCAGGCACCTCGTTACTTCTGAACAGTGTCCAGTTCCCACGAGCTTCCATTCTTTTCATGAACAAATCAGGAATCCAATTAGCGGTGTTCATGTCGTGGGTACGGCGACGATCGTCCCCTGTGTTTTTCCTTAATTCAAGAAACTCAAGGATATCGCAGTGCCAAGTCTCAAGGTAGGCACATCCTGAACCTTTTCTCTTGCCTCCTTGATTGACTGCACAGAGTTGGTCGTTATGCATTTTTAAAAATGGAATAACGCCCTGACTCTCCCCATTTGTACCAGCAATGTGACTGCCCGTACCACGGACTGATGTCCAACTCCCGCCAAGTCCACCTGCCCATTTTGAAAGAAAGGCATTCTCTGCAATTCCACGGTACATGATAGATTCAATAGTATCATCTACTTTGTAAAGATAACAGGAGGAGAGCTGGGAATGTAAAGTTCCAGAATTAAATAGAGTGGGAGTAGATGAGCAAAAACGACGGCTTTTGTACAAGTTATAAAGTGAAATAATTTGATCTTCTGGATTAACCTCGTGAGCAAAAATGCCCATGGCTACACGCATCCAAAAAAATTGAGGCGTTTCAAGACGACGAGCTACCTGACCGGTCTTATCCACCACGAGGTACCGGTCGTATAAAGTTTGAATTCCAAGATAATCAAAATCCAGATCTGCGGATGGATCGATAGCTTGGCAGAGTTTTTCCACATCTAATTTAAGGAGCTTTTTATCCAACCTTTTGATTTCAACTCCACGCTTGAGATAATTTTTGAATTCCTTGGCGTGGAATGTACGGATTTCCTCAATGCTATGCTGGGCAACGTCCCATCCGATCACTTCCTCGTACATAAAGGTAAGAAGTATTCGGGCTGCAAATTTTGCAAAGTCTGCATCGCGCTCGATCAAGGTTTTCGCATTAAGGATGATGGTTTTACGAAGATCCTCCTCGGTAATTTCAGAAAAAACAGAACGGCGTAAACTTTCTTCAATTTGCTCAGCTGAAAGACAAAGATCCAGCCCGATGGTAGCAAAAGTAATGCGTTTTTTGAGATCGATCCCATCCCAGAAAAAAGTGGATCCATCTTTCTTTTTAACCACAATCATGGAGTCCTGACGGACCTCATGGGTATCAGGATTGCTCTCGCGTTCGACCCGTCGACGAGCCCGGTATAGGATGTAAGATTCGGCAACCTTGAAGTAGCCGTGCTTCATCAACTCTTCTTGAACTATATCCTGAACATCCTCTATGTTTATGAAAGCTTGCCCAGTTGATACTGCACGACGGGTAACCTCGTCAGACACTTGAACCGCAGGCTCGGAATCAAGCCGTAGAGAAAGAAAAGCTTTGCGTATTGCAACCTCGATCTTGGAGGAATTCCAAGGTACAACTTGACCACTCCTACGAATCAGACGGATTAATGAACTATCAACAGGAGCACCAGTGCTCTTTCTTCCATTCGTGCCTCCATGATTTGAACGTGAAAAAACAAGACTCTTCGCTACATCATAAGCATCGTTTTCAACCAATGCTTTTTCTATCAATTTATGCAACTCATCGAAGGAGAGGCGGGGGGCGCCGCCTTCCTCCTCTTGTTCCAGACGCTCAATTAAGCGACTGGCGACGAGCCGGGAGGACTCCACCACGAGCTCCCGGTTCTGTGGGGTGTATATTTCCTTTTCTTCCCTTGAGATCATAAGGTCAGTCAGTGCCTCACCTATAACCTCGGCCACCTCGGCGATGTGGAAATCACGGTCACCCGCGCCATCCGTAATCCGTACTTTCGGAATTTCAAAGCGATTTTCTCCCAAATCTTCCGCCCAGTCGAATCGGGGCTTATTCTCACGGGGCGTTTCCGCCGCTTTGGTCAATAATCGATCTTCCTCAAATATGGTGTTACGCATAATTCTAAATTCCAGCCTACAATGTTTAAAATAAAATAACTTCTTATGAAGTGTACGGTATAAATGAACCGTGCTTACAATTCGTCGTCAGAAACTTCCGAAAGTGCCGATGACTTTTGATATTCAGTCACTCGACCCTCGAAGAAATTTTGCTCTTTCTTGACATCCATCATTTCGGCAAGCCAAGGAAAAGGGTTTTCAAGCCCAGGGTGCAAAACTTCAAGTCCAACTCCGTTGAGACGGCGATCGGCGATGTAATCGATGTAGGTGCAAAATTCATCTGCACTTAACCCTACTGAATTAACAGGTAAGCAATCTCTGATAAATTCTTTCTCGAGCACCACTGCTTCTTTCATAACTTCAACAAGTTCGTCACGAAATTCAGGGGTCCAAATGTCTGGATTTTCATCAATCAGCACTCGAAACAGATTACGAAACAACTCAATGTGGTTGGATTCATCACGAAGTGTATAACGGAACATTTGACCAATTCCCGGAAATTTATTCTGGCGTGCTAAACTAAGAACCATCCCAAACAGACCATAGAATTGAGTTCCTTCCATGCATTGTCCAAACATAAAGATGTTTTTTGCGAGCTCTTGCTTGTTGACAGTCTGCGTAAGGTCTAAATCACGACGCAGATTTTTAGAAATTCTGGTGACAAATTCATTTTTACGACGAATAGTTTCAATCTGCTCGAACATTGCCTCGCACTCATGAGGATTAATGCCAAGAGAACTGATCATGTAAAGGAGACTATCGGCATGAATATTTTCTTCATGAGCATGCCGACCGAGTACAAGTTTAAGTTCGGGAGCAGTGACAAGCTCGCGAACTACATGTTGAATATTATCCCCTACTATACCTTCTGCTGCTGAAAAGTAACCGATACCCATCATAATGATCCACCTCTCACCTTCCGAGAGTTCAGCTGGGTTTTTCCATTGTTCTAAATCCTTTTGCATAGGGATATCCTCGGGTTCCCAATGGTTGGATTTCATTTTGCGATAAAGATCGTATGCCCACTGATATTTCAGTGGCAATAAGTTAAAGGTCATGGTGTCACGACCATTTATTACCTGTTTCTCTTGGTATGCTTGTATTGCCTTGTTCTCGTCTAAGACGAATTTTTTCCCACCGATTTCGAATGTTTTGTCCATATTTTGCTTTTCCCTTCTTTTTCCCTGTTAAAATTTCATATTCCGACGACTAAATTGAAGCCAGTTTTACAATCCTGGGGAATGGAATGTTTGGACTCCTCGACGAGATTTCGAATAGTGGGGACGGAAGAATAAAAAGAAAAGAAAAAAATCGAATTTGTGAATTTTTTTTTCAATCCTACCCCCTGTATGTAGTGTTTTTTTATTGCAATGCCCCCCGTATATAGTGTTGTTAATAAGTTTTAGTTTGATTTTAAAATATAGCAACAATTTCTTTTAAATACTTGTTTAAGAGAAAATAAAGACAACAAATTAGACATTTTCCAAGCAAAAGTTGTTGGCACTTATTCGCCTTGTTTCGTGATTTTGTTCACAATTATTGGAAAGACAAATTCACGTAGTAAATTTTTCCTAAATTTTAAGAATTTACTTATCTTTAGGAAATTGGCTCAAACAAACTTTGCCAAAGCTAGAGTCGCTAATAATTTATTTCCAAACAATTCACCAATGGTCCTGCAAATTAATAAATTTTTTACGATCTGCTTTTCGTTGTAATTTTTGAAAATAGGAAGAGATGAGATAAAGCGAACCAGTCACTAAAAGTGAAGAATGTGATTCTAATGTTTGATGCAGACTGGGAATATCTTCTTCGGTAGCAAAATGAAACGAGCCTGAAAATTGAAAATGATCCACTATTTCTTTAAAATCTTCTTCTTTACATGATCGGGGTTGAGGGAGTGTAAAGAAAATGAACCTTTTAAAACGCTTCATTAATGGGGATAAAACTTCATACGCACGATCCATTCCACAAGCAGCAAACCAGACTTCTGTATGGTTGGGCAAACTGTCCCAGTGTTCTAAGTTTGCGCGAGCGCCATGTTCATTATGGCAAGCATCCAAAATAATTTGAGGATGCTCGGAAACCAAATCCCACCTACCAGGACATCTCACACGAAGAAGTGAATCCTCAATATTCTTCTTTTTCACGGGAACAAAGGAATTCAACAATTGTGCAGTTTTACAGGCAATGGCTGCGTTTTGATGTTGAAAAATTCCCGATAGATTCGTTGGAGGAAAATTATCGAGGCACTCGTCCTCTAATTTATAAATAGGAGATTTTTTTTGACTAGCAATTTTTAGAACTACCTGGCTTGCTTCCTTTGGTAACCAGCCAACTACGACCGGTCTGCCAGACTTTATGATACCAGCTTTTTCGTAGGCAATTTGAGGAAGCTCGGTTCCTAAAATTTCGCAGTGATCATATCCGATACTCGTAATCACAGAGGCCAAAGGGCTAAGAACATTAGTGGAGTCAAGGCGCCCACCTAAGCCGGTCTCAAATATAGCGATCTCCACCTTTTGTTTTTGAAACTCCAAAAAGGCAATTGCCGTCATCAACTCAAAAAAGGTTGGACGAAGTTCTTTATCTTCATTTTCCATCTGATCTGAAATGGGCATTAACTGTTCCACCCAATTCTGAATTTCTTGAAAAGGAAGAATTTTTCCATTTACCCTGACTCGTTCCCCAAGCTCAACCAAATGAGGCGAAGTAAAAAGCCCCACCTTATAGCCTCCACCGCGGTATATAGAATCGAGCATGGAACAAACAGAACCCTTTCCGTTCGTACCTGCTACATGGATTGTGGGGTAAGCAAGGTGAGGGTTATTGAGCTTTCCGCAAAGAACCTCCATCCGTTCGATCCCAAATTTTGAACCTTGGTTGCGCAGGGAGTAAAGAAACTCGAAGGCTTCTTTCATATTTTTAAGCCTGTATGTTTAGTTTTTAAAAAGTTTCACCATATAATAAGCAGAATAGAAAATTCAGGCTTTTGATGAGGGTCTTCTCTTGGGTGGAGACTTTTTAGCAGTAACTGACTTACGGGTCGAGGGCTTGGTTTTTTTCTTGGTCTGAGAAACTTTAGGCACTAGACGAGAACCTAAGTGGGTAATCAAAGTAACCAGACGATCACGCAATTCATGCCTTGCAACAATTTGATCGACCAGCCCATGCTCAAGTAAAAATTCAGAAGTTTGAAATCCTTCAGGTAGGTCGGCACGGGTAGTTTCCTTAATAACCCGACGTCCAGCAAAGCCAATTAACGCCTTGGGCTCAGCAAGAATTACATCACCCAGAGAGGCATAACTGGCCATAACTCCGGCCATAGTAGGATTAGTTAAGACGGAAAAGAAAGGAATACCGGCATCTTTAAGGCGTGAAAGAGCCGCGCTTGTCTTCGCCATTTGCATAAGGCTGAGTATTCCCTCATACATACGAGCACCACCAGAAGCAGAAACCACAATCACAGGGATATTCATTTCCAATCCACGCTCAATCGCACGGGTAATTTTCTCGCCTACAACCGAGCCCATACTTCCTCCCAGGAAACGGAAGTCCATCACAGCCAAACTGACCAAACGACTGTCCATTTTCCCAACTCCTGTGATTACTGCATCTTCGAGTTTTGTTTTATCGCGATTCTGCTTCAGCTTATCTGAGTAGGATGCAACGCCCTTGAATTTAAGAGGATCATCTGAACGCACCTCCGAGTCATACTCTTGAAATGTGCCATGATCGACTAAGGATGCAATACGATCGGGAGCAGGCAATGGGAAATGATATCCGCTTGAGGGAACAACCATAAGGTTTTTCTCAAGCTCTTTTGCAAAAACCATATCTCCAGACTCGGGGCACTTGGTCCATACTCCCTTGGCCACACCTTCTCTGGATTTTACATTTACATTCGAATACTTCGGTTTACTAAAAAATGACATAATTTAAAACTCGTTGTTATCCACGCCCCATCGTAGCCACTTTCACTTTTGAACAACCAGCCCCGAGTAGAACCTTCGTGCAAGCATCGAGGGTAGATCCTGTTGTGTAGACATCATCAATGAGGACAATTTCACTAAATCCATCCAAACAAGTACCTGAACGAAGTGCAAAAGCATTTTTTACATTATTTTTGCGTTCACTTCTGTTCAACTTTGTTTGCGTCTGGGTTGGTCGTTTTCTTTCGAGACAATCATACACAACCGTTCTTCCCCCAGCCACTTTAGCAAACTCCTCCGCAATCCATACACTTTGATTAAACCCTCTTTTTCGCATTTTCTTTTTATGCAGAGGAACCGGAACCAAAACCGCGTTATAAATAAAATCCTTAAAGCCATCGCTTCTTTTAATCCAGTGACAAGCATCACCCACCAATCTTTTTTCTCCACCATATTTGATAGCATGCACAAGGGCCCTACCCTTTTCATCTAGCTGAAACATGGACCGACCAGCAGAAAAAGAAGGTCGACACTCTCGGCAACTTGGACATTCCAATTCGATAGCTATTGGAAGAGGCATCGACTCACCGCATATCTTACAACGTGAGGCATTCAACCAAATCAAGGAATCAAGACAGGAGAGGCATCCAAAAGAACTACCTTCTAAGTAAGCACCCTCTTCACAAATGGGACATTCACCCGGAAAAATTAAATCGACCAGGGCGTCTTTCCAACTTTTCCAATCAATCTCTATTGCCTTCATTCCAGGCTAACTTAGGTAATCGATAAAATACTTTTTCCATACACAAGCCCTTAGCTGGTGCACTCACCACGCGGGCCGTCCTTTTTTTTGTCTTAAGAATTTCTGGAATTTCTCGGGGTTCCATCCTCCCAAGGCCTACATCGAGCATGGTACCGACCATACTGCGCACCATTTTATAAAGGTAGCCCTCCGCCTCAGTAATGAGGTGAAACTCGCCTCCTTGATCCCGCCATTCCATTCGCCATACTTTTCGGACCGTTGGTTCATTATCTCCATTCCCCCTGTTCGCAGCAAAAGCGGCAAAATCATGAGTACCCAAAAAATAACTGGCTGCTTGTCTCATCACCTCAAGATGGAGGGATCGACCTTTCATCGAGAGAACATAGCGGTCATCCGCAGGCATCGCCCACCCCTTGCATATTCGATAAAGATAACGCTTACCCCGAGCTGAAAGATGGGCATGAAAATTTGTAGATACTGGCTCTATCTTTCTTGGGCTAATGCCCATTGGAAGCGAGACTCGTAAAGCCTGAAGAAGTGCATTCGAACCATGCCTCCAAGATCCATCAAAATGAAAAACCTGTGCCCGAGCATGGACGCCTGCATCCGTACGGCCGGCACCAATAGTACGTACAGACAAACCAAAAATCCCGTAAAGTGCATCTTCGATTTTATTTTGAACTGCCTCCCCATTCGTCTGTTTCTGCCAGCCCTTAAATTCAGTCCCGTCATAGGCACAGACACAACGCCAACGTTGGGAGGAAACATCACTCATTTATTTAAAAAATCTCGTAAAATAAGACAAGCCGCAGTGGAGTCGACTCGCCCCGATTTATCCGAGCCTTTTTTAGATGATTTACCTCCCACAGTCTCTCGAGCTGACAAACTGGTCAAGCGTTCATCAACACGGTGCACAGGCAAATCAAAATGATGCTTCAGTTCATCTATAAATCGATCCACTTCTCGAGCTCTCTCCCCCACTGTACCATCCATGTGAACTGGGTACCCAACAACAAATTCAGTAATCGATCTTAATCCTACTTGATGGGATAACGCAGCCCAGCATCCATGTTCTTTAACCCCTGGGATCGCACCAGCAGGTAAGGAAATCAGTAAGTCATCTGCCCACGCAAGACCAATCCTTTTGGTTCCATAATCGATCCCCAGATAATTGGGCATAGAAACAAATGATCAATCAGGCAAGATCGGGATTATTCTTGCAGACTAGTTGGGCCAGGGCTTTGACATCTTGTGCACAGTCCTTATGGCAGACCAAAGTGGCATCACCTGACTGAACCACGATTAAATCTTTAACTCCAAGGAGAGAAATTGTGTGACCAGGTTCGGAATAGCTCAAATTTCCACTCGCATCCAAGGCAACCCCATCCCCCTTAAATACATTACCCTTTTCATCCGAAGGGTAATGACGGGCAATGGCTGGCCACTCGCCAACATCGTCCCAATCAAAAGCAGATTGAAGCATGACCACATTCTCGGCTTTTTCCATAACTGCGAAATCAATCGAAATTTTGGCAAGCTTTGGATAGACTGTATCCATTGCCTTTACAACCGAGTGTGTTTCTTCCCACTTGGTGGAAAGTTCATCCAAGCCTGCGCTCAACTGTGGGGCATGCTGGCGGATTGCGGAAAGAATTACTTGAGGACGCCAGACAAACATACCGGCATTCCAAAAATACCCGCCTTCCTCTAAATATTTTTCGGCTTTTTCAAGACTTGGTTTTTCCACAAATCGTTCGACTTTATGGACTTCGGGTAAGGATCGCTCCATCACTTGGCCCCCTTGTTTTAAATATCCATACCCAGTGGATGGAAAATCTGGCTGGATCCCTATGGTAACAAGATATTCACTCCTTTCAGCAGTCTCAAAGGCACCTCGTAGAACATTTCGAAAGCCTTTACCATCTGCAATCACATGATCAGCAGGTAAAAGTGAAAATGCAGCTCCAGGATCTGTTTTTTCGACCAACAAGGCAGCAAGACCAACGGCAGCAGCCGTATCTCTGCCCTGAGGTTCCCCGACCACCCGCTCAGGAAGCAAACTTGGGCAACTTTCGAGCACTGCCTCTCGTTGTTCTGCATTAGTGATTACAAATATTTGATCGGATGGAACCAATCCACTCAGGCGAGAAACCGTTTGATCAAGCATTGGGGAACTTCCAACGATAGGGAGCAAGTGCTTGGGTTTTTTCAGACGGCTTTGCGGCCAAAACCTCTCACCTCGACCTCCAGCCATTATTACTACATATCGATTTTTCATCCTTAACTATCCATGTATCTCACTAACAGGAAAGCGAGTCAATTCCCTCGCCACTTTTAAGAAGCTCGAAGAACAAAGCACATCACTCGCCCGACTGCAAAAGCAGCCCACGCTTCCTCGCGGATTTAAGGGCAAGGCAAAAAACACTTAGGCCAACTATAAAATAAATACCGTTTAAGAAAAAGGCATGCCACAGGAGGTTTGGTAGCCATTCCCCTCTTAAAATCAGTGCACGCATACCTTCAAACACATATGTAGTGGAAAGAAATTGAGCGACTGTTTGCATCCATCCAGGTAGGGTCTCTAGCGGATAATAAATACAGGAAAAGGGCGCAAGAAGGAATGGGAGCATCCATGTCAGACTTTCCGCCCCCAAACCGTATCGTAAAAGAATACCAGTGACCGCTTGTGAAATAGCCCAACCGGTGAAAACAAGATTTAGGAAAAAACCAAGCAAAGGAAGACCGAGTTCAAAAACAGAAACTCCAAAAAAGGGGATAGCAAGCAACGCCGCTGGCACCATTCCTATCAAAGTGCGAATCATACTGATAGCCGAAAGGGAAAGTAAAAGCTCCCAAGAGCACAAAGGACTGACAAAGAGGTTCGCTAAGTTACGAGACCACATTTCTTCAAGAAATGAAAGGGTGTAACTAATGTGGGATCTAAATAAGGAATCCCAAACCAAGACTGCTGAAATGAGAATCCCACCAGCAGTGAGCTCTGGACTCGCACTTGAAAAATGAAGGGATGTGAAACCCCAAATAATCATCTGAACCGTGGGCCAATAGGCAATTTCTAGCAACCTCGGCCAGGATGATCGAAGCAGAAAAAAATAACGAAGCAACAGAGCAGATATCCTACTCAGACTAGATACATTCACTGGCCTCCTCCATTCTCATTTAAGGAGAGAAAAACATCTTCGAGAGACTCTTTTTCATGTTTTTTTATTAATTCAAGTGGGCTTCCTTTTTCAATTAAGCGGCCATGACTCATCAACAAAACCTGATCACAAAGTAATTCAACTTCCCTCATGTCATGACTAGCAAAAAGAATCGTGGCTCCTGTTTGTTCACGATATTCGAGCAACTGTTCGCGAATCCATTTTGCGACATCAGGAGAGAGACTAGCAGTAGGTTCATCCAAAAGTAAAAAATCTGGCTTATTGATTAGTGCCTTTGCAAGCGAGACTCTTGTCTTTTGCCCAGAAGAAAGACGACGTATCGGTTGTTTCATCAATTCATGCAGACGAAAATCTGTGATTAGACGAGATATCCGGCTCTTAGCATTTTTTACATCATACAGCTTGGCAAAAACTTTTAGGTTCTCCTCGACAGTAAGCCTTTGTGGGAGATCGACATAAGGGGAACAAAAATTCATCCGGCCAAGTACAGCATGCCTATTCTTGACAAAATTCTTACCGAAAAGATGAATTGAACCTGAGCTTGGCTCAAGAAGACCAAGAAGCATGGAAAGAGTGGTCGTCTTCCCGGCTCCATTTCCCCCTAGCAAACCAAGAATTGATCCACTTGGCAGAGAAAATGTAAGATCCTCCACAGCCCATTTTTCCTTAAAGCACTTGGACAACCCTTCAACCTGTAAAATGGTATCAGACCCTGTCATCAGTCATTTCCATTAAGTGCTCTTGAACACGCTGGGTCGCTTGTGCAAGATCCCTATCCTTAAATAATTCAGCATGACGCAGGATCATGGTTCTTACTCGGATGCGCGAGAAAGGTAACGGGATGGCAAATTCATCCCACGAGGAAAGCCGGATCGCGTGAGAATAAGAGAAGTCGAGTAGTACAACGGGAGAACCACTTGCTCTTGCAACTAACAACGCACCAGATTTCGCCTCATATTTGGGTCCTCGAGACCCATCAGGGGTAATCCCTGCATCATGTCCATCCTTGACCATACGGATGAGGTCTCGAGTTGCCTGAAAGCCTCTTTTATTTCTAGAACCGCGAATAGCACGTATACCAGCCCATCCATAGAAAGTTTCAAGCCATGCACCATCTTTACTGCCGCTAATCAGTCCGTAACATCTTCTACGCTTACGAAACCTCAAATGCCATTCACCCGCAAAAAATAAACGGTTATGCCATAACACGAAGGTCATGGGCTCAGTGAGTTCGTTCATATCTGACCTGCCATCCGTATCGCTGTAGTGCACACGAATAGAGCGTGTCCATAGACGGTAGATCATTCCCAAAGGAAAAAGTGAAAATTTAACGAGAGGAGATTTAACCGCCGGAGCGACTACTCCTTTTAGTGGAAGAACCTTCACCTAAAAACTTAGATTTGCCCGGTAAGCCCAATTTCAAAAACATGAACAGGGACTTCATCTTCCCTCAAAAACCGGTAACCAAAATCTAATGAGAACCGATCCGAAAAATTCCATTCCCCCCCTACCCCAGGTGACAGAAGAAAAGTGGGGTCATAACGGGAATCACCTGATACTGAATCTTGAACTATGGTTACCCCATAGCCCAGTCCTAAAGAAATCATAAGGTCAAAGGAGTTGATGACAGGATACTTATAACCAAAATCAAAAAAACTACCCAATGTACTAGCTCCTTTATCGGAATCTAATCCATCTGATGGAGATCCTTCGTAACTTGAAGAGTGAAAAGAATTTCTTCGATAATGAAGACCCAGTCCAAAACGAAAATTTTCATAAGTAACACCTCCAACCGCTTGGAGAAGAATTCCTGGTTTATATTTCCTGTATTTTTCTGCCCCCCCAAAAGATCCTCTCTGTGTTTGATAAGGAATGGTGAGTCCAGAACGAATAACCCAATAACCTTTACCAGAGCCCAGAAAACGGTCTTGATTGACACCTCCACTTTCGGGGGGGGCTCCTTTCGAAACATCAACTTCGAAGGCAAGTTTTTGTTCAGGTGCCATATCCACAGGAACGCTATCCTTAGGTGGAACATAGGTCCCTTTCGACTCGCTTTGTCGAAGGGGTACAAATTGAGGATCCTTGGGATTCTTAAATGGAGCATTAAAAGAGGCAGCATCTTCTTGTCCGTAGAAAATTTTATAAAATCGATTTTGCAAATCATGCAGCCTTTCTGAGTAAGAATTCACTTCTCTTTTCATCGTGGTGATCACCTTTTGACGATGGTATGTCTTTTCATGAGGCGATCCAAAATAATCGTGAACTTCAGGGGAAGCAAGTGGTTGGGCATCCATTTCTGCAACAAACATGACGCAAAGGAAAAAGCAGACAAAGAACGACCTAACTGTAGGGAGGTATTGGGAAACCAAGGGCGTTAATGAAATAGGCATCTGGATTTCTTTTGTAAAAATCTGCCTAATCACATGGCAATCCAATTAAGTAAAAACTCATTTCTTCCTAGATGAAAGGGTGATACTTTTTCTAATCTGGTAGTATACAAAATGGAAGCCAACAAGATATAAACCGTTCACAATAAGTGCACCATAAAAGGCCATTCTTAATCCACTTTCCCTACGATGAGCCCGACGATGTCCGGTAAGATTCGCTGCTCGGATTTCATCGAGGGATAATGGTAAGCGGGCATCCCATAACTTAGGTGGCAACTGTTTTTGACGAATAAAATCTGGAATCTCAGGAGGTCGGTCCGAAATGATCTCCCAATAGGGGCGCTTGGTCATTCCGAGCAAAGGGCCAAGTTTAATTTCTTTATAAAAAGTAAGTTGTATCAATACCGCTGTTACAACCAGAAGACCTTGGGAGACCAACCATGCCTTTGTTTTAAGATGCATCCTTTTTTTTCTATCCAATTCGATGTATAAGTGCAAAGCCGAACGCAATCGATTAGAATTGGTGGTTGCAATACCCAAAAGAATTTTAACTTTAATGAGTCGTGGTTAGATGAGAAGAACAATTGTAAGTTTTTTATATATGGGGGCATCATTGGCATGCCTTTTCGCTGCTCCTATTCATGTTGTCCAAAAAAACGAAACCTTAGGAGGTATTGCACAAAGATATGGAGTCAGTGTCCATAGTTTGCAGGCGTATAATGGAATTACGAACCCGCACTTATTATTTGTTGGGAAGAAATTAAAAATTCCATCCGCAAAGATTAGGGAAGTTACCTACTCCGTAAAAAAAGGAGACAGCCTTGGCTTGATTGCTAAACGCTTTGGGGTTTCAGCAACTGATCTTGCCATGATTAACCGCATTGACAGACCAAACCTGATTCGTGCGGGCCAAAAACTCACCATTCCTCTCTCTGGTTCAAGGCGCCCACCATCACCAAAGCTACTGGATTCCTCGACTCTTTCTAAGCTAAACGCGATAAGACCATCCTCAGGCAAATGGCGGAAAATAATCATCCATCACTCTGCGACGCCTGTAGATGATGCATTAAATATGCACAAGGTTCACCTTGCCCGAGGAATGAAAAACGGCCTTGCTTATCATTTTGTTATTTCAAATGGTTCTCGAAAAGCACGGGATGGTGAAATTTATCTAAGTAATCGCTGGAAAGGGCAATTGGATGGTGGACATGTAAAAAAACTAGCATGGAATCGTACAAGTATTGGAATCTGTTTAATTGGAAATTTCCAGATTCGTCCACCCACCTCCAAACAATTATCAGCTTTAGAAGGACTTTGTGAATACTTAATTAAGCAGTGCAAGTTACAAGTAAATGATGTCACCACCCATACGCTTTTCCACCCAAATCACACCGTGTGCCCAGGCAAGTATTTCTCCCTTTCTGGAATTCGGAGGCGTCTAGTTGACTAAATTTTTAATTTAAAGATCCTAGAAACTGGCTGTCTCTGGCTAGCAGTACTTTTCCAATTCTCGGCTCTGCATTACGATCGAGTGCTTTTTTAAAGTCAGCCAAGTCAAAAACTGAATCTATTGAATGTTTAATTTCCGTCATTGCAAGGGGTTGCAGTACCTGCTCACAAGCATTTCGCAAACCGGCAGGGTTTTGCTTTTGTCGCCAACGATCAAGCCAAAATCCGATCAGTCTTACATCATCAAAAATTAAGTTACGGGTGGGATAACGAATGTTTGATGAGTCCATGGCACCAAAGGTCACATGCACCCCACCTCTCTCCAGGCAACGGACTAAGCGTAACGCACTTTTTCCCCCAACAGAATTCAGTGCTAGTTTGCATCCCCTTCCCTCAGTGTAGATCTTCATTCTTTCTGGAACCTGTTCGTCATCCAGCCAAACTTCCGTGGAACCAAGAGCTAGCAAATGTGCAATACTAGTAGGATTTCTAACCACACTCACGCAACGCAGTCCCATTTTGGCAGCAAATTGAATCACTGATTGACCGACCGCAGAATTTCCCGCGTTTTGTACAATTACATCATCTGGATTTAAAAACTCAAAATCATTTAACAAACGCCAGGCAGTTAACGGGTTCAGAAGGGAAACAGCAAGTTGCTCGAACGGAACGAGGGCCGGGAAAAGAATCAAATCATCCGCCTTAGAAAGTTGATACTCCTGCCAGGCTCCTTTTCCATAAGGAAGAGAAACTGGACGACCAATAATTTTTTCATCCACTCCCCGACCAACCCGAACCACTGTGCCGACTCCCTCTCTTCCCGCAACTGCTGGTAGGGAATTCTGCTTTCCATAGGAACCTTGAATAAGGCCAAAATCAGATGGGTGGATTGGACTGGCTTGCATCTCTATTAACACTTCACCTTCACTGGGCAACGAAACTGGAATTTCCACGAGAGAGAGAACTTCTAGCGGATCGCCTTGTTCTTCATATTGAATCGATCGCTGGGTATTTGGGATTTCTCTATTCATGAAAATTGCAAATACTATTACCTACTCAAAATTGAGCGAACCGAAAAAGCTTACCTCTTAGTAAACTAGGATTAGCTGAGGGTTTTCTTTTTTATATCGAAGTATATCAGACTCTGGTATTGGAGTATCCCAAACATTTAATTTTTCTAAACGAGATAATTGCTTGGTCTTGAATAAGCTGTCCGATGACACACCCGTCTGCCCAAGGTTTAGGGTTTGTAATTTTGGTAGCGACAGTATGCTCCTAAAGGCTTCATCATCTATATTGCAACCACGTAGGTTTAGTTCGGTGAGGTTTTCAAATTCAGAAAGAATGCGGCAACCACCAGATGAAATAGAGGTGGAATGTAGGTCCAAACGAACTAAGACAGGTGCAAGAGGCTTTAACGCATTTAAGCTTTGATCGGACACCTTATTAAATTCGGTCACCACCCGTGCCTCAAGAAGAGGACTATTAAGGCCTATGGGTCGAACAAGTAATCCACTATTCACCGCCACAGAGTTCACAATCTTTGGGTCTACAGGTTGTACATCCTTGGATAGATTAAGATAAAAAGTAACAAATTCGGGAACTTTTACAGAAGAATCAACTCCCCTACTCTCTAACTCATCGATTCCATCAGTTGCTCCCTTCCAATTCCCAAAATCCGCTCCCTGTGCAATCCAGCGACGAATAACATCTTGGTGATCAGTTGAAAGAGGTTCTCCTTTGGGAGGCATACGGTCATCGTCTAGATCCGGTAAAGTCACCCGACTGTAGAGAACACTTTTGCTTGGATAATTTGGTTCGATTACTGGACCATTATCCGAGCCAAACAGTAAATGAGCCAATCCGTCCATCCTCAATCCAGCCTTAGGATTGATTAGACGCCCGCCTTTTTTTGTTGGTTTTTGATGGCACTCTAAACAATAAGTTTCAAAAATCGGAAGTACCTGCTTTTCAAAATCGATCACCTGTCCGAAAAGAGTATGACTGGTAAAGATTGCGAAGTAAAATCGGACGAATTGCGTTAACATAAAGGTGACATTTAAGGATTAACCAACAAAAACTCACTTGGTTGAGCAATCAAAAGCTGATCGTTTAGAGAAAATTATTTAGACAATGCTTAGATGATCTTGATTGCAGGGATGAGGAGTAATCTCTAATCCAACCCATCAAAATGTTTGAGAATTACGGTAATGAAAACTGGACCGCTTACCTGTTAGCCCTTTTGGCTGGGCTCATTTATGCAGGAGGGGCAGTGGCAGGTAAAAAAGCTCTCGAGCTTGGATGTGGTCAGGTAAGAACAGTCATTTTGTCCAATCTCATCCTATCCTCCTGTTTCGTCCCTCATCTTTTTTTATCAGCAGGTTGGCCCAATCTTAGGGAACTTATCATTGGATCTGGGTTGGGGTCTATTTTTCTAATCGCACAAGCACTTCTATTCCGTGCGCTAAGAGCCGGTGACGCCTCCATGGTTTCACCTCTAATGGGAGTAAAATCTGTACTTGTTGCCTTTTTCCTAATTCTTTTTGGCTTATCTCACCAACCCCTTTCTTTATCAACATGGCTCGCTGCTTGTCTTACTGCAGTGGCCGTTGCCTTGATTGGTTGGCCGGCAAAAAACAAGGGACGGGCGAGTGCAAAAGGTATTGTACTGGCCTTAGGTTCAGCAGCTTCTTTTAGTTTGCTTGACTCGATGGTTCCACACTTTAGCCACCAGACTGATCCTGTGCGTATGCTTTTCTGTATTTTTGGATCCCTTGGAATCTTAACCCTCACCTTATTACCCTGGAAAGAGGAAGCACTCTTTAGCCGTCAAAGTAAAGGCGATCAGTGGGCTTGGTCGAGCGGTATTTTAATTGCTCTACAGGCCGTACTTATGTCTACCGCAATTGCCTGTTACCGCGTGCCTACTGAGGTCAATATTTTCTATTCAAGCCGAGGTTTATGGACTGTCCTCGTGGTTGCTTGGTTGGGGTCAAGAATTGGGCTGACTGAGGGTACACTCACCGCATGGACGAAAGGCAGGCGGGTACTGGGCTCAATCTTACTCGGTGTCTGTATACTGCTCATTTCTTGATTAAACCTGTTTAGTTGCCAAATCTGCTTGCACTCTATCTGCAAGGATTTCGTGAACTAAGGGATGGGAACCTAAATTATCTGTTCTTTCCACTCTGATTCCTAAATGTTTAAAGGGTTTACAAATTTCAGCCAAATCACCATCAACCCCTGCATGTCGACCGGGTAAAAGAAAAAATTGGGAAACTAAAACTTGCTCCCCTTTTTTTCCACTCCATTTTGAAAGGAGATTTTCCAGAAGAGGATTATTAAAATCGTACTTAGGGTCAGGTCTTCTTTCCATCGAGCAGGTAGAAAATCCAGAAATTTTTTCGCTCAAAAGGGCTTGCAATTCATTTCCCACCTGCTCACGAACAAAATTAACTTCAGGTAAGGGAGTACCGTGATCCACCATGGCAACTTTGGGTCGAATAAAACCGAGCTTTTTAATAGTAATTTCGCAAAGTTCTTGCAAAGCAAGAGCCAAACGATTGTCGCCCGACTGGTGTAAGGGTGATAAAATACGAAATTTTCGATACGATGGTCTTTGCTGTTGCCAAAGCTGTAAGTTTTTTGGCAACCAGTCCGTTATCGCCAAACTAGGTCCAAGAAAGAAAGGTAAGACTCGAATTTCTTCCACATCCTCTAGTTTGCCGGAGGATAGTAAATCCTCCATCGAATTCGCCGGTTTTCCCCCTAGGTCCTCAGAATCAATTTTATGTGAATGCATGAGACCCACAGGACGGATCTTATGACCAGTGGATTGAGTAAGTTGGGACGCTATAGTACGTAAAAGTAAAACAGAACTAGGTCGCAAAGACCCATTATCGATAAGAAAATAATCCATATTTAAGCCCTTTTCCAATTGACGAACATTAAATCTCGCGCAAGAAAAATAGCAGAGTTGAGATAGTGGGTCTCAATTTTTAACAACAAAAAAGCGGGAATTATCATGAAAATTAAATCGTGGATGGCACTGGCAGCACTTTTTGCTGTCTTCATTGGCGGATGCGCCAAAAAACAATCACTCTCCCCTGAAGACACGGCTTTGCTTAAGGGAGGCAAGCGTGGAACTTTTGTAAATGGAGCAAATAACAGTGATTTAAATGAGGAACTTTCTTCCCCTGTAGGGGCAACCATTACTGGACTCAATGGGAACGAAGATGGTCTCGCACCCCAAGACCCATTTTGGGATTCCAACGCACTTGCGGATGGAGATCGTCCCTTTGAGCCAATTTTCTTTGGTTTTGACCAGTATAACATCGGTGCAGATGAACGAGCAAAACTTCAAGATGTCGCCACCTATCTCCGTTCCAACCAAGACGCTCGTATATTAATTGAAGGTTATTGTGACTGGAAAGGTACCCCAGCCTACAATAAATCCCTTGGTGACCGAAGGGCTTCAAGTGTTAGGCAGTATCTTGTTGATTTGGGAGCTTCGCCTGATCGTATTGAAGTTCTTTCGATGGGAGATGAGTTTGCCACTCCAAACGCAGATTCAACTACATCTGCCTTGGAAAGGAAGGCTCATTTCATCGTCCTTAGTGGATCTTGATTGATGCCGAGATTTCTCGGTTTCCTTCTCGTTTCGTCATTCACCTTCTTCTTTCCATCCTGTTGGAAGAAGGTTACACCCAAGAGCGAAATTTCTCGTGGGGTTCCCAATAGGGACCCTGCGATTCCTGTAATTGAGTTCGGGGAAGAACAAAATCTTTTTTCTCCTAGCGGATCCCCTCTTGTAGGTAATTTGGGCACGGCAGATTTATTGATCCCCCGCGATGCTTCTGACCAAGCCTTCTCAGATCCATCCAATACAATTCGCCCTTTTGACCCTGTCTATTTTGATTTTGATCAATATATAATGAAGCAGGAGGAAAGAAAGAAAGTCATTGGCATTGCTACATTCCTTCAGCAAAACCAAAATGCCAGACTTCTAATCGAAGGGTATTGTGATTGGAAAGGCACGCCTTCTTACAATAAAGCTCTCGGAGAAAGAAGGGCTAATTCCGTGAAAGAATATTTAATCGAGCTTGGGACGGATCCTGACAGGATAGATACCCTATCCATTGGAGATGAATTGGCCATTCCTGAAGCGTTCGCTTTTCAATCAAAAATTGACCGAAGAGCAGAGTTTGTAATTTCCAAGACAAATTGATCCTAAACTAATCCCAGAAAGAATTCTTCAAAAGCATCGATTGCTTTATGCATAATTTCCAAATTGAAACTCTCATCTGGTGCATGAAGATTATCCTCATTGGTAAATAGCCCAAGCATTAGAGAATCCAACCCAACGACCTCTTTCAGGTCTCGGATAATAGGTATACTTCCCCCTTCACGAAGGTAAAGTGGGCGGGTTCCAAAAGATTGTTCGATACAATTTTCGGCCAATGAAAATGCTTTTTCTATCAGGGGTTTTGCTCCGGCACTTGCACCAGGTTTACCTGGAGGAAGGACGACATATGGATCTCCTCCCCCTTTCGTTTCCACCTCCACACGAACCGCAGGGGGGAATGCAGACTGCAAAGCATTCTGAACTTTTTCAGCAATATCCTCCGCCGATTGATCGGGTACCAGACGACAGGTAATCTTGGCAAAAGCTTCCGAAGGGATCACCGTTTTCGATCCCTCCCCTTGGTAACCTCCGCCAATGCCGTTAAATTCGAGGGTTGGACAAAAGCGGATCGCCTCCAGAGGAGAGTAACCGGGCGGAGGGAAGAAACCGGGAGCCCCTAAAAATTCAGCATAGGCCGATTCGGTAATCGGGAGTTTACTCAGTTCCTCACGCTCCCATGGCTGGGGAGGTTGAACTGCATCGTAAAAACCGGGTACCGTAACCTTACCCTGCTCATCGTGGAGGGAAGCACAGGCCCTAGCCAAGGCTTGCAACGGGTTTAGCAAAGCACCGCCATGCACTCCTGAATGTAAATCCTGCTTGGGTCCATAGACTTTAGCTTCCAGGGCAACCAAACCGCGCAAACCTGTGGTCACCGCAAGTTGGTTCGCCCCAGGGCTACCCGTATCTGAAACCAGTAAAAAATCACCCTGCAGCTTATGCTTATCCTTTTCTAAAAACTGCCGAAAACTCGGACTTCCAATCTCTTCCTCTCCCTCAATCAGATAAGTAATCCGCAAAGGAAGATTGGGGTTTTTTCTGAGTGCCCGGGCAAGGGCAGCCATATGTACAATCTGTGGACCTTTATTATCGGCAGCACCCCTGCCATAGAGCCGACCATTTCTTTCCTCTGCCTCAAAAGGTTTGCTCGTCCATAAATCCAATGGATCGGGGGGCTGTACATCATAATGACCGTAGATCACGATACCCGGCCAGGATGCTTCTCCCCGGGTGGCCACAATGATCGGATGGATGGGGGTTTCAACCAGGTTCACGGAGAAACCAAGTTCCTGCAACTGGGAACATGCAAATTCTCGGGCTCCGGTCACCCCTTGGGCAAATGCAGAATCTGCGGAGACGCTGGGATAGGCCACATAATTCTTGAGGGCCTGTATTGGGTTATCCAATAAAATACTCATGGGTTGGGTCTTTCTCCTCTTGCCTGCTTGGCCTGTCGATAGAGGCTAAGAGCATGGTCCATTTTTTCATTTAAAAATTGGATCCGGTTTCCTGGATTCGGGTGGGTCGATAAAAACTGAGGCATCCGTTTCCCCTTGTTTTTGGCCTCCATTTTTTTCCAAAAGCTGACGGCTCCTCTAGGGTCATAACCCGCCATCGCGGCGTAATACAACCCGCGATGATCTGCCTCCAATTCATTTTCCCGGCTAAAAGGCAAGGCTAGACCAACCGTGGTTCCTACCCCATAGGCTGCTCGACCGAGCATACGGTCCGTAGAAGTTTGATTTCGCATGGCTACATCGAGAATAACCCCACCCACCCCAAGTCCAATCGCTTGGCTCATTCGTTTGTTGCTGTGTCGCAAAGCGACATGAGCAATTTCATGACCCATGACAGCAGCAATTTCATCTTGGTTACCCGCTGCCAAATCAATTAATCCACTATTTACCCCAACTTTACCACCAGGCATAGCAAAGGCATTCGCATCACCCTTTTGAAAAACCACGAACTCCCATTCCGTACCAGGCAAGTCCACTTGGGCAACCCCGGCGATTCGTTGTCCAATCTCCCTTATCATTTCTTGTTGAGATGAATTAGACGAAATCGTTTCCTTCTTTTTTATTTTGACGAACTCCTTTTTGGAGCGATTTGCAAGGTATTCATCCGATAGCATAGCCTGCCCACAGCCAAATAAGAAGAATGTGAAAAAAAGGAGTCCTGTAAGCCAAAGTTTTGAGAGCATTTCTAGATCAAATTACTTAACCATGGATAACGGATGTCAGATCCTAGACAAGACCTGATCAATGTCGAAAATGACGATTTCGGGTAAAGACCATGGCCAGGTTTCGTTCATTGGCAGCTGCAATCACTTCCTCATCACGCATACTTCCACCTGGTTGGATTGCGGCAGTTGCACCAGCATCAGCAGCCGCGAGTAACCCATCAGCAAATGGGAAAAAGGCATCCGATGCAACCGTGGATCCAGATAGAGATAAACCCGCTTCACCCGCTTTCCATACTGCAATTCTTGAGCTATCGACTCGAGACATTTGCCCGGCTCCCACTCCTAAAGTACATTCATCTCCGGAATAAACAATTGCATTGCTTTTCACATGCCTGACCACTCGCCATCCAAAAATCATGGAACGCCATTCCATCTCAGTTGGTTGCCTCTTGGATACAACCTCAAAGGCCTTAGGGTTTATCTTTTTCTGATCTCTATCCTGTGCAAGATATCCTCCTGGTATTGATTTTATTTCTTGTAATGTCTCCGCCCCAAATCCTGATTTGGATACCAGCAATCGCAGATTTTTTTTTCTAGAAAAAACCTCGAGTGCTTGATCGCTAAACCCAGGTGCAATAATAACTTCGCAGAAAATTTCGCTAATTTTTTGTGCAAGTTCAGCTCCAAGGGTATTGTTCACTACGATAATTCCACCAAAGGGTGCTTGACGATCAGTACAATAAGCAGATTCCCAAGCTGCTTCCAAATTATTAGCACTGGCAACTCCACAAGGGTTGGTATGTTTCAGGATGGCTACAGAAGGCTGTTCAAACTCACCAATCAGATAAGCAGCCGCTGAGATATCCAGAATATTATTATATGAAAGTTCTTTTCCCTGTAATTGATTAAAATAATCTAGGAATTCGCCGTACAAGGCTGCTTTTTGGTGAGGATTTTCGCCATATCTTAAACTTTTGGCTTTGGGTGCCTGCACATCCAGTTTAGCAGGAAATCCCGAAATAGCATCTAAATCAGGAAACTCCTCATTTTGTTTTGAGAGATAATCACTAATTGCTCGGTCATAATTGAAAGTGCGAGTAAATACTTTTTGTGCAAGGAAACGACGTAAAGGCTTGGCTTCTTGCGGGCTATGAAGAGATTCCAAAACCTGCTCATAGTCCGCAGGATCGCACACAACTGTCACCGACTCGTGATTTTTGGCAGCACTTCGCAACATGGAGGGGCCTCCGATATCAATTTGTTCAATTGCTTCCGAAAAACTTACTCCCTCGCGAGCCACCGTTTCCTCAAAAGGATAAAGATTAACCACCACAAGATCAATCAATCCAATTCCATGATCTTTGGCGGCAGTCAGATGTTCGGAATTATTCCTCATGCATAGTAGCCCCCCATGTATTGTGGGATGTAAGGTTTTTACACGGCCATCCATCATTTCTGGAAAACCAGTATGTTCACTGACATCTGTGACTGGAATCCCCTCCTCTCTGAGCAAACGGGCTGTTCCACCAGTGGAAAGCAGGGTGAATTCATGGCAATCAACTAGGGTCCGGGCAAAAGGAACAATCCCGGTTTTGTCGCTTACCGAAAGCAATGCAAATTTGGACATCCAAAACTTTACTGCAAGGTAGCTCGATTCGGGCAAGGATTTTCCGCCCATTGTGTACAACTCCTTGATCATCCAATGAAAAGAATTGGTCATAACACAGGGTACTGCTATGGTGGGAGTTTATCTTAATAGTGCAAGAAGACAGCAAGTTACTTAAAGGCCTGCAGGCCAAACTCGATAAACTCGTTCATCACAAGGAAAAATCTCATGTGCAAGGTTGTCACCTTCATGCTTTCATTTATTTCGTCACTTTAAGAAATCTAACCGACTCAAAAGTCACGCTGCTTGGAAGAAAGTGGATTCTCTCCAATGAGGATGGTACGACAACGGTTGTCGAGGGGGATAAGATAGTAGGAGAATGCCCCGTGTTGGAGCCGGGTGGGTCTTTCTCCTACAACAGCTATCATGTTACTCACCTTTCAGCAGAGGCCTATGGTTCCTTTCATGGAGTAATCGATTCTGGAGAAAAGGTACATGTATGCATGGAACCATTTCGATTGGAGGTTCCTATGGATTCTTCCACCCCTCCATCCGAGTCATGAAATTTACCGACCTCAATCCATACGGAGGAATAGGAGCGAATTGCTCCTTTCTCCAATTGGGTCCCTTTAGCTTTGCCATTGATTCTGGTCTTCATCCCAAATTTGCGGGCAATGATTCCGTTCCTCGACATGAAAAAATCGGTACAGATATCCTTGATTTCATTCTTCTGACTCATTGTCACCTCGACCATCTTGGCAGCCTCCCCTTACTTTCAAGACAGAATCCAACTGCCCCTGTTTTTTTGAGTTATCCAAGCTCCATTCTCGCGCGACGAATGCTTTCAAATTCACTTGCCGTCATGAAACGGCAGCGGAATGAACTCAACCTTCCCGAACTCCCCTTGTATGGAAGGTCTGATCTTCGATCTCTTTACGACCGAATGAAAATTATTTCTGTCGAAGAGCCTACTTTTTTTGAAAAAAATGGGGAAATAATTGAGATCAGAGCACACCATGCGGGACATGTCGCCGGTGCTATTTCCCTTGAGCTTATCTATAATTCCAAATGTATATTTTTTACGGGAGATGTGCTATTCAGTGATTTGTGCACACTTGATGGAGCCCAACTTCCTATTAACCCGGTTGATGTTTTAGTCATGGAGACAACAAGGGGGGGGGCGGATCGCCCACCCACTAAGAAAAGGGAACTGGAAATGACTCGTCTGCTCGAAGACATCCTTAGAACACTAACGGGCGGTGGTTCGGTTCTCATACCAGTTTTTGCTCTCGGAAGAATGCAAGAGATTTTAGTGGTTTTGGATGAGGCACGTAAAAACAAGAGCATTCCAACGAGTCCAGTTTTTTGCTCTGGACTTGGTATGGATTTGGTCAATCACATGCATCAAATTTCACAAAACTACAAAGGAGTCCGCTTTTCTCGAAAAGTATTGCGTAGTTTAGGGGCTCAACCTCTTCCCCGTAAAATCAACCCGGGAGACTCCCCTCCAATGCAAGGAATCTACCTAGTAAGTAGTGGGATGTTAGTAGAACATACACCCTCTTACATGTTGGCTGCCTCGATGCTAGGGGATGATCGTAACAGTATTTTATTCGTTGGTTTCTGCGATCCCTCTACTCCGGGAGGCAAATTACTTCAATCCAAACAAGGTGAATGCTTTTCTTTTGAAGCGATCAATATTCAGCAGAAAATCAATGCTACGGTTGAACAATATGATTTGAGTGGTCATGCAGATCGCGACGAATTGCTCCGCTTTGCCGAATCTGTAAGCCCCAAGACTATAATACTCCATCATGGAGATCCTGATGCTCGCTCTTGGTTTTCTCAGCAATTTCAAAAAAAAGATATCACCATCCTCGACCCAGAACCCTTAATTGAATACGAT
>JAYNZN010000023.1:0-28176 GCA_038103695.1 Opitutales bacterium
TCCTTGGTAAGGACGAGGTCGGCGGTTCAAATCCGCTCGTGGGCTCCACTAGTTATTATAATCAAAAATAGTCAAATCAAATGGCCAAAGAACAGTTCCAGCGCAATAAACCTCATGTTAACGTAGGTACCATCGGTCACGTAGACCATGGTAAAACCACCCTTACAACAGCAATCCTTCATGCTCAAGCCCGTAAAGGACTTGCTGAGGTTAAAAGTTATGCTGATATAGCCAAAGGTGGTACCGTCCGTGATTCATCCAAAATTGTTACGATCGCAGTCTCTCATGTTGAGTATGAGTCTGATAACCGTCATTATGCTCATGTTGATTGTCCTGGGCACGCCGACTTTGTTAAGAATATGATTACTGGTGCTGCCCAAATGGACGGAGCAATTTTAGTTGTTGATGCAACTACCGGACCCATGCCCCAGACACGCGAGCACATTCTACTTGCACGACAAGTTGATGTTCCTAACTTGGTTGTTTTCCTAAACAAATGTGACTTGATGTCTGGAGATGATGAGGAGCTACTCGATCTCGTTGATATGGAAATCCGTGACCTACTTAGTAAGTATGAGTTTGATGGAGACAATGCACAAATTATTCGTGGCTCTGCAACCAAAGCTTTAGAAAATGAAGAAAGCGATCTTGGGCTTGGATCTATCCAAAAACTGATGGAGGCTATTGATTCGGAAATCGAAGAGCCTGTTCGTGATACGGACAAACCATTTTTGATGTCCGTTGAGGATGTTTTTTCAATTACTGGCAGAGGAACGGTTGCTACTGGTAGAATTGAGCGTGGAATGATTAAGGTGGGCGAGGAAATAGAAATCGTTGGTCTTGGTGAATCAAGAGTTACTACTTGTACTGGTGTAGAAATGTTTCGTAAGGAACTCGGACAAGGACAAGCTGGCGACAATGTCGGCATCCTTCTTAGAGGTGTTGAAAAAGATGACATCGAAAGAGGTCATGTTCTAGCTGCCAAGGGAAGTATTAAGCCTCATGCCAAAGCAAAAGCCCAAATTTATGTACTTAACAAGGAAGAAGGTGGTCGTCACACGCCATTTTTCAAAGGCTACCGTCCACAATTCTTCTTTGGAACTGCTGATGTCACCGGTGTCGTTGAATTACCCGAAGGCGTTGAGATGGTTATGCCTGGGGACAACCTTGCGGTAAATATCGAACTGCAAAAGTCAATTGCTATGGAGCCAGGTCAACGTTTTGCTATTCGTGAAGGAGGTAAAACCATTGGAGCCGGTAATATATCTGAAATCATTTAGCACTCTACCAATTCTCTCTAACCACCCCACTGATTCTTTGGGAGAATAGCTCAATTGGTAGAGCACCGGTCTCCAAAACCGTAGGCTGGGGGTTCGAGTCCCTCTTCTCCCGCCATTTATATACTTACAGTTTGAATCCATTCAATAAATTTAGAACCTTTTACAAGGAAACAGTTGCTGAGCTCCGAAAAGCTAGTTGGCCAACTTTTGGCGAATTGCGTGGCTCAACAGGTGTAGTTGTAGCGGGCGTATTTATTCTTGGCTTCTTTATTTCTGTAGCTGATTTCTCACTCTCGAATTGGGTAGAGTATACAACTTCTCTTTTTCAATCTGAGTAAATATGCATACATGAGCGTTTCAATTACATCTGACTACAAGTGGTATGCACTACAATGCCTCTCCAATCACGAAGATAAAGTTAAGAGGTATTTATTCAAATATCGTGAGGAAGATGAGGGGTTTGCAAACTGCCTCAAGGAAGTGTTGGTCCCAATCGAGACTATTTCAGAGGTTAAAAACGGCAAAAAAAAGCAGCGCGACCGAAAATTCTACCCTGGTTATGTCTTTGTTGAAATGAAACTTTTTGATAATCATGGTCTGCTTTTGAAAGATCCGTGGTATAAAATCAAGGAGACCGATGGAGTGATCAATTTCATTGGTCGCGAAAATCCTACGGCTCTAGCAGATGATGAAATAGGAAGAATTCTTCGTCAAGTTCAGGAAGCGGAGGGTAAGGAAGTTCCTAAAGTCAATTTTTCAGTTGGAGAAGTGGTTAAGATTTTGGATGGTCCTTTCCTTAATCTCACTGGAGAAATAGACGAGATCGACCCCGTTAAAGGTTCCTTGAAAGTGTCAGTTTCTATATTCGGTCGCTTCACGCCAGTCGAGTTAGAGTTTTGGCAAGTAGAGAAAGCTGACGAAGAATAATATCTAAATTAATTTAATATGTCAAAAAAAGCTGTCGGTCAGATAAAATTACAATTACCAGCAGGTGCTGCCAATCCCGCACCTCCCGTTGGCCCTGCACTTGGTGCACAGGGCGTAAACATCATGGGCTTTTGTAAAGAGTTTAACGCGAAGACTAAGGACAAATCTGGCTTGATCCTACCTGTAGTGATCACAGTATACGCCGATCGTTCTTTTAGTTTTATCCTCAAGTCCCCCCCTGCATCGGTTCTTCTAAAAAAGGCAGCAGGTTTAGCTAAGGGTTCTGGTGTCCCTAACAGGGATAAGGTTGGTAAAGTCACAAAACAACAAGTCATTGAAATTGTACAAACCAAGAAAGATGACTTAAACGCTACGGATGAAACTGCAGCCTGTCGTATTATCGAAGGAACAGCCCGTAGTATGGGTATAGAAGTTGTGTAAATTCATGAATACGAGAAGTAAAAGATACAAAAACTCTGTTGAAAAGCTAACAGACAACGAGCCTCAGTCCATAGACTCCGCTGTACAACAATTAAATAACTTCGAATCAGCTAAATTCGACGAAACTGTTGAGTTATCCGTTTCTTTAGGTGTTGACCCCAAACAAACTTCTCAAGCAGTTCGGGGAAAAGTCAATCTTCCACACGGCAGTGGTAAGGATGTTAAGGTATTAGTTTTTACCGAGAATGCTGAAGAAGCTACAGCTGCTGGTGCTGATTTTGCAGGGCTTGATGAATTGGTAAAAAAGGTTAAAGATGGCTGGCTTGATTTTGATGTGGCCCTTTCGACGACCAGTGCAATGAAGGTTGTAAGATCTGTAGCGAGAGTACTCGGTCCAAGAGGTTTAATGCCAACTCCTAAAGCAGGTACTGTTACAGATGATTTATCTTCAGCCATTAAAGAGGTGAAGGCTGGAAGAGTAGAGTTCAAAATGGACAAAACAGGTGCGATGGCTGTTGTCGTTGGTAAGAAATCTTTTTCAGATGAACAACTCGCTGATAACACAAAAGCAGCAATCGAAGCGGTTAAAGAATCTCGCCCCGATGGCTTCAAGGGGAAATTTGTCAAGAGTGTTCACCTTAGTTGCACTATGAGTCCTAGTTTGCCGCTTGATACAACCTTACTTAACTAATTTTTATTTAATGAGACCAGAAAAAGAATATCTTGTTCGTGAAGCGACTGATCATCTTGAGAAGTCGAACTTCTTTTTTCTTACTGATTACCAAGGAATCAATTCCGAGGAGACTGCAGATTTGCGCAATAAACTTGCAAAGCGTGGTGCAGAATTTCATGTAATAAAAAATTCCTCTCTTAGACTAGTTGCTAAGGAAAAAGAAATTAATGACATTGATCCATACCTTAAGGGACACTCTGCAATAGTTGTGGGTGGTGATGACGCATCAGGCGTTGCAAAAGATCTAGGCTCTTATTTCAAAGAGACAAAAAAAGTTTTGATAAAGTGCGGTACTCTTGGAAATAAGGTACTCACTGCTGACGAAGTCAAACAACTTGCCAAATTACCGAGTTTAGATGTTATTCGTGCACAATTACTATCCCTAATTAACACGCCTGCTTCTCAACTCTTATCAGTACTTAACGAACCTGCTCGTGGCCTTGTTACAGTGCTTCAAGCAAAAGTAAAGGAAGCCTAGAATTTTGGATCTTTACACTTTAGATCCTCAAACAAACCATACAACCGTTAACCACCAACCTAGAAGATATTAGGAGCTTACGCTCTTAAAAGCCGACATGGCACTAATGCTATTCAGGCAGGGAGGTAACTTATTATGTCAGATATAACAAAAGAACAAGTCGTTGATTGGCTCAGTAGTCAGTCAGTAATTGAAATCGCCGATTTAGTGAAAGAGCTAGAAGAGAAGTGGGGTGTAAGTGCTGCCGCTCCTACCGCCGTAGCCGTAGCCGCCCCTGCGGGTGGTGGAGATTCGGACAGCGGATCCTCGGAAGAAAAAACCGAATTCGATGTCATCTTAACTGAATTTGGTGGAAATAAAATAGCCGTCATCAAGGAAGTCCGTGCAATTACTGGCCTAGGACTTAAAGAAGCCAAAGAATTGGTTGAAAGTGCCCCTAAGCCAGTCAAAGAAGCGGTATCGAAAGAAGAAGCTGAAGAGGTTTCCAAAAAACTTGAAGCTGCTGGAGCTAAAGCAGAAATCAAGTAATGGTTATCTTTTTTATTTATTAATTTCCCACAAGCCGCCGGTGCAAATGCACCGGGCGGCTTTTCGTTTATTTATACCTCAGCGTACCATCCCCAAGCCCTATCCAAATTATGGAATCCAAATCTAGACAAAATTTTGGCAAATTGCAGGAAGTTATTGATCCACCCAACTTAATTCAAAACCAAGTCGATTCTTTCGATAATTTCCTGCAGCGAGATGTACCTGCCACTCATCGTAAACACGATGGTCTAGAAGCAGTATTCAAAGAAGTTTTTCCCATCTTAAGTTACGATGAGAAATCCCGTTTGGAATATGTGAGTTATACAATTGGTGAATCTAAACTATCCGAAATGGATTGTATTGATCAAAAGTGCACCTATTCAGCTCCTTTGCAAGTTAAGCTTAGGTTGAAACTTGAGGTAGAGGGCCAAAGCAAGCCCTTCTACAGTGAAGAAGAAATTTTTATGGGTGAACTTCCCATTATTACTGAAAGTGGAGCCTTTATAATTAATGGTGCTGAAAGAGTAGTTGTCAGTCAGCTCCATAGGTCTCCCGGTGTAAGTTTTGAGGAAACAACTCACACTAGTGGCAAGATACTTCATGGCTTTCGAATCATTCCTGATCGTGGAACCTGGATTGAGGCACAATTTGACCAACATGATTTACTTTATGTTTATCTTGACCGAAGAAGAAGAAGAAGAAAATTCCTAATTACGACTTTTCTGCGTGCATTAATGGATTGGGATCCCGAAAAGGATACAGATTCAGATCAAAAGATTTTAGAACTTTTTTATGATATAGAAGATCTAACAATAAATGAACTTTTGGAAAAAGATAATGTGTCCAATTATGTTCTCGTTGAGCCAATGTTCGACCGCGCAAAAGGGGTTGTTTTAGCTAAAGCTTTTGAACCTTTAACTAAAACCTATCTTCGTGCATTTCAAAAATCGGGTGAAAAGAAACTTCGTGCAATCGATACCAGCGTAGATGATGGTGCAATCATTCGGTGCCTTAAAAAAGATACCAGCAAAAATAAGGAAGAAGCACTAAAGGAAATCTATAAAAAGTTGAGGCCTGGTGAACCTCCCCACAAAGCAAATGCGGAAGCTCTAATCACTAGATTGTTCCTAGACCCTAAAAGATATGATTTAGCGAAAGTTGGGCGTCATATGCTTAACTTGAAACTTGGCTTAGATAGTCCTCTGGAAGTTAGGATAACAACCGTCGAAGATTTGGTTGCAGCCACCCGTAAGCTTACTGATCTTAAACGTGGCAAATCAGACGAGCAAATGGCACGTGAAGATGCTGGCTCCATTTTTGACATGGGAATTGATGATATTGACCACCTTGGCAATAGAAGGGTTCGTACTGTTGGCGAGTTATTGGCCAATGTTTGTAGAAGTGGGCTCGCACGAACAGAGCGAGTTGTTCGTGAACGAATGACGCTTTATGATCAAGGCGTTGAAAGCCTTTCTCCGGGCAAACTGATTAATCCCAAGGCTCTTACGACGGTTGTTAGAGATTTTTTCGCACGCAGCCAACTAAGCCAGTTTATGGATCAAATCAACCCCTTGGCTGAAATGACACATAAAAGAAGACTTTCTGCTTTAGGCCCAGGCGGCTTGAACCGAGAAAGAGCAGGCTTCGAAGTACGAGATGTTCATCCGACGCATTACGGAAGAATTTGCCCAATTGAAACTCCTGAGGGTCCGAATATTGGGTTAATTAATACCCTATCCACCTACTCTAAGATTGATGAATTTGGTTTTCTTCAATCCCCTTACCATCCAGTTAAAGATGGGGTGGTTGATAAGAATCCTAAAAATGTAACTTATCTCAATGCTTTTGAAGAAGAGCGTTACATTATCGCTCAAGCTAATAGTGAGGTAGAAATCAAATCTGGTAAGTTAATGGGGAGACCAACTTGTCGATATAGAGACCAAGTCCAAGAATATGATACTTCAGATATTCATTTTATGGATGTTTCTCCGAAGCAAGTCGTTTCTGTCGCTGCTGGCCTTATACCATTTATCGAACATGATGATGCTAATCGTGCTTTGATGGGAGCGAACATGCAGCGACAAGCAGTTCCGTTGTTGAAAACGGAGGCGCCATTTGTTGGTACTGGAATCGAAAGTAAAGTTGCTGAAGATTCACGAACTGTAACTGTTTCTCAATCTGAAGGAGTGGTAGCTATTGCTGATGGTAAACGTGTAGTTGTTTCTGACGACGGTACATTGCCACCTCGATTCTTAAAGGAGCCAAGGAGTGATCACAAAAGAGGAATTTATTGTTACGACTTAAGGAAGTTTTTGCGCTCAAACGCAGGAACCTGTTTCAATCAAAAACCCATAGTCCGAAAAGGTGATAAAGTTAACCTCGGACAAGCCCTTGCAGATGGTGCTAGTACTGATACTGGGGAACTCGCTATTGGCAGAAATATACTCGTAGCATTTATGCCATGGAAGGGATATAATTTTGAGGATGCAATTTTAATATCCGAGAAAATAGTTAAAGAGGATATTTACACATCAATTCACATCGAAGAATTTGAAGTTACAGCTAGGGATACCAAGTTAGGGCCAGAAGAAATTACACGCGATATCCCAAATGCCGGTGAGGAAGCCCTCCGTAATTTAGACCATTTGGGGATAGTTCGAGTTGGTGCAGAAGTTAAGCCTGGGGATATTTTAGTCGGTAAGATTACTCCAAAAAGTGAAACAGACTTGGCGCCAGAGGAAAAGCTACTTCGTGCTATTTTTGGTGAAAAAGCAGCTGATGTTAAAGACAGTTCGCTTCGCGTTCCATCTGGCACTCAGGGAATCGTTATGGACATAAAAGTTTCTAGCAGGTCTGACGCAGAGCAGGAGAAGCTTTCTCCTTCTGATTTTCGTCGCCAAATGAAACAAATCAAAGAGGATTTTCGTAATCAAAATGAAGATTTACGGGCACAGCTTACAGAATCTTTATCGAACATCCTTTTGGGTGAAAAAATCCCTCTTAATGTAACAAATTCTGAAACTGGGGATGTCATCATTCCTGCTAACCGTAAAATTACCAAGACATTACTTCGTAGGCTTTCTGCAGTTCACCGATTTATTGATATACCCCCCTCACCTGTTCGAATTAAAGTTTTTGAAATTATCGAAAGTTACGAATCCAAATTTCAGGATCTTGAGGATGATCGTGATCGTAAGGTTGAAGCTATTGAACAGGGCGACCCTATAGACCAAGGAGCCATTAAGAATGTGCGTGTATTTGTTGCTAAAAAACAAAAGATGCGTGTCGGAGATAAGATGGCAGGAAGGCATGGAAACAAGGGAGTTGTTGCAAAAATTGTTCCTGAGGAGGACATGCCTTTTTTACCTGATGGTACTCCTATCGAAATTTGCTTAAATCCACTTGGAGTTCCCAGTCGTATGAATGTCGGTCAAGTTTTGGAAACTCACCTAGGTTGGGCATGTAAAAAACTCGGCCTGAAGGTGGCAACGCCAATATTTGACGGTATACCAGAGGCTAAGATCCAAGAATATCTAAAAGAGGCAGATCTTCCAGATAATGGAAAGTCTACCTTATATGATGGATGTACTGGTGAAGCATTTTACCAAAAAATTGTTGTTGGATACATGTATATGCTTAAGCTTAATCACTTAGTGTCCAGTAAGATTCATGCCCGTGCGGTAGGACCATACAGCCTCATTACACAACAACCATTGGGTGGAAAGGCACAATATGGCGGACAGCGCTTCGGTGAAATGGAGGTCTGGGCCTTAGAAGCATATGGTGCTGCATATACTTTGCAGGAAATATTAACAGTTAAATCAGATGATGTGCTTGGAAGAACTAAGATTTACGAATCCCTCGTTAAGGGCGATAACTCTCTACAGGCAGGTACTCCACAGTCCTTTAATGTTCTAATGAAGGAAATGCAAAGTCTGTGTCTAGACATTCGGGTTAAAGGCGAAGACTCCCTTTAATTTTACCAAATTTACAAATACAATTAATTATGAGTGTAGAAGCATTGAACGAGACGTTAGGAATTGAAGTTGGACCAATGGATCGTGTGTCTGTCACTGTTGCAGCACCAGACACCATCAGATCCTGGTCAAAAGGTGAAGTTAAAAACCCGGAAACAATTAATTATAGAACATTTAAGCCCGAACCAGGCGGGCTCTTTTGCCAAAAGATTTTTGGACCCGTACGAGACTACGAATGTGCTTGCGGAAAGTACAAAAGAATCAAGTACAAAGGTGTAGTTTGTGACCGTTGTGGCGTTGAGGTAACCGTATCCAGAGTTCGCCGTGAGCGAATGGGGCACATTGAGCTAGCTGTCCCTGTATCACATATTTGGTTTCTTAAGAGCATGCCAAGCCGTCTTGGTTTACTCATGAACATGACAGCAAAAAGTTTGGAGCGTGTTCTCTATTATGAACAGTATCTTGTAACTGACCCTGGCAATACCCCCTTAGAAGACCGTCAATTACTCTCTGATAAAGAGTACAGAGAAGCAATGGATGAGTACGGGGATGAGTTTGAGGCAAAAATGGGTGCTGAAGCGGTTAGGGATGTCTTAAGCCGTATAGACCTTCAGGATGAATTAGACGACTTATACGATCAAATCCACGAAACAAAATCCAAACAGATTAAGAAAAAGTTAGCGAGCCGACTCCGAGTTATTAAGGGATTCCTTCAATCAGAAGCGGCACCCGAGTGGATGATTCTAGAATCGATACCGGTAATACCACCAGACCTGCGTCCCTTGGTTCCTCTCGAAGGAGGTCGTTTTGCAACAAGCGATCTTAATGATTTGTACAGGCGGGTAATTAATCGGAATAACAGACTTAAAAACCTTCTCCAACTAAAGACCCCCGATGTCATTATTCATAATGAGAAGCGAATGCTACAAGAAGCAGTTGACGCTTTATTTGATAATGGTAGGCATGGGCGAGCAATTACTGGTTCAGGAAATCGCCCGTTGAAATCCTTGAGCGATATGCTTAAGGGTAAACAGGGTCGCTTTAGGCAAAATCTACTGGGTAAACGAGTAGATTACTCAGGTCGTTCTGTAATTGTTATCGGTCCGGAGCTAAAGCTAAACCAATGTGGTTTACCAAAGAAAATGGCTTTGATTTTATTTGAACCCTTCATTATCAGGAGGCTCAAAGAACTTGGCTTTGTGCATACCGTTAGAGGTGCCAGAAAAATGATTGAAAGTAGGTCTCCTGAGGTCTGGGACATACTTGAAGAAGTCACCAAAGGGCACCCTGTTTTGCTCAATCGCGCACCTACACTTCACAGATTATCTATTCAAGCTTTTGAGCCCGTTTTGATTGAGGGTAATGCTATCCGAGTACATCCCTTAGTTTGTACACCTTACAATGCTGACTTTGATGGCGATCAAATGGCGGTTCATGTGCCTCTTTCAGTTGAGGCTATTATGGAGGCCAAGTTGTTAATGATGGCTACTCATAACATCTTTTCACCATCTAGCGGAAAGCCAATACTGACTCCATCTCAAGATATTGTTCTTGGTTCATATTTTTTGACCATGAACCCAAAGCAAGATGAACCCAAAGAAGGTGTTCGTATACCAATCATAGCTTCATTAGAAGAGGCACTAAGTGCTCTACAGGAAGAAGCACTAACCCTGCATGATTGGATCGATTTAAAAAACCCAGACAAAGGAAGAGAGACCCAATTTGGTCTACCTAGCCGGAGTGTAATAAGAACTACAGTGGGTCGAGTATTGTTTAACACAATTTGGCCTAGTGAAATAGGCTTCTTTAATCAGCCAGCTCTTAAGGGAGATCTTGGAAATCTAATTTTGGAAACCTATCGCTTACATGGTAAGCCTGAAACAATCGAAGCCTTAGATAGACTCAAAGAAATGGGCTTCGATATGGCAACCAAAGCGGGTATATCTATCGGTATATTTGATATGATAATTCCTTCTGAGAAGAAACAACGAATCGTCACAGCTCGTAAAGAAATCGATAAGGTTGAAGACCAATTTCGAAAGGGAATTATCACTCGTGGTGAGCGACACAATAAGATCATTGATGTTTGGACAACGGCTACCGATGACATTGCTAAGGAAGTCTTCAACTCCCTCGATGAAAACCAAGGAAAAGATACCATAAATCCCGTCTACTTAATGATGGACTCAGGGGCACGGGGCAATCGTCAACAAGTGAGGCAATTGTGTGGTATGCGAGGCCTCATGGCTAAACCATCTGGTGAAATCATCGAACAACCCATCCTTTCCTCCTTTCGTGAAGGATTATCTGTTTTGGAGTATTTCATGTCTACCCACGGTGCCCGGAAGGGTCTTGCCGATACAGCTTTAAAAACAGCTGATGCTGGATATTTAACCAGAAAACTATGTGATGTGGCTATGGACTGCATAATCGTTCAGGATGACGATGGTCGACGAGATGGTGTTGTTAAAAAAGCGATAATGGAGGGCGATAATGAAATTGTTCCGCTTCGTGAACGTATAATAGGACGCCATTCTGCTGAAGATATCTTCAACCCATCTAATCCTAGCGAAATACTTGTTTCTAATGGGTCATTAATCAGTGAAGAAATTGCAAACAATGTAGATGCTTGTGGTATTACCAGGGTTAGGGTTATGTCCCCTCTTTCTAGCAGAATAAAGAACGGAATGACTTCGCTGGAATACGGTACAGATCCATCCACTAATGATGTGGTTAAGCAAGGTTCAGCTGTTGGCATTATTGCTGCCCAGTCGATTGGTGAGCCTGGAACGCAGTTAACAATGAGGACCTTTCACATCGGAGGTATTGCAAGTGCCGGCAGAGAGGAACCAGTTATTAATGTAAGAAAGTCAGGAGTTCTTCGTTTTAGAGGCTTGCGACTGGTTACCCTAGCTAATGGCCAGCAGGTGACATTGAATAAGACTGGATCCATCCAACTTCTAGATACCGATGGAAGAATTGTTGACGAATACCCCATACCCGCTGGTGCCTTACTTCATTTTCAGGATGGTCAAGAAGTTGAGGAAGCATCACTACTTGCACAATGGGATCCATATAACATTCCTATTCTTTCAGAAAAGAAGGGTGTTATCTCTTTTGAGGATATGCTACCTGGGGTAACCACAAAAGTTGAAAAAGATGCCTCTGGTGGAAAGTCAATGGTTGTGATTGAACATAAGGAAGACCTTAACCCTCAAATTATTGTAAAGGATTCATCTGGTAAAGCTCTAGCTACCTATTCGATTCCAACCGGTGCACAAGTTGCAGTAGATGAAGGAACGAGAATTGATGCCGGGTCTATTATTGCAAAAACACCAAGGCAAGCATCTAAGACACAAGACATTACAGGAGGTTTGCCTCGCGTTGCTGAACTCTTTGAGGCACGTAGGCCAAAAGATAGCAATGTTGGACAAATGGCGAAAATCGATGGTATTGTTTCTGAAGCAGGCACACTTCGCTCAAAGAAAAGGTTGCTGGTTACCAATGAAGAGACTGGTCAAGTAGAAGAGCACTTGATTCCCCATGGTAAGCATGTTCTGGTGCAACACGGAGATTTTGTTCATAAAGGCCAATTGATTACTGAAGGTGCAAAAGACCCTCATGAAATCTTAGAAATCTTAGGACCTTCAGCTGTACAAGAGTATTTAATCGAAGAAATTCAAAAGGTCTATCGTTTGCAAGGCGTTACAATTAATGATAAGCACCTTGAGGTTATTATTTCGAGAATGCTCTTCAAGGTTCGTGTAACTGATCCTGGTGATACAGAATTCTTTTGGGGAGACCAAGTCGATCGATTTGCATTTCTCAATGCGAACGAATCCATTTCCGAAAAGGGGGGGAAGCCTGCTGAGGCAGAACCTATACTTCTTGGAATTACAAAAGCTTCACTAGAGACAGACAGTTTCATTTCAGCTGCATCCTTCCAAGAGACAACTCGAGTACTTACAAACGCTGCCACATTGGGCAAAGTAGATGAGCTTAAAGGGTTTAAAGAAAATGTTATAATGGGACACCTTATTCCTGCTGGTACAGGTTTACCTAAATGGAGAAGACTTAAAGTTGATAGTCTTGGAATGGGCACAAACGAATCCATCCCAGCGTAATCATTGTTATTTCATTTATGTCTTGAACTATATTAAAAAAAGTCTACTTTAGAACCTTTACCCTCAATTTTCAGACTATGCCTACGATAAACCAATTGGTACGGAAAAGCCGTAGCTTGCAGAAAGCTAAGACAAAATCACCTGCCCTTAAATCTTGCCCATTCAGGAGAGGTGTTTGTGTCCAAGTAACCACACGTACGCCCAAGAAGCCAAATTCTGCTGTTCGTAAAGTTGCTAAAGTAAGATTAACAACTGGATACGAAGTGATCGCTTACATTCCAGATGAAGGCCATAATCTTCAAGAACATAGCATAGTTTTGCTTCGAGGTGGTCGCGTCAAAGATCTTAATGGTGTTCGCTATCACATCGTCCGTGGAACCCTAGATTGTCAGGGTGTTGAAAAAAGACGCCGTAGTAGGTCTAAATACGGTGTAAAAAAACCTAAAAGCTAATTATTATGTCTCGTCGCCGACAAGCTACAAAGCGTCCAGTCGACCCTGATCCTCGACACGGAAGCCCACTTATTAGTTCACTAATTAACATGGTTATGTTTAGTGGAAAAAAAGCCGTTGCCCAACGCATCGTCTATTCCGCCATTGAAAAAATGGCTGAAAAGCTAGAGAAAGGGAATCCAGTTGATTTAGTTTTAGGAGCACTTGAGAATATTCGTCCTAAAATTGAAGTTAAAAGTAGACGAGTGGGTGGAGCAACCTACCAAGTGCCCATCGAAGTAGCATTTGAAAGACAACAAAGCCTTGCTTTTCGTTGGGTTGTCAATGCAGCAAGTTCCCGAAAAGGTACACCAATGGCCGAAGCACTGGCTAATGAACTGATTGATGCTTACAATAACACCGGTTCAGTCGTTAAAAAACGAGAGGAAACTCACAAAATGGCTCAAGCAAATCGAGCTTTCGCTCATTTGCGTTGGTAATTTTTAAATCATGAGTGCTATTATTGAACCATCAAGTGCTAATGCATCTGATAGAGACACTATCTTAGAGCACACCCGCAATATAGGCATCGCCGCCCATATTGATGCGGGGAAAACAACTTGCACAGAGCGTGTACTTTTCTATTCAGGAGTTGTTCATAAAATTGGTGAAGTGCATGAAGGAAGTGCGACTACCGATTGGATGGAACAAGAACGCGAGCGGGGCATCACAATAACCTCAGCAGCAATTTCTTGTGGATGGACTACAAATGAAGGGCCCTTTGCAGGCATTGATCATCGGATTAACATCATCGATACTCCAGGGCATGTTGACTTTACTGCTGAAGTTGAGCGCTCACTTCGTGTCCTAGATGGAGCTGTTGCGGTTTTTACATCTGTTGAGGGCGTTCAACCACAATCGGAGACGGTATGGAGGCAAATGGACAAATACCATGTGCCACGCTTGGGTTTTATCAATAAAATGGATCGAATGGGATCAGATTTCTTATCTGCTCTCCAAACTATGCGCGACAAGTTGGGTGCAAATGCACATCCACTCTTTTTAACGATTGGAGCCGAAGAGAACTTCAGAGGTCTAATTGATTTGGTTAAAATGGTTGCTTACATATACGACGAATCTGATGAGAGTGGTGTTCGATTTGACACGGTTGAGATCCCTGAAGATCAGCAAGATCAAGCCAATCAATATAGAGAATCCCTTATTGAAGCTTTATCCGATTTTGATGACGATCTAGCCAATAAATATTTAGAAGGAGAAGAGATCTCGGAAGATGAACTTCGTAAAGCCATTCGCACAGCAACACTTACAATCAAATTTGTAGGTGTTATCCCAGGAAGTGCATTCAAGAATAAAGGCGTTCAGATGCTTATGGATGCTGTTGTCAACTATTTACCATCACCACTCGATTTGCCCCCGATGAAGGGTGAAAATTCGGACGAGGAAGAAGTCCAGGTTGTCCCGAATGATAGCGAACCCACAGCTGGCCTCGCTTTCAAGCTAATGACTGACCCCTATGTAGGAAAACTTGTATTTTACAGGGTTTACCAGGGCACTCTTAGGAAAGGCTCAACCCTTTATAATCCTCGTACTCGTAAGTCTGAACGTGTTTCCCGTCTTATGATTATGAAGGCGGATGCAAGAGAAGATATTGAAGTGGCTTACTCTGGTGACATATGTGCTCTCATTGGAGTCAAGGATGTCGTAACCGGTGATACCCTTTGCGAGAAGAATCTTGACCTTAGGCTTGAGCCCCCCACATTTCCCGAACCTGTTATTTCGATGTCAATCGAGCCTGCCACCAAAGCTGATCAAGAAAAAATGTCCGTTGGCCTGCAAAGATTAGCTGAAGAAGATCCGACCTTTGGACTTTCCACAAACGAGGAAACTGGTCAAACAATCATTGCCGGAATGGGCGAACTTCATTTAGACATTATTCGAGATCGTCTGTTCCGTGAGTTTAAGGTAGAGGCTACAGCAGGAAAGCCCCAAATTGCTTATCGTGAAACAATTACTTCTTCATCCGAAGGTGTCGGTAAATTTGTCAGGCAATCAGGCGGTCGCGGTCAATACGGTCATGCCGTTATTCAAATTGAAGCTCTTGACAAAGGTAAGGGTGTTGAATTGGAGAATAAGATTGTTGGTGGATCTATTCCTAAGGAATTTATTAAACCCACCCTCGATGGTATTAAGGAAGCAGCCCAAGGTGGTGTGATTGCTGGGTATCCCGTAATCGATTTTAAAGTAACGCTAGTTGATGGCTCTTTTCACGATGTTGATTCCTCAGAAATGGCATTTAAAATGGCTGGTATTTTTGCTTTTAAAGACGCGATGCAAAAAGCTAGTCCAATTCTTCTCGAACCTATCATGAAGGTTGAGGTATCCACCCCAGAAGATTACCAAGGTGAACTTATGGGTGATCTGAATCGTCGAAGAGGCCAAATTCAAGGGATGGAAACTCGTGGCAATGTCTGTATTATTGAATCTTACGTGCCACTTGAAAACATGTTTGGATATTCCACTGACATGCGTTCACTTTCCTCTGGGCGTGCTGACTACTCTATGACCCCTTCACACTTTGATCAAGTACCGCAAAATCTGGTACAAAATATCGTCGAGACCTCTTCACGTGAACCCGCTCGAAGCTAAATCATGAATGGACATAAAATTCGCATAAAATTAAAAGGCTTTGATTATCGGGTTATCGATCAATCGGCTTCCGATATCGTTGATACAGCCAAAAGGACTGGCGCTAGGGTTGCTGGGCCTATTCCGATGCCTACCCGGATTGAAAGGTACACTGTTAACAGGTCGCCTCATGTTGACAAAAAATCTATGGATCAATTTGAGTTGAGGACTCACAAAAGGTTGATCGATATAATTGAACCAACGGTACAAACAGTTGATGAGCTAAAGAAACTTAATTTACCTGCTGGCGTAGAAATTAGCATTAATGTTTAACAAATTTTTCACACTATAATTACTTAACCTTACAACCCCTTTAAAGCAGGTAAAAAAAGAGCGTTATTGCCGCCTGCCGCTTAAAGAATGAAACTAGAACTTTTAGGAAAAAAGCTTGGGATGTCCCAAGTATACGACGAAAACAATAATCTTGTTCCTGTTACTATAATTCAGGCAGGGCCTTGCCCGGTTCTTCAAGTCAAAAGCGTTGAATCTGACGGATACTCTTCGGTTCAAATTGGATTTAACCCAAGTGGAAAATCTCCGAACAAGACTAATCTTTGCAAGAAGGGTCATGCTTTAAAAGCCAAGGTTGACCCGCAACAAGTTTCAAAAGAATTTCGTCTACCTGCTGAGCATGATCTAAAACTTGGATCCATATTAAGCGTCAGTGATCTCTCCAATATTTCCATGGTAGATGTCATATCAACAACCAAAGGCCGAGGCTTTCAAGGCGTTGTTAAAAGATGGAACTTTGGTGGTGGTCCAGCATCACACGGTTCTATGTTTCACAGAAGAGGTGGCTCATATGGATTATGTCAGTGGCCAGGACGAGTTTTTAAAAACAAGAAGATGCCTGGCCATATGGGGGATGTTCAGAGAACGACTCAAAACCTCAAGGTCGTTAAAACAATCCCTGATAAAAATTTAATATTGGTCAAAGGTAGTGTACCTGGTCACAAGGGTGGCATACTTTCTATTCGTGTAGCCAAAAAACTTAAGGGTCAATAACCATTGCTATGAAGTTTAAATTATTCAAGAAAGACGGTTCTCATGCGGGTGATACTGTTGTCGATAATTTCCCATCTCTCGAATCAGGCAAAGGCGTCGATGCACTACGGCAGTGTATAATTGCCGTACGAGCTAATCAGCGACAGGGTAATGCTTCCACCAAAACCCGAAGTGAAGTTTCTGGTTCTGGAAAGAAAATATATCGCCAAAAGGGATTGGGAACAGGAAGAGCTGGCGACAAGCGTGCTATTCAAAGAACTGGTGGTGGTGTAGCATTTGGTCCTAAGCCTCGCTCTTACAATCAAAAAACTAATGCTAAAGTACGCAAACTTGCTCTTAAAAGGGCTTTAATTGATCAGGCTGAGGAAGGTGCAGTTTCTTTAATTGAAGAATTGTCCACAGATTCCCCTAAAACAAAACAGTTTTCTACACTGCTTACTACAATAGGTTTTTCTTCAAGCCTATTGATTGTCGATGAACAATTTGAAAAAAATGTAGGATTAGCTGCCCGCAATCTTGAAAAGGTAAAACTTTCTAGAGCACTTGATGTAAGTGCTTTGGATATTGTAGGTGCAAAACATGTTATATGCAGCCTTAAAGGTTTAGATGCTTTACTTGGTAAATTATCACCCAAAGACAAGGAGGTCTCATGAGCGAGTCAGTTAAAATTTTAAAAGAAGCCTTGCTTACTGAAAAAGCAACAATGCTTTCTTCTAAACACAATAAGTATATTTTTTCGGTATATCCCTATGCTACAAGGACTAATGTGAAAAATGCTGTTGAGCATACTTTTGGAGTTAGTGTGATTAAGGTAAACACCCTCACTCAAAAACCTAAAAGTAAGCGTGACCGCATGCGCAGAGGAAGACTTGGTTTTACCTCACTGTCCAAAAAGGCAATAGTAACCCTTAAGGCGGGCGACAGCATCGACCTTGCTTAAGATCAGAAAGCTTAACTATGTCTATCTTACAACAGAAACCCGTTACCCCAAGCGGACGATTTTATCTTAAAAACAAGCAGGACCTTGCTACAAAAAGACCTGAAAAGTCGCTTACCTCAGGTCACCACAGAAAGAAAGGCAGGAATGCATATGGAAGGATTACAAGTAGAAGGCGCGGAGGTGGGCACAAGCGTTTATATCGTCAAATTGATTTTAGGCGTGAGCGTCTTGATGAAGCGGCTGAGATAATTGCTTTTGAATATGATCCCAATCGCACTGCCAATTTAGCTCTTATTCAATACAAGGATGGCGAGAAATCCTATGTTTTAGCACCTGCATCTGTTGATGTCGGTGATGAAATTATAAGTTCGAACTCCATGATTGAGTTTAAATCTGGAAATGCTATGCCGCTGAAGTTTATTCCCATGGGGACCAAGGTACATTGCATTGAGATGCTACCTGGTGCAGGTGCCAAAATTGGTAGGTCAGCCGGTAGTGAGGCACGCCTAATTTCAGTCGATGATGATGTAGCCTCACTCAAGCTACCAAGTGGTGAAATCCGCATCGTAAAAGCAAACTGTCGAGCTACGATTGGTGCCGTAGGTAATGGTGACCACCAAAAATCAACCATCGGAAAGGCCGGAAGAAACAGATGGAAAGGTCGCCGTCCCCGCGTCCGAGGTGTTGCCATGAATCCGGTCGATCACCCTATGGGTGGCGGAGAAGGAAGAACTTCTGGTGGTGGACACCCCTCTTCTCCTTGGGGACAGTTGTCTAAAGGATTTCCAACACGAAAAAAATCTAAACCATCAAATTCTATGATCATTACTCGAAAGAATGGTCGTAGAATGAAATAATTTTATCATGACCAGATCCATTAAGAAAGGTTTCTTTGTTGATCCACACCTTATGAAAAAGGTTCAACAAGCACAAGACAAGGGCGATAGAAAGCCGATAAAAACTTGGTCACGTCGCTCAACGATTACTCCAGATTTCGTAGGACTTAACTTTACAGTACACAACGGCAAAAACTTTCTACCAGTTTATGTGACTGAGAATATGGTTGGTCATAAACTTGGTGAGTTTTCAGCAACCCGTGCTTTCAAATCTCATAATCCTCATACCCAGAAATAGCAATGGATATTAAATCCTACTCAAAGTATATGCGTATTTCCCCGAAAAAAGCTCGGGAGGTTGCCAGGATCTTACCTGGCAGAAAAGCAACTGAAGCCGCTTCACTTTTAAAGTATATTCCCCGTAAAGCGGCCCGCATGCTTGATAAGACCCTTCGTTCAGCCATGGCAAATGCCGAAAACAACGCCAATCTCAATGCGGACGATCTTGTGATACGTGAAGCCATCGTTGAAGAAGGCCCAGCACTTAAAAGGTTCAGACCTTGTGCTCGAGGCTCTGCTCACCCTTATAAAAAGAGAATGAGTCATCTTCGTATTACATTAACAGACGAGAACCTTTAAATCATATGGGCCAAAAAGTAAATCCTACCGGTTTTAGACTTAGTGTTCGAAGAAATTGGAGTGCTAGATGGTACGCCAACAAATTCGACTACTCTTCATACATGTCAGAAGACAACCAAATTCGTGGTTTTCTTAAAAAGAAGCTTCGATATGCATCTGTCCCTCGTATTGTTATTGAACGTGCCTCCACGAGAACCCGTGTAACGATTTGGACAGCAAGGCCTGGTATTGTTATCGGCAGAAAAGGGCAAGAATTGGATTCTTTGCGCGACTCTCTTAATCGTACAGTAGGCAAGGATGTTCGCTTGGAGATACAGGAGATAAAGAAACCTGATTTAGTAGCTTCTTTGGTTGCCGAGAGTGTAGCCTTACAACTTGAAAGAAGGATTGCGTTTCGTAGAGCAATGAAAAAAGCTGTTCAAACTACAATGTCAATGGGTGCAGAGGGTATACGCATCCAATGTGCTGGTCGTCTTGCAGGTGCGGACATTGCACGAACAGAGCAATTAAGAGAAGGTCGTGTACCTCTTCACACCCTCCGAGAGAATATCGACTATGGCTTGGTAGAAGCTAACACTGTTTATGGCATTATCGGCATCAAATGCTGGATTTGCTTAAAGGACGAAGACAAAATTTTCTAAAACTGTACTGTCATGCCAAAACTCTTACCATCTCGTACTAAATACAGGAAAGTTCATAAAGGTCGCATTCGTGGAACTGCCTCCAGGGGTAATGCCGTATCGTTTGGCGAGTTTGGGATCCAATCTTTATCACGCGGAAGAATGACCTCCAATCAAATCGAGGCAGCGCGTGTGGCTATAAATCGTCACCTGAAAAGAAAAGGTAAAGTTTGGATTCGTGTATTTCCTCACAAGCCTGTCACTAAAAAACCTGCTGAAACTCGCCAAGGTAAGGGAAAAGGACCTGTTGATCATTGGGTGGCAGTTGTTAAACCCGGTCATGTTCTTTTCGAGATAGCCGGATGTTCACTTACTTTAGCAAGAGAAGCGTTAGGTCTAGCTGATGCAAAACTTCCTTTCAGGTGCAGGCTAGTCACACGTGATCGCACATATTAAACCCAACCATTTATGAAAATATCTGAAGTTAGAGAACTTTCCGTTCAAGAAATTAACAAGAAGCTTCGTGAACTTGGTGATGAGTTACTACAATTACAAGTTCGTAAACAAACTGGCCAAGTCGAAAAACCCCACATGATCAAGTCCTTAAAGCGTGATAGGGCAAGGTTGTTAACTCAACTTGAAGCTTCAGGTAACTAATATATTCAAAATACTCAGATGAGCGAATCACAAAGCAGAAATAACCGTAAGCAACTAATTGGCGTTGTCCGTTCCAAAACTGGAGACAAATCTATCAAAGTTGTTTATGAATACAAGACTCCACATCCCCTTTATAAAAAAGAGATTAGACGCAAAACAACTGTGCATGCCCATGATGAAGAAAACATTTCAAGCGTTGGTGATAAAGTACTTATAATGTCAACTCGACCACTTAGTAAATTGAAACGTTGGCGTGTTGTGGATTTAGTTGAAAAAGCCCCTACTATTTAATCACTATGATTCAATTACTCAGTAGATTACAAGTTGCAGATAATACTGGAGCCAAGCAAGTTCGTATGATTCGTCGAATTGGTCAGCTTAAAAAAACAGCTTCAGTCGGTGACATAATTGTTTGCCATGTAAAGGAAAGCTCCGTCGAGGCATCTGTTAAAAAAGGGAGTGTTGTTCGGGCTGTTGTGGTTCGAACTAAAGCACCTATGCGCCGTAGAGACGGTAGCTACCTTCGCTTTGATGAGAATGCTTGCGTGATTGTTAACAATGATGGATCCCCAAAGGGGACTCGCATATTTGGTCCTGTTGCACGTGAACTTCGCCAAAAATACATGAAAATCATATCTCTAGCCCCAGAAGTTTTATAAGTTATGGCATCTAAACTAAAAAAAGGTGACGAAGTAATTGTAATTACTGGTGATCACAAAGGTAGTAAAGGTAAGATTCTTGAATTTATGAGAGAGAAAAACCGTGTTTTGGTTGAAGGTGTTAACCTTGTAAAAAAGCATGAGAAAAAAACTCAAGATAATCCTCAGGGTGCAATTGTAGAAAGAGAAGCCTCAATTCACTTTTCAAATGTTCAAAAGACGAACTAACAACATATCTCTTTGCAAATAATGAAAACCCCTGAACTCAAAAAAGCGTATTTGGAAATTGTAGTACCTGCTTTAATGAAAAAGCTTGGCTACAAAAATATCCATCAAGTTCCAAAGATCGAAAAGGTTGTACTTAATTCTTCATTTGGTGCTGAAATGGATAAAAACGGAATTTCTGATCTCAAAAACGATCTTGCTAATCTTGCCGGGCAAGCACCTGTAGTGGTAAGAGCAAAAATTAGTGTTTCTAATTTTAAACTTCGTCAGGGAATGCCTGTGGGTGTTAAAGTTACCCTCAGGGGAAACCAGATGTGGGAGTTTTTATATCGTATGATTGCAATTTCGCTACCGAATATCCGAGACTTTCGTGGTGTGAGAGCCAAGCTTGATGGGAATGGTAATTACTCACTTGGAATAACCGACCACAGTATTTTTCCTGAAATTAATGTAGAGCGTCAGCGAGTAAATATTGGTATGGATATTTGCATAACCACCACAGCAAATTCTGATGAAGAAGGCAAAGAACTTTTAGAAATGTTAGGTATGCCATTTCGAAAGAAAGTTGAATCTCCTGCACAAGAAGCTGCTTAACATTTTCACCATTCATAATATCATGGCTAAAAAATCTGCAATTCAACGTAATAAAAAAAGGGAGCGTCTAGTGGCGAGGTATGCTGCTAAACGCAATGCTTTAAAAAAAGTTTTAGCGGATCCAAGTACGAGTGAAGACGACTTTTATTCAGCTCAGGCTAAACTTACTAAGCTTCCTAAAAATTCTTCACCTGTTCGCCTTGTGAGACGCTGTTCTTTAACTGGAAGGCCACGTGCAGTTTTAAGGAAGTTTGGTCTATCTCGTATCTCATTTAGGGAACTTGCATTAGAGGGCAAGGTGCCTGGTGTGATTAAAGCCTCTTGGTAACTCAAAATATTTTAGAAAATGTCTGTACACGATACAATTGGAGATTTTATAACTGTTATTCGCAATGCCGGTTTAGCAGGCAAATCAAACTGCTCATACCCGCACTCGAACTTGCGTGCAGGTATTGCCAAAATTCTGAAAGAAAGAGGTTTTGTGGTAGCTTGCGAAGAATCCAGTAATGATAAGGGATTTAAGACTCTCGAAATCGAGCTTAAGTATGTCTCTGGAAAACATGCAATAAATGGTATTAGCCGATTGAGTAAACCAGGTCGAAGATCTTACTGTGGATATCGTGATATACCGAGTGTGCTTGGAGGTTTGGGTATTTCCATCATTAGTTCACCACAGGGCGTAATCGATGATCGTACAGCCCGGCAACAGAAGCTTGGTGGCGAATTATTGTGTAGTGTTTGGTAAAGGAAAATTATAATGAGCAGAATAGGAAATTTACCCGTACCAATTCCAGCCGGAGTTGACATTACAACAGAAAATGACTGCGTTAAAGTTAAGGGACCGAAAGGTGAACTCTTTCAAACATTAAGTGATTCCATAAGTTTGAATATTTCTGATGCAGAAGTGGTTGTAAAACCCACCACCGACTCGCGGAATTCCAAGGCAGTCCAAGGTACCTTTAGATCTTTAATTGCAAACATGGTTAAAGGAGTTGTTACCCCTTACAGCAAGGATTTGCTTATTGAAGGAGTTGGCTTCCGAGCTACTGTTAAAGGGTCTGAAATTGATTTAGAACTTGGGTATTCTCACCCCATCCACCACCCGATCCCAGATGGTGTTTCTGTGACAGTTGCTGAGAATGTCAAAATACATGTAGAAGGAGCAGATAAACAAAAAGTTGGTCAACTTGCTGCTGAAATTAAAAGTTATTATCCTGTTGAACCCTACAAAGGAAAGGGAGTTCGCATCATTGGTGAGTTTGTTCGCCGAAAAGAAGGCAAGAAGTCAGCTTAAAAAGTAAAATTTTATGAATTTAGGAAAAAAGAGAAAGCTTTTACAAAAGAGGCGTTGGCGTATTCGTAAAAAAATCGTGGGCACACAAGACCGCCCTCGTCTAACAGTACGCTTTACGAACAAGAATATTCATGTCCAATGCGTCAATGATACAGTAGCGTCTACGCTTGTATCAGCCTCATCTAATGAGAATGATTTTAAGGATTGTCTACCTAACATTTCAGGTTCTACCAAGTTAGGTACCGCTTTTGGTAAGAAACTTAAAAGTGCGGGTATCAATACTGTCGTATTTGATAGAGCCGGCAGAAAATATCATGGCTGTGTTAAAGCATTTGCTGATGCTGTACGCAGTGAAGGATTGGAGTTTTAAATTATGGCCGATAAAAAAAATAAATCAACAAAAGCTCCTTCTAAAGTTTCTTTGGAAGAAGATGAGCTTTTCGAGAAGGTAGTTCATGTAAACAGATGTGCCAAAGTTGTTAAAGGCGGTAGAAGATTCAGCTTTGCAGCCTTAGTCGTTGTTGGTGATCAAAAGGGAAATGTGGGATATGGCTATGGCAAAGCTCAAATGGTTCCCGACGCTATCCGAAAGGGGACAGAACAGGCCAAAAAATCTATGATTCCAGTCTCCTTGCAAGGAGATACTGTACCCCACCCCATTCTTGCTAATTTTGACGGAGGAAAAGTTTTACTTAAACCTGCCCGCGAAGGTACAGGAATTATAGCTGGAGGAGGAGTGCGTGCAGTCTTAGAAGGTGCCGGCATTAAGAATATTCTTTCAAAATCCCTCGGCTCTAACAATCCCCTCTCAGTTGTCGCTGCAACAATGAAAGGCCTAACCTCCATGCGTTCAGCGGAGGAGATTTCACTCATTCGTGGAGAGAAAGTTAAAGGTCCATCCTTTGCTTCATCCCTACAACATGTAACTACTGAGACAAACTCCTGAATGCATCTGCTATTTATTTCCTATGAAAGAAAGTAATTTACCATCCGGTTCAAATCGTAGTAAGAGACGACTCGGTAGAGGTGAGGGCAACGGTCATGGTAAAACATGTTGCCGAGGTCATAAAGGTGCTGGTGCGAGATCCGGTTATTCTTTGCGTGCCGGTTTCGAGGGTGGTCAAATGCCCCTGTATCGCAAGCTTCCACAACGAGGTTTTAATCGCACTCGATTCCAAAAAGATATTGCTGTTGTTAATGTTGGAGAACTTAAGAAGTTGACTACCTCTGAAGTAACGCTTGAGTCACTCAAAAAATCAGGTCTTGTACGTTCTAATGCTAAGATCGTTAAAATTCTCGGTACAGGCGAGATTGAAAAATCATTTACTGTAAATGTTGATTATGTATCAGCCTCAGCTTGCAAGAAAATTGAGGCGGTTGGTGGTACTGTCAAAAAAGACTAATTAAGTTTTATGCTCTCTGCATTTACCAACTCCTTAAAAATACCTGAGCTTAGGCAGAAGATTTTCTTCACTTTGGCTCTTCTTTTTATTGCAAGAGTAGGTGCAAATATTCCACTTCCTGGTGTTGATCCCTCTCCTATCAAGGAATTTTTTGATCTTCGTGAACAAACGAGAAGTGATAGCGGCGGGAACGATATTCTTGGTTTTTATAATATGTTCACGGGTGGAGCACTCCTCAATGGTGCTCTTTTCGCTTTAGGCATAATGCCATACATTAGTGCTTCAATCATAATGCAATTAATGGGGGCTGTTTTTCCTCATCTTGCAAGACTTCAGCAGGAAGGTGAGCCCGGTAGGCAAAAAATTTCACAATACACTCGCTATCTTACAATACTAATTTGCCTTGTTCAAGGCGGTCTCTTGGCTGTTGCTCTTCGCGATAGTCCCGGTAGCTTAATCATGGGATTCAACCCATCTGAAATAGGCTTAGATGGAAAACCTTTAGGAAATATCGTAGTTGCATCTTCTCCTTCACTTTTCCTGATCAATTCAATCATCTTTCTTACCACTGGATCGCTCATTCTTATGTGGTTAGGAGAACAGATAACCCAAAGGGGTATCGGCAACGGCATCTCTCTCCTCATAACCGTAGGTATTTTAGCAGATTTACCCAAAGCCTTGGCTGATGCCTATTCCTTGGTCTTCCTGGCACCTGCAGAAGATAACATGGTCATAGTCAAAGCATCGCTTATGATTGGACTTTTTTTGTTAGTTGTTGGTGGCATTATTGCTGTTACTCAAGCTCAAAGAAAAATACCTGTACAATATGCCAAGAGGATGGTCGGCAGAAAGGTTTTCGGCGGACAGAGCTCCTTTCTTCCCCTCAAAGTAAACTATGCTGGAGTTATGCCCGTCATATTTGCGAGTGCCATTCTTATGTTTCCTGCCCAACTTTTACGAACACTCGGAGCTGCTATTGCCGATTCTCCAAATGAAACAAATTGGGCGATCGACCTTGCTAATGCTTTTGCAGGAAGAGGTTTGTTTTACTACCTAGTATATGGAGGCTTAATTTTGGTATTTAGTTATTTCTGGGTATCCATAATGTTCAAACCCGTACAAATTGCTGATGATTTGAAGAAAAATGGTGGATATGTTCCTGGCGTTCGTCCAGGTGACCATACAGCTAGGTTCTTAGATTTTGTTATGACACGTCTAACACTTGCAGGAGCGATATTCTTAACTGTCATCGCTGTCTTTCCTGATTTTATCTTCAAAACTGCCAATGTTTCTTACAATGTAGCTACTTTTTTTGGAGGAACGGGGATGTTAATTATTGTAGGGGTTGTCTTGGACACTATGAGACAGATCGAAACATTTTTATTACAAAGACATTATGATGGGTTTCTCAGAAAGGGGAGAATTCGAGGTCGTTCGAGTACAACAAATCGTGGTATAGAATCCCTTGAGCTCAAAGATTTCGAAGCCCAATGGAGGCCTTTGATTATTATTTCTATCGCTTTGTTTGCATTTGGGCTGCTCGCATACTTTTTCAAAGGAGCTTAATTCGTTAACTTTAATTCAATATATATTATGGCCAGATTACTAGGAGTAGATATTCCAAACCGAAAAAAGATCTCATACGCTTTACGCTATGTTTACGGAATTGGACCAACCAGAGCACTCAAAATTCTTGAAGAAACAGGTATTGACCCCGATAGACGTACACAGGAACTCTCAGAACAGGAGTTAAGCTTAATTAGTAACTACATAATCGATAAAAAAATTATGGTAGAAGGCGATTTACGTCGTCAAATTACTAACAATCTTAAGCGCTTACAAAGTATTCGCAGTTATCGTGGTCTAAGACACCAACGGGGTCTACCTGTTCGTGGACAACGAACTATTACCAATGCTCGGACACGCAAAGGTGGTCGTAAAACTGTTGGTGTAGTTCGTAAAAGCTAGACTATAAATCTAATCTAATGAGTGAAGAAAAAGAAGTAAAGAACGCCAGTGATGAAGAGACTGCATCACCTGAGCCAAAAACTGCAACTGGAACCCAAGAAAAATTGAGTCCCCTCGATGATTCCAAGGAAATTAAGCCTGAAAAGAAAGAAGAAACAGCCGCTGATTTATTGGGAGCTAATATTGAACAGGTAAAAGTTCGAAAGGCCAAAGGTAGTAAAAATATTTCTTCTGGAATTTGCTACATAGTTGCTACTTTCAACAATACAAAAGTATCTTTTACAGATATGAAAGGGAATGTGATTTCTTGGTCAAGTTCTGGTAAATGTAACTTCCGAGGATCAAGAAAATCTACTGCATATGCAGCTCAGGTTGTTACCCAAGATGCTGGCAAAGTTGCTATGTCACATGGCATGAAAGATGTCCTTGTTAAGGTTAAAGGACCAGGCATGGGTCGTGATTCTGCTATCAGAGCTTTGCAAAGTCTAGGTTTTAATGTCTCTTCCATCATTGATGTTACCCCAGTACCTCATAATGGATGTCGCCCACCCAAAAGGCGGCGCGTTTAATAGTCCCCAATTTTTTAAAAAATATGTCAAGATATACAGGACCAACCACTCGCATAAATCGCCGCTTTGGTATGGCGATTTTTCCTGCGAATAAATCCTTTGAGCGCCGCACCTACCCTCCTGGTCAGCATGGCCCAAATTTCCGAAGAAAAGCAAGTGATTACAGTGTTGGACTTATGGAAAAACAGAAGTTGCGCATGATGTACGGTTTAACTGAAAAACAGTTTCGCAATCTTTTTCAAAAAGCTAAAAGAAAACAAGGAATCACAGGAGAAAACTTTTTATCTTTATTAGAAACTCGGTTAGATAATGTCATATACCGTTTGGGCTTTGCTAAAACTCGTAAATCAGCCCGTCAATTTGTAAACCATGGACACCTTCTTGTTAATGGTCAAAAAGTTGACATCCCAAGTTATCAAGTTTCGGTTGGCGATGAACTTACTGTTCGTGAGAAAACCTCTTCTCGTCAGGTGGCAACTCGCAATCTTGACGGCTCACAATATAACAACACTCCTCCATGGCTTGAAGTCATGGCTGACTCACTTCATGGTTCAGTGACAAGATTGCCTCAACCAGATGAACTTGAACAAAGTATCAATGTACAACTCGTTGTAGAGTTTTACAGTCGCTAACTTTTAAATCTACCCAAAACAGACAATTACCATGGCTACAAGACTTGGAAAATTCGAACTACCCAATCGATTAATTAAAGAAGAAGAATCTGCTACAGATAAGTATGCTAAATTTATAGCTGATCCTTTTGAAACCGGATACGGACATACTGTTGGAAACGCTTTCCGTCGCGTTCTATTAAGCTCTATCGAAGGTGCTGCAATATCTTCCTTAAGAATGGATGGCGTTCAGCATGAGTTTCAAAGTGTTGAAGGCGTTGTTGAAGATGTGACTGATATTGTTCTAAATCTTAAAAAAGTTCTAATTATCAATCACAAATCCGAACCTGCCGTAATTACCCTTGATGTTGAAAAGGAAGGTGAAATAACTGCCGGAGACATTTCACCTGTCGAAGGAATTGAAATCATCAATCCTGAACAAGTTATTCTCACAAACGATCGTAAACAGCGAGTATTCGCAGAATTAGATGTTACTGTTGGTAGAGGTTTCTGCTTGGGTGAAGATAGCAA
>JAYNZN010000061.1:0-5809 GCA_038103695.1 Opitutales bacterium
TCGCAACCCCTTGAGAGGATTAAGTTTGAAATTGTCAATTTGTTTTAGGTTAGTTGTTAATGTGGAATCTTCATAGTGGACAAAAGCATCGAGATTGGTCGTGGGAACTGCATGAATCGCTTTTTTGAAATCGTGGATAAAATCTCCGGCTTTATGGATTAGATTTATGAGATTGATTCTTTCTGCAGTATCCTTTTTTTGCAAAAGAGTATCTAACTCCAAATTTGCAAGAACTTTAATCTCATGTCTTGCTAGTTTAAGACTACTTGATAAGAGCAACCAATTAAGTTGATGATTTGTAAGCTTGAGATCTCGAACTTCAAATAGCGGTTCATTTAAATACAAACTATTAATTTGAGCGTTTGAAATAGTAATTTCTGAGAAAAATAAAACTTCTTCTTTAAGAACAAAGGGGTTAGCAAATAGTTCTAAATTATTAACTATTACTGAGAGTTCTTTGCTCAAAGAAATCTGCAATGACTCGCATTCTATTTTTGAGAAACCCTTCAGATAGCAGTTATTTAGATCTATTGATACACCTTCAGGGAATTGTTCAATGAAAGAGAAAGTTTTTTGTATAATGAAATTAGGTATTGGAATTCTAAACGATGTTAGTCCAATAAAAAAAAATTGGACTAATAAAAAGATGAGCAAAAAAAATCTAGTTTTTTCGTTTAGTGCCGCCACGGATAAATATGTTCTGGCAGGCTTCACATTATCTCAAAATTCCTGAGTTAGTGAGGATGGTTGTATTTTATTCAATTCATCGATTAGATGAATTGGGAGTGTAAATACAATATCTTCCTCTAATGATCCCGCATACCAAGTTGTTGCACCAAATCTGTCACTCAATAGAAATTGAACGGTTTGTGGATTATCCTGCTCAGCATTTTTAAATTTAATTAATAGAGTCCATGGCACCCAATTTCCATCAATCCATGCACCATCTTGTTCGGGTTTGGAGTCAAGAAATCTATCTGCTTTGAAGCCCATTAACCTTTCGAAACTCTCTCCATTTTCTTTTAAATTAAGAAGGGATGGATTGACAGCTTTTTCAAGGGAAGAAAAGATGATCTGATTAGGGAGAAAGCCTGTCGGTATCAAAGATTTCTTTCTGAATTCTAATGGGTTCAATGTAAGGATTTCCTCACAATGTTGATTTACCAAACAGATCAGTGCTTGTTCTGTAACGAAAGTTTTTAAATAGGATGACTCATTATTAGATCTACTGAATAGAAGATTTTGCCTAGTTGTGTCTTTGTATTCAATTTCTAGTTGGTGGGTTGGGTTATCTAAACCAATCGCTTCTAATTCAAGGCTTGTTGGATTGAAATTAAGAAAGTCAGTTACCTCAATTGTGTTAAGTTTCTGAAAGAGTTTTGATATTGCATCTTCGTCTGCAACAAAACTGACATTTTTAGAACCGTTATCATCTAGTCCAATCCATGATTTTTGATCATTTTGTCTCAATGAAATAGAAGACTGATGAGAAGATATTTTAACTCTTTTAACAGTTTCCAGATTTAAAGAAAATAACTTGCGCTCTCGTAGTTTTTGAGGCCATTTATTTAAAGTTTCTAGGAACGAATTTGAAACCCCGAAAAAGATATCGTTTTCACTACTCTTAGCTATGAAATCGATTTCTCCTGAAACATTGCACTCATAGAATTTAATGGTTTGAACTCTCTTTAATCCATGAACTGAGAGAGATAAAAAATATTTTTCATTTTCTAAATTAGGAGGTGAAACATAGAACTTAGTCACTTTTTCAGTTACAAGTTGGTTCAAAAGAGCATTAACTCTTTCAACATTCGCCTTTGCAGAAAATGGTAAGGTGAAGACCCATTCATTTTTTGACCTAGTTAATGTTGTCTTTCTTGAACTGAGTTCCGAATTGTATGCTTCAGTAATCTCATCGATCGAATAGAGAGGGAAACGAATGAAATGTGGGGTTGCCCAGTGAGATAATTCTTTTTCTAAATACTCTTTGATGTTAGCTGATACTTTCCAGATTATACCGTCTTCTTGTTTGTTTTTACTTTTTGTTAGTAAATAAACGAAATTCTTGTCCCTAGTATTATTGCCAACTATCAACTCAAGGACATTAGCTCCTTCGCTAAGTTCTACCCTGGATGAATTATGATCAAAGCCGTAATCACCAAGTAATTCACCTCTCGATTCGAGTTCGCTTGTGTAAATTAATAACCCTGCCTCCAAATGAGAAAATGTTGTAAGAAAGTTTGATAAGTTGAGCTTATCTACCGGCCATTTAATTGGCTCATTAATTTTCCAATCACCATTTATTTTTTTAAATAGAAAAGTGGAGTTTCGGTCTTCCGGATTTATTATTTTTAAAGTGTCAAGTTCGGTTAGATTTTGGAAAACAAGAGTTTGAAAGTTTAAACCAGAGCTTTGTTCTTCCTCGGAATTAAAAAAAATGTATGTGGCGACAATGATGTTAGCTACAACAAGGACAAAAGTTCTATTTTTCATGTTCAGAGCTCTTTCCTTAACCAACCAATAAATAGCCCAACAACCATAATGAATATTGGTACGATTGAAAAGTAATACGTAGAATGTTTAAATTCTTCATTATTCATAGAAACAAAATATGAATCAATTTTTCTTGGAGGAATAGAAAGCATCTTGATTTGATCTTGTAACCAATAGGCAAGATTTCGTGCCAAAGTCTGATTTCCAGCTGCTGATTGCATGTTTTTATTAGTCAAGACATGTGAACATCCTAAGACTGCTAGCTTTCCTTTTTGATGAATGTTGGATTCGGATATTTTTGAGACATCAGGTATGGAGATAGCTAGAATAGGTACCGGTCCGGGAATATCAAGTAATGGGTTTTTATCTGGGGGGAAGGATCTCTCCGTCCAGCTAGATAAGGCCCAAGAATCACGGGAGGAAAAGATGAGTTCTTGTGTACTAAAGATTGATTCAGCGTCATTGATGGTTTCTACAGGGCGGCATCGACCTGCTGAAATTGAATACCCTTCTTGTGCAAGATTGGCAATAAGTTGATGGTTTTTTCCTTTGGGATAAGTTCTTAAAAAATAAGAGCCAGAAAACAGATCAAAGTTTTCTTTTTTGGGGTCATGAATTAACATATCATGACATCTGATTCCCCATTCTTTAAGCAAAGGGCGAAGCCCAAGGGCCGGTCTGTCAGTGAGTGTAATTTCTTCTACAGGATCTAGGGCGAACAAGACGCTCCCTCCAGATTGGTTCAGGAAGTCACGTATCAATGATACTTCTTCATCCTGAAAAATGCCTTTGGGTCCAAGCACCACCAGCATTTTCGCATCGTCTGGGATGCGATTAACGGTGCTCAAATCGATTGTTCTTACCTGGAGATTTCGATCTTGTAGCAATTTTTTGAAATCTGAGAGGCCGAATCGTCTACTAGAGTCTGTTGGACTTAACTCGCCATGACCTTTGGTGAAATAGGCGACTTTCTTGAGCTTTTGACTATTTACTAGCTGAAGAATTGTACTTATCAAAGTCTCCTCTCCCCTGAAAGATCCTGGTTCTAGCCTGCCGTTACCCAATTCTCTCCAGTCCGAGTAAAACCCAGCTTCCCAAATTGTTTGTCTCGCAATAGATTCAGTAGAACGAAAAACATTATTTGCATCATAGGGATTAGTTTCGTTCGCATGTTTGTACCGATATAGGATTCGTTTACCTCCTTGGGGAGTTGCGATGATTATAAGGTTGGGTTCATAAATTTTGTACTGGTCCAATATTGAGGATGAGCTGCTTGGGGAGTCTACATCAATTCTATGAACACGAATTGGATGAGATGATTTGGCTCGCTCAAAAGAAGCCAAAAGTAAGTCTAAATCATGAAGCAATCGTTGGACAACTCGAGGGAGACTGTTATTATTTGAAATAGTTATAATTATGTCGATAGGCTGATCGATCTTTTCAAGATGCAATAAGGTTTCACTTGAAAGAGAGTATCGACTGTCAGTTGATAGGTCGATTTGTGTATCAATCTTCGAGACCAAAAAATTTAATCCTAGGAAAAAGAATAAGGATAGGCTGATAACAATCCAATAGTCAAATTTACGGTTCCTCTTGGCGTACTTAAAGTCCATATCAATGCTTGAGTCGTTCAATCTGGAGGGAGGTAATCCAGAGGAAAAAAATGCAAATTATTCCTTGGTGAAGCAAGGTGGAGATATCAATGATGCCCACTGCAAAATGTTGAGCCTTATTCAGCCCTTGATTTAGAGAACCGAGGCAAGTACTAAGAAATTCGTTAAAATTCGTCGGGTTTTGAAAATCAGTATTTTCACCAAAAGAGAAAGCCATTGTTGATAAATACAGAGTAATAAGAGTAAATGTTAACATTCCGGCAACCATTTGATTGTTGGTAAGAGAACTGGCAAAAATCCCAATTGCAGTAAAGCTGCATCCAAATCCAAGAAGAAAAACAAAACCTCCCACCCATTGTTCAGGAAGATGAAAACCTAAAGATTGTCCTTGGTCCGGAAAGGCATACCAAAGGAGTAAGGGAAAACAGAGTGCAAGCACTGAAATAATACAGAAGAAACAGAGAGAAGCGGTCCATTTTCCAATCACAAGCCCAAAACATCCAACGGGTGCCGACATTAAGGTCTCTAGCGTACCAAGTCTTCTTTCCTCCGCAAACGATTTCATCGTTAGAAAGGGAATGAGGGCAGGGGACCCAAAAGTAAGACCTACAATTATTGAAGAGAGTGGAGGGAGAATCCAATCAGTGGAAGTGAAGCTTTCTAAAAAAAACCTAAAACCGAAACCAAGCAGAGCTAAAAAATAAAAGCAAGAAATGTAGGTTGCAGGAGAAATAAACAAACTAAAGAGTTCGTACCTAACAATATGTAAATACCCCGTCATGAGTCTTGCTGCATAGCAGGGTGAATAGGGGTAACCCTAGTTTTGTTTTTCCTCCCCAAATAATCTTTCTCTTCCCAGTTCTGTTTAGTAGCACGCAAAAAGATGGTCTCTAAGTCTGGTCTCGAAATTTGGAATTCGGTAATCTTAAAATTTTCACACTTTAATAAAGACTTGAGGATTTTCTCTGCAATTTCTTCACCTTTGCTGGTAGAGAAAGTATATCTTCTCTTTCCTGAAAGTTCTACTGGATCATCATGAAGAAGTTCACAATCATCTTCTATTTTCCTGATTGTTTTTTGTAATTCGATTCTTTGAACACTAGCAACTATCTCAAAAATTGTCTTATTTACATATCTTTTCTGAAGATCCTGCATCGTTCCCTCTGCAACAATCTGGCCATGACTCAAGATAATCATCCTGTCACAGCATGCTTCCACTTCAGAAAGAATATGACTAGATAACAAAAATGAAACCTCTCCACGCAAGCGTTCCATCATTTTTCTAGTTATTGCTGATTGTCTAGGGTCCAGCCCTATTGTGGGCTCATCTAGTATAATGAGTCTAGGTTCGGACAAGAGAGAGTCAGCAATGCCAACACGTTGCCTGAATCCCTTGGACAGATTGCCGATTTTACGTTCTGCGTCCCGTCTTTCAAGATCGCAAGCATCTAAAGACAACTTTATGCGTTCCCGCTTACGACTACCTTCTAACCCTTTTAGTTTAGCCCGGAAGTTTAGATATTCAATAACCCTGAGGTCGACAGGTAAGGGATTATTCTCAGCGAGAAAACCGATGTGTTTTCTCACCTCGCCTTCCTCCTCTGCAAGATCGACACCGCATACCTTCGCCTCCCCTGAGTCAGCAGGGATAAGGCCTGAAAGGATTCTTAAGGTGGTGCTTTTCCCTGCACCATTAGGTCCGA
>JAYNZN010000024.1:0-27914 GCA_038103695.1 Opitutales bacterium
CAGCGGTAATCGCAATGGTTGTGTGCTGTGGGGTGCCTGGCCTTTTTTGTGCCCTAATCTAAAATTGACGATTAAATTATTCTTACTTGATTAAGTTTGCTTGCGTGCGTTGCCATAACCGAGCAGATAGTAAGATTAGATGTCTCAATCAGCTTACCAAGTAATTGCACGTAGATGGCGCCCTAAACAGTTTTCCGAATTAGTTGGCCAGGACCATGTCGTCCGCACATTAGGAAATGCAATTGACCTTGGAAGAATCGCCCATGCTTACCTATTTGTGGGACCAAGAGGAACAGGGAAAACAACTTCGGCGAGGCTTTTTGCCAAATCCTTAAACTGGGAGGATGGTCCGTCATTGGAAGTCCCTGAAGATTCTGAGATTGGTCAGGCAATTATGGAGGGCAGGTGCCTCGATGTAATAGAGATTGATGGTGCATCCAATAATTCTGTTGAGCAGGTGCGGGACCTGAGAGACGAGTGCCAATATGCACCCTCCCAATGCCGATATAAAATTTATGTTATTGATGAGGTGCATATGTTAAGCCAACAGGCCTTCAATGCCCTACTTAAAACATTGGAGGAGCCTCCTCCCCATGTAAAATTTGTTTTTGCTACCACTGAGTCACAGAAAGTTTTACCTACAATTGTGTCTCGCTGTCAGCGATTTGAATTCCGCTCCATTCCAACTCCGCTAATTGTAAAAAAACTTCGTGAAATCTGCGAAGCTGAGGAAATTAATGCGGATGAAAGTGCACTTTCTGCAATTGCACGGATGGCCATGGGGGGGATGCGTGATGCCCAAAGCATATTGGACCAAATGATATCTTTTTGTGGTAAGCAAATTGGCCAGGGTGATGTGCTTGAAGTCTATGGCTTGGCGGCAACTGATCTTATAGAGAAGTTACTCGACTCAATGATCGCTGGAGATTACGAGCAGATTTTACAAACAACGGATATTTTTTCTGAAGAGGGAATTGATTTTTACCGAGCCTTGCTTGATCTATCTGAAATTCTCAGATCTCGATTAATCGAATCTCTTCGTGGTGAAAGCGTGGAGGTTTCTCCAGAACAGCTTACTCGTATGCTTGATGCTTTGCGGGAAGGAGAATCCCTGGTTCGACTGGGGCTTTCCGAGAAAGCGAATTTTGAGGTAACTATTTTTCGGGCTGTTGAAGCATGCAGAACGCGTTCCATTGACCAAGTGATTCGAAAAATTTCTCAAGTTTTACCTGTTGATATTAAAAAAAAAAGCGTAGCTAAAGTAAAGAGCCCTGCAATTGGAAGTGATCTCCAAAAGGATTCGAAAAGTGGTGCTGATTTAGCTGTAATCGAAACTTCTGTAGAGAAAGTGAATATTCAAGCTGATTCCCAAATTGGGGAAACAACTTTAGTTCCCCCAAAAAGTAATCAAAAAAAAGAGATTGAACCTCCTACTGAAGGCCTCAAGGAAGATTTATCCAATCAAGATACTAGCCATCTCCCTGATTTAGATAGTTCATCAATCCATGGAAAAGAAAAGAATAAATTGCGCATCGTAGATCCAAAAAAAATTAAGGAACGGGTGGATGAATTGCCCGAAGATATTCGAGAAATCGTTGAGAAAAAGTTTAAAGCCGAATATGTGGCTCTCGAAAAAATTGACCCTCAAATATTGATCTAATTTTCATCATTTAGGATTTTTCCAAACTCTCTTTCTCTCAGCCAGCCTTTATCTGCTCCATTGTGAGTGCGTGCCAAGTACCAATTCGTGCCATCAGGCCCTTGATGTTTCTTGATGCCTCCTTGGTTTTCAAGGTCGAGAAAGAGACTGGTTCCCTGGCTTATTTTTGTGTTATGATCACTGCCTTCTCCAGGGAAACGGCGGAGGGCGATTAAATTCCCTGCTTGCTCCCCCGCATATGGGATCACAATGATTTCTCTTTTTAGTAAATTACTTACCGATCGGGATTGGAACCAACCATAACCCAAAATTCCAAGTACTCCCATCCATAGAATTCCATACGCCAGGACGGAGGAGGTATGCATACGCTTAGGAAGAAGCATAGCGACAAGAAAGGCACCTCCCCAAAATATTAATGAGAAGAAACCTGCCCATAACCCTTGTGTGGTAGAGGAAAAAGCTGGGTTTGATGCAGTGGGGTCTTTTGGTTCTGCCCCGCTCATTTCCAAGGCAAAAGCAAGATTTGTTTTACATTCTCGATTATCTGGATTGATGATGAGCGATTTCCTGAAATGTAAGATAGACCGGCCATAATCTTCAAGTTTGAAATAAAGGTTTGCCAGGTTGGAGTGTAGGTTTGCAGACTGATTTACCTTCGCAATGTTTTCATAGATTGAGATTGCCCGCTGGAGGTCGCCGGATGCCTCTGCCCGAACAGCGTCATAAAAAGCCCGATCGTTTGATTTAGCCGATATCGTGAATGCAGGAAGCAGCATCACGATCATCATAAATTTTGAACTAGAAATTTTCATTTTAGTTGTTGAATTACTGATTTGGCCTCGATGTGCTCTTTCTCCAGGGAACCTTTATTCTCTATATTTCCTGAATATTCATGATTTTCACATTTATTCAAAAGGGTTGAAGTTTCATCCAATGTTTTCTGGTCCAATCCCCGTTTTCGTAAAAGTTTTATCAATTCCTGGCTAGACAAAGCTGATGGGTTGGTATTTGGGAAGATCACACTTACCCGTAATCGAATTCTTCGGTGAAGAATTTTGTAAAACCCCGAACGGTCAGAGTGTTTTACTGCCTCTTTTAATTTATTATCGAGAATCTTTTCTTTTGCTCTTCGATCTTCCAGCAGAGGGTTCCGTTTCCTGATTTTAAAAAAGACAAGGGAACCCAAGGAGCACAGTCCAACTAAATGTATACTCCAAAACCAAAAGGATTTTAGAGGTTCTTGAGGACGAATAGATTGCACCCACTCTCCGGGAGTGGATTCTGTTTGAAACATGTCACTGGTGGATTGATTAATCCTTTCGTTACTGAGAACAATGGATGAGGAAGTGGGTTCAATCCATTTTTCTCCAGGATCCACCCGTAGTCTGTCTGGAGATGTTTGAATGGTTGTGTAGAGCTCGTTTTCAGGATCAAAAAAAGAAAATTGGACTGGAGGAATGTCCAGTAAGCCTGGTTGCAGTGGGGTGATAATAAATTCAAAACTTTGCTCGCCTCTATATTTAGAAAGGGGGTCACCTACAAAATCAAATGCGGGCGGACCTGACTTAAACTTAGAATCTAATGTGAGCGTGGGAGCAGGCATGGCAGAAAAGTTGCCACGCCCGCTAATTTTGCATGTGAGTCGAACAGGGTCACCCAATGAGACACGATCTTGATCGATTGAAGAGGAAAGGGTAAAGGAGCCAATCGCTCCAGAAAAATCGAGAGGGCGGGAGGCTGTGGGTAGGGTACGAACATCAATGGTAAAAGGGTCAGACTTTACCTCCAACCCTTCCTCGCTACCAAAACCAAAAAACGGATCATTGAAAAAAGGATTCCCAAAAGGTGAATTTCGATTTTGCTTAATCCTTACGCGAAGAACAGATGAAAAAGAGATAGATTGTACGCCGGGAAGTGCGGCGGTCATTCCAAAATTCCAGGAATAAGAGTTGTAAGTTTTTCCATTACGAGGAATGTTCCTGTTTTCAACTGGTTGTCCTAGTTCTGTGAGCGAAAAACCTTCGCCGGTTTTACTGGGAATCTTTTCTATTCTGGTTACTGGAAGCCGGTTCCAAATGTATAAAGTGATGGAGCCTTCAAGCGTCTCACCTTCAAACATGTAGGGTCGAGGTATAGAAAAATCCAAAAAGGCGGCTTCACTGAGGTCCTGCTCTCGCTTTCTTTGTTCTGCAAGTCTGAGTTTATCTTTTTGTGAAGGAGGGAGAACGCGGAGGTTGGCAGGCGGTGCCACACATGTTTGATTTCCGACCTTGAGGTTCCATGATGGCATAGTAAAAGTACCTTCCCGTTCAGCTTGAACAGTAAAACTCAATTCAAAACGAACGGATGGCACGCCGTTAATAAAGGATGCAGAGCGAAAAGTTCTGGGTGTTTTCGAAAACTTCAACCCATTTACGGATGGCACAGAACCCATTGGGCTATCTTGGCTGCCATGAATAGTAATTTTGTAAGTAGTTTGGTTGGAAAGTGTAATCGTAGCCGGTTCAAAAATAGCTTCTACGCGGAGTTCTTTGCCCCAAGTTAAGCTTGTAGCAACGACAAGAAGAAAAAAAAGTGAGGTTTTACCAATCATCTCAGTAATCCCTTCCGCTCCCAATACTTTCAAAACTTTCGCCTTCCTGAGGTAAGGGTTCGCTTTTTGACTCCATTTCCTGAAGCAATCTTTCATAAAGTCCGCTCACTTCTTCAGGAGTCGTAGGTTCCGAATTATCTTGTTTCCTCTCTTGGGAATTAGACTGGTTGTTTGGGTCGTTTGTTTCCTCTCCCTCATTGCTTTGGTCCTGGGATTGTTGCGATGAATTTCCCCCCGACTGTTCGTCAAAAATACCAAAGAGTAATAGATCTGATGGACTTTCGAAATCAACCCAAGTTAAGTAGGCTTTATTATCTCCTACAGGTTTAGTGATTATGGCTTCGGGAGAGTCAGGTTTTACGCAAAGTGAATATTGGCCTGGAGGAACAAGTTGTGCAAAACTTCCGTCATCTGATGGCTTGAATGAACTTTCGTTTTCATCGAGTTGGAAATTACCATTTAAGTCAAAGTAGAGACTCGCACTTGAAAGAGCACTCTCATTTACATCCAATTTTCCATCTTTATTTTGGTCGTTCCATATTTTCCCTTTAATTAATGGTGCAGCCCGCCAAGGCATGGGGAGAAATCTCGGTCCTGGTTTCTTAATCTCCACATAATGGTTTTTAGCGTCCCTTGCACTGAAGGGCGGGGGAGGAGGAGGGAAAAGGGGAAGTAGAACCTCTGCTTCGGTAGTTTTATTGTTTTCCATTAACACCGAACCTAGGTTGAGATTTGTTGGATAAGTTTCAGATATCCACTCAAAAGCAAACTGTCCAAGCTTATTTGTAGCTATGGAAGGTTCTGTGCTTGCATTACGTTCTCCATCCCCGTTTTTGTCCCAAAAAATGTATGCGGGAAGTGTAGGTTCTGTGTTTTCTTTTTTTCCATTTCCATTCACATCTCGCCATACCAAGCCTTCTAGTTTGGAAACCATGGATTCAATCCGATTTTTAATTTGTTGATTTAAGGAATCGAGATTTGTTTGGGCCTTTAAATTACCATCAAGAGAGTAGGCAGATTTGTAATTACGCAAGGCTTGTTCCCAAGTTTTTCTAGCTGAATTTACATCCTGATTGTCAAGGTGTTGATTCGTTTTGTGATAATGCAGATTACCCAAAGCATTGAGTGCTTTTGATTGGATAGATGGATCATCAAAGGAGAGATCGAGCGATGAGTTTAAAAGTGAATTGGCTTCCTCGAAGTCATTTCCTTGAGAATAAGCGAGTCCGGCATTGAGAAGAAGTTCTGCACTGGGTTCATTCCCAGATTTTTTAATTATTTCAATCTCTGAGATATAATGCTCAGCTGCTTTGAGTGGCATTCCTTCAGCCAAAGCGAGCTCTGCCTTGCCAATGTTATCAGGAACCCAGCATCCCCCAAGCAAGGAAAGTGAAATAAGGAGGCATTGCATTATGCCGGAGCGACCCTTTGGTTTAATGGTGATGGTCAGGGATTCTAAAACCAAAAAAAAGAGGGCGATGATAAGAAACACCTGAAATCGATCAATAGGTAACTCTGTTGAGAGCTGTTCCCTTTTCTTTTTTTCGCCAATTGAGCGAAGTTCTTTGAAGACATGGGACAATCCTTCCCCAGTAGGTCCCAGGGGAACATATTGAGCACCAGTAGCCGTAGCGATTTTCTCTAATGATGACTTATCTAATTTTGTTAAAATTTCATTACCCTGGCGGTCTTTGAGATAATTTTGGACCCCAGCCTTGATTTTCGAAGAGGGTATGCGAGCTCCTTTCTCTGATCCAATGCCAATAGTAAAGATCTGGATACCTTCTTTTGCTGCTTCCTTAGCTTGCATAAGCCCTCGGCCCTCTAAATCCTCACCATCTGAGATAAGAATTAAAAATTTATCCTTATCATCTTTAGAAAAAGACCGTCTGGCTTCGTCAATAGGATGACCCAGATCTGTTCCCATTTTTGGGATAAGCCCAACCTCTAATTCATTAAGCGTTTTTGAAAATGCCTGATGGTCGAGTGTTAAGGGGCAATGAAGAAAAGCGGTTCCCGAAAAAGCAATCATTCCTACACGATCTCCCTTTACCTGATCCAAAAGGTTGGAAATGTTGAGCTTTACCCTCTCTAGCCTGTTGGGAGATACATCTTCAGCCAGCATACTTTTGGAAAGATCAACTGCGATCAGGAGATCAATTCCTTGAGGGGTCACTGATCTCTGAGTCGAGCCCCACTGTGGTCCCGAGAGTGCGAAGCAACAGAATACAATACTTGTAAGAAAAAATATAAATTTTAAAAGTGCCCGTTTCTCAGAAAATTGTGGAATTAGCCTGCTCATCAGTTTTTTGGATACAAGAATCCTTATCCTTTTTTTGGCCAATTTTCTGGAGCGTAGATGCACAAAAAGTAAAATTCCTAAAGCAACAGGTATAAAGACAAGAATTTCTGGGCGACTAAATGAGCTCATGGGATTCTTAGATAGATTGTGCGTGATAAAATAAATTCCAATAGGAGTAAGAGGATCGCTGCACCTAGGGGCCAATGATATAAGTCCTCAAATAAGGCATTAACCTGCAGTTCGATATCGGTTTTTTCAAGGCGATCAATCTCTTGATAAATCGATCGTAAAGCAGATTGATCTTTTGCCTGAAAAAATTTACCACCCGTTACATCAGCAATATTTTTCAACACTTCCTCATCCACAGGGTAATGAGCCATACGCACAATTGGTTGACCATTTGGAGCACGGAGTAGATCTTTGACTGAAGAGTCAAAAAGATAGGTCCTTGTGCGAGAATTTGTTCCGATTGCAATGGTGTAAATTTTTACGCCATCCTTCTTGGCTCCATGGGCAAAAATTAGTGGGCTATGAGGAGGCGGAGGCTCATCTTTACCATCGGTTAAAAGAATTAAAATTTTGGATTTGGATTTCAATGGTCTAAGACGATTAATCCCCTCAGCGAGTGCAGACCCTAAGTTGGTTCCTGTTTCGTGGGTTAATCCAACTCGTAACCTTTCGAGGTTTCTTTGCAGATGTGCCTTGTCCAATGTCAGTGCACTTACCAAATAAGGGTCGACTGAGAATGCAACTAATCCGATTCGGTCATATTTCCTTTGTTTAATGAAATCTTGAAGAACATCTTTGACCACATCTAGGCGGGTGACTTCTTGATTCCTCGCTTCACTCATATCAAGGGCAAGCATGGATGCGGACAGATCAATGGCTAAGACGATATCCACGCCACTGGACAAGATAGTTTCAGTGCTTTGATTAAGTTGGGGGCGGCAAAGGCTGCAGATTAGAAACAACAGAGCAAAGTTGCGCAATGCTTTGGGGAGCCAGATCCATCTTGTTATTTTATGATTAAACGATGATCGAATGTGTGAAATGGTAGGGAATCGAATTCTTGGAATGGGGTACTTTTTCTTTCTTCGAATGAAATAAAGAAGAGGAAATAAAATCACCAAAAAAACCCAAGCGGGTTCTCCCCAAACCAAGTTATTATACAATTCCATCATGGTTGTAGGTGTACTAATGTGAGGAAGTTGCTCCTTCCGATCTGGCGGATTGTTCTACCTCCCATTTTTTATGGGCATCTTGTATAAATCCTTTAGCGGAATTAAGTAATTCGTTTAGTTCCTCATCTCTAGATGAAAGAGGAGAATATTTGATCAGGTCTCCTTTTTGGACAAATGCCCGCAGGGTCTGCTCAAAGTTTTTTTGGAGAAATGAGTTATGGGTAATTTCTGTGATGAACTCCTCCCCAGTAAGTTCAAGTGCTGGAAGGTTGAACTGTTGCTGAACGTAGACGCGAAGAATTTGCGAGAGTCTAAAAATAAAGGGTTTGGGTTCTAACTTTGGCTTGGCAGTTTGTAAAAGGTCAATTTCAAGCATTGCTTCTTTGTAAGGGTCAATAATCGGAGTAGGAACTAGTTCTTGCTTGCTTGCCTTCCTGTTTTTTTTCCAAAGCCAAAATACTAGAAATCCTATTAGGATAAGCCCAAAACAAATCAAGACTCCCCAATTTTCACTTATTATCTGAGTGGTAGATTTGAAGATTGGGGCAGGGGAGTCTGTCTCTACATGAGGGTCGAGCAGATAAGACTTGGGCAATGAAACATCGAGTTTCATCGGCGTTTATTTTCTCTCATATGAAAGAACTCCTGCAGGGCGTTTGCGTATTCAGCATTTGTAGGAAAATCAAATATATCAATGCCTCTCCGACGTAAATTATGCTTCAGTTCTTCCTCTTCTTTTCTGTAAGTAATGCTGTACTGATCTCGAAAGTCTCGACAATTAGTATCAACGGTTAGGCACTCCCCACTTTCCAGATCTTCGAACTCCACTAATCCAACTTGCGGAATAATTTTTTCAATTGGATCATGGATACGGGCACAGATAAGATCATGTTTTCTGCGGGTAGTGGAAATTTGTTGGAGAAAGATTTCCATCCGCGACTCCTCCTCTTTCGGGTTTTCTACAACCATAAAATCTGAAAGTAGAAAAACAACGGCACGTCTTCTCATAACTTGGTTAAGAAATCGAATACCTGTACTGAGTTCGGTGCCTCTTGACTTACACGGATGAAAAAGAATTTCCCGTAAAATGCGAAGAACATGTTTTTTCCCTTTAGCAGGAGGAAGGTAAAGCTCGGTCTGATCCGTAAACAAGAGCATACCCACCTTATCGCCGTTGCGACTAGCCGAAAAAGCAAGCAAGGCAGATAGTTCTGCAAGTTTTTCTCGCTTATTTTGATTGCTTGAACCGTAGAGAAGACTATCGGAAACATCTACCGCGATCATTACAGTTAGCTCCCGCTCTTCTCTATATTGCTTCACAAAGGGAGTGCCCACCTTAGCGGTTACATTCCAGTCAATTGTCCTTACTTCATCTCCTGGTTGATATTCCCTTACTTCTTCAAAGTCAATACCTTGGCCCTTGAATGCACTATGATAAGAGCCGGCCAAAACTTCAGAAACTAGGCGGTTTGAGCGTATTTCAATTTGCCGTACTTTACGCAAAATTTCCCGCGTAAACTCGGGGTCTGGTTCACTCATTTTAGTAAATCTAAAACTTATAATCTGTTTAAAGACTGAAGAATGGTTTATTAGGGAACTGGAACGGTATCGAGAATTTTTTGGATCACTTGATCGCTGTCTACATTTTCTGCTTCCGCCTCATAAGTTATCATGACCCGATGCCTAAGGACATCGGGAGCAATATCTTTGATGTCTTGAGGCGTTACAAAGCTCCGTCCCTGCATAAAAGCTACAGCTTTGCTTGCCATGGCAAGACTGATTGTTGCTCTTGGAGAGGCTCCGAACCGAATAAAAGATTCTAGTTCTGAAGCTCCATGTTCATTAGGTTGGCGAGTGGCTAAAACAAGGTCGACTAGGTATCCTTTCAACTTGTTATCGAGGTAAACCTGGTCGATTAGCTTACGAGAACGGAAGATCGTCTCCGCATCTACGACTTGGTTGACTTGCCTTGCCTCCTTAGAGGTAGCGTTAGAGTTGAGAATCTGGAGCTCTTCTTCACGGTCCGGATAGTTCACCAGTAACTTAAGCATGAATCTATCCATTTGTGCTTCTGGTAATGGGTAGGTACCTTCCTGATCAATTGGATTCTCAGTCGCAAGTACAAGAAAGGGTTGAGGGAGGGCGTAAGTTTGATCACCTATGGTAACCTGCCTCTCCTGCATCCCTTCAAGAAGGGCACTCTGCACCTTGGCAGGGGCACGATTAATTTCGTCGGCAAGTAACAGATTAGTGAAAATGGGGCCTTTTTTGGTAGAGAACTCCCCTTTATTAGGGCTGTAAATTAAAGTACCAATAACATCTGCTGGTAATAAATCAGGGGTAAACTGAATTCTCTTGAATTCCCCCTTAATACAATTTGACAGTGTTTTGACGGCAAGGGTTTTGGCAAGCCCAGGTACCCCTTCAAGAAGGATATGACCATTAGATAGAAGACCAACTATTAGACGGTCTATCAAATATTTTTGACCAATTATAATTTGCCCGATTTCTTGCTTAAGCAAAGAAACCCATGCAGATTCGTTTTTGATTAATTCTTGCTCTTCTGGAGCAGGAGGTTTTGAGGAAGAATCAAAAGTATTCATAAAAATATTCCAAAGACATCAGCGTAACCAAAGAAGTTATTTGTCCAAGGTAAAAGATCTGATTTTGGATTCCTGTATTATTTTTCAGCTTGCCGACTTTGCTTACCTTCAAATGCTCAAGGTTAATCACTATCACTTATTTCGGTAAAATGTTTAAACTAAGCAAGGAATCTAAAAGAATTTTCATCGCCCTATTGCCCATCCCTTTGATTTGGATGATGATTAACCACTTGGGCTACCTTGATTACCTCAAGACAAAAACTGTTGATTGGAGGATGGTCTATCGTGGTGAGATTGCTCAAGCAATAGATCCTGATCAAGAAGACTGGATTACTCTCGAGGATAATACGACCATCCCCAGGATCCCCAAAGTCACCTATGTTAATTTTGATGCGGAGACTTTATCGATGAATGGAGTTGGAGAGAGACCATGGGATCGTGCTTTTTTTCGAGATACTGCCATGACATTACTTGAAATAGGTAAGGCAAGATCTGTTGGTTTCGACTTTGGATTTACCCCCAAAAGTATGTCGAGTATGGTTCCCAAAGAAAACTCATATCGGAGTGACTTGGCGATGGGGAATCTGGTTTCTGCGTTTCCCGAGCAAGTTGTTCTTGGCTGTTTATACTCTGGGGTTCCTACTCCTTTCGTTAAAGGGATTGAGGCCAGTGCATTTCCTCCCATGTTTGTGGATGGATATTCACTTCAGTCGGGAAAATTTAGTTACCCGGAATCACCTACTTATCCTTTGCAGAGTTATCAGGATGGTAATTATCTTGGTAGGATGGGTTCTTTCACTGTTCCTCCATTTCGAGCAGTGGATGAAGTGCCAAGGTGGGTGCCTCTTTGGTTTCCTGCTGGTGGAAAGGCTCATGCCTACAACATCTTGGGAGGAAAAAAGAGTGTCCTTGGGTTTGAGCTTCCTTCTCAAAATGAGTCTGAGATAAAAGAATTAACGGAAAAGTTATCCGAGTTGCGAATCAAAGATTCATCTATTGAGAGGAAATTAGGAGAGGTGGGGGTGAGAGTGGCCAGTTTATCTGAAGACCGAAACCACCTGAGTGAAAAGATTTCAAAACTAGAAGACGGGATGTCTAGAATACAATCCATTGATCAAGAAATTAAGACATTGCAGGAGACGCTAAAGGCCAACTCTGCATTGCAGGCTGTCTTAGGAGTGCAAATTAAAAACAGGGAAGACCGTCGGGATGTTTTGCTGGTTGAAGTACACAATCTCCTAGGAGGTAAAATCCAAAAACAGAACGGCACAGAGGCTTTGATTGAGGAGATTGAGAGAGTTTCCGGTGAAATTAAAAACTTTTCTCTCACCCTTGAGGCAAATCCTGGGCTCGCCGCGGTTATTGAGCCGCAAATATCTCAACGAAAGAATCGTGTACAGGAACTCCGTAAAATAATCGAGCGATCTGCAAAAAATAATTCAGACAATTCCTTATCGGAAGTAAAGAAAGATAAGTTGAGGTTGGAAATCAAAAATAGTATTAAAACTATTCAGGAAAAATTAGATGAATTAATGCCTCGACTTGCAGGCGCTGCGTCAAAATTAGCTGAACTTAAAGAGCAGTCTTCCAAATCCAGGCAGACCATTTCGAAAACCGAAAAGTTGCTTCTTCGATACCAAGGAAAAGAAGCTACTGAATTAGTTGAATATAAGGACACACTCCGTTTGGTTTATAAACGAGATCAAGGGGACGAAGGCCCGGGTAAATTAATTGAATCGTTACCCAATGTCATGCCTCTGTACAAAGAAGGAAATGTGTACACTTTAGGATTGGAGTGCTTACTTGCGTACTATGGTCTGGACCACCAAAATGTTCGTATAGCGGAAGATAGATCTTCTCTTTCCATAATTGCCAAGAACGGAAAAGTAATCGCAGAGGCACCTTTGGTAGAGGATCAGTGGTTGGAAGTTAATTGGTTTTCTTCTTGGACTGATAATCTGCCAGAGAAAGAACTTGTTCGTGAAGCGAAGCGTGCCTTTGGCGATCAGGATCTACCTGAGTATCTTCGACTCGTTCCTGAAATATTTAGGCTATTTCTTGAGAGAGTTGATGGTCTTAATGTTCCAATTAACAATACTGAATTGCCTGAATCGATGGAGAGTCTGGGAGTTGAAAGTGCCCTAGTAGAAATAGCGAAAAAATTATTAGAATCATCACCAGGAGATCCTGAGATCCCAAGCTTCGAGAGTTTTAAACGTGTAATTAATGGGATTGCCTATTACTTTATACCACCAAGCGTGTTATCACCTTATAATCCCATGTGTGGAATGAAGGATATTTTAGATTATGCCAACTTTCACGACCAAGTGTCTGAAAATATCAATGCTCTGTCTCAATTTATTAATCGATTGAAGGGTCCTGAATACTTGGGGAAAATTGAATTAGCTTTAGGTGAAAACCCAAAAGATTCCAATTTTCTTGCCCAAAAGAAAAAGATTGAAAGAGCACTTAATGAGAATATGCAAAACTTAGCTATTCAAAACGAGGAAATGGAAAGAATAGAAAATTTCTTTGGTACTTTTAAAGATAGTATTGTCTTGATCGACCCCTTTTGATAGTGCGGCTGTACCCAAAGTCAGCGTTCATGGAAATTTAATTAAAACTCTTACCACTGGTGAATTCTTGCACCGCTTGCCCATAAGGGTTGATCATGCGGCTACCCTTTTAATTTCTATCCTCATGGCATTCCTTGCAGTTTACCAAGGCAATCATGCTAGTTGGGTACAGGCTGGGGGAATTCTCCTGCTTCTTGGCTATGTTTTCCTGAGCTTTGAAACTTTCGCTCAATCTCATGTAGTATGGCCAATTTCCGCACCAGCTTGCGCTGGATTGAGTACATCATTTATCGGATTAGCGGTCATGGTTGTGATAGAGCAAAAAGCAAAAGGTAAGCTTAAGGGAATGTTTGGAAGTTATGTTTCCTCTGACTTGGTGGAGCAGATGGTTGCATCTGGAGAGGAGCCGTCTTTGGGTGGTGAAGAGACCTCCATCACTGCTTTTTTTAGTGATGTCCAAGCTTTTTCAAGTTTCTCTGAGCTTCTTACACCAACTGGTCTTGTCGACCTAATGAACGAGTATCTAACCGCAATGACGAACATCTTGCAGGAAGAACGAGGTACACTTGATAAGTATATCGGTGATGCAATTGTTGCAATGTATGGTGCTCCGATTCCGATGAAGGATCATGCATATCAGGCGGTTAGAACATCTATTCTAATGCAACAAAAGCAGATTGAATTGCGCAAAAAATGGGTGCCCGAAGTTGAAAAATGGGGTAAATGTCATGGTCTTGTGACCCAAATGCAAACGCGTATTGGATGTAATACTGGCACCGCAACTGTCGGTAATATGGGTGCTTTAGATAGATTTAATTATACTATGATGGGAGACATGGTTAACCTCGCCGCCCGTTGTGAGAGTGGGGCTAAGGCTTATGGAGCTTACATCATGGTTACTGAAGAAACTAAATTAGCTTCTGAAAAAACTCGTGACGACATAGCGTTCCGCTATCTCGATAAAATTGTGGTCAAGGGAAGATCACAACCTGTTGCTATGTATGAGCCTACTGGATTTATGTCTGAATTGTCTCAAGAGACACAGGATTGCCTTGATTGTTTTAAACAGGGAATAGACAGGTACTTATTGCAGGATTGGGATGGGGCACTCAGTTTGTTTGAGAAAGCCAAAGGGATGGAACCAAACAAACCAGGAGTCACTCCTGGTGTTAAGGATAATCCATCCATGATATTAATTGATCGATGCAAAGTTATGAAAGAGAACCCTCCAGGTGATGATTGGGATGGCGTTTATGTAATGACTACGAAGTAGGGTATTAATGCTATTTTGAAAAGTATTCAGGCTCGTTATTTTTCTTCCATTTAATATTACAACCTAAACTAGGCTTTTGTTCAACTGGTGAAGATTCTTCATTCAAAAGGGAATCAACCGCATCTCCAAGATCCTTTCCTGTTGGGGTAATTTGATTACCTGGTCGAGATTCGTCATACCGTCCTCTGTAAAATAGTTGATGCTTACTATCAAAAAGGTAAAAGTCTGGAGTGCACGCAGCGTGATAGGCTTTAGCAATCTTTTGTTTCTCATCATAGAGGTAAGGACAAGGAAAATTATACTTTGATGCCAGTTGAGACATGTTTTCGGGAGAATCATCAGGATAATGGATGATGTCATTAGACGAAATGAATATTGTTTTTACGCCCCTTTCCCTCCATCTATTACAATTGAAAATCAGCGAATCAAGAAGATGTACAACATAAGGACAATGATTGCAGATGAAACACACCAGTAGAGCACTCTCACCATGAGGTCCATCCAGTGAATATAGTTGATTTTTTGTTGTATCAAGAGAGTTAATTTTGGGAGCAATTGTTCCCAGTGGTAACATTGTCGAAGGAGTTGCAACCATGAATATAAGCGTTTGAGTGGAGGATTATTTTAGAGACTATTTTTTGAGTATTTAGAAAAATATGCGGCCAAAATATCCCTAGCTATGGGGGCAGCGGTCAAACCACCCTGAACTTGGTCTTGTGGGATTACCCCCTCAATCAGCACCGATATAGCAACTCTTGGGTTCTCGGCTGGAGCGAAGCCAACAAACCAAGCAAGGTTCAACTTCATGTTATGGTTTCTCCATTGCCCCGTGCCCGTCTTACCAGCAATTGAGATGTTGTTTATTCTACATCTACGTGCTGTTCCTTCAGTCGTTGCACGAACCATGCCTTCAATAATGGCCGCATGGCTTTCACGATCAATTAAAGGTTTTACAGAATGAGCATTCATTTGCTTATTTTTTAATATACTTGGCTTTATGTCAGCTTGGTTAACGGCGAGCTTAGCAATTAAGCAGGCCATTTGAAGAGGGCTTTGCCTTAGTCCGCCTTGGCCAATTGAAATGTTGAAAGTGTCCTCCAGAGTCCAATTAACACCAATCTTTTGCTTTTTCCATTCTGGATCTGGCAAGATAGGGGAATCCCTAAGTTTCGGTAAGTCAAGTTGTGGTTTCTTATCCATTCCCATGAGTCTTGCCTCATTGATCAATGCTTTATGACCCATTTTTTCAGCACACCTAAAAAAATAAACATTACAACTTTGTGAAATTGCCTGGCTGAGTTGAAGTTCTCCATGCTGTCCTGGGTGAACATGACATTTCATGCCCCGATAAATCCCTTCGCAAAGAAAAGTTTCTTCTGGTTTGATAAGAGAGGATCGAAGGCCAGCTAAAGCTGTTACCAATTTGAATGGAGATGCAGGGGCGTACCCAGGGTGCCACGCCCTAGGTAGCCAAGCTTCTTTCCTTTGAATTTCATTGTAAGCTTTTTGAGAAATGTAAGGAGTTAAACTGCTCAGATCATAGTTCGGTTTACTTGCTAGTGCGAGTATTTCAAAGGTTTTTAGATCTAAGAGTACAGCTGCTCCAGGAGGAGTCGGAGGCGGAGATATTTCATAAGAATTATTATTCTTTTTTCCATATTGCAAAACTCCTTGTGCATACAGGTGAGCTAATAACTTATTGGCATCTTTCTCGGTTCCTTTGAACCCAGCGACGGTAGAAGCTTGTTTTCCTGTAAGGGGGAAGGGTGCATCCTTAAAAGCTGAAAGAAGCAATTCTGCTCTGACCTCTGTTTCATTGGTTCCTGCAAGTGCTCGATTTGTTCTTCTTTCAAGAGTGCGTGCCCAGTTTTCGTCTGGAAGTTTTCTTTGCTCCGCAACTCTTTCAACCATTTGGTCAATTGAGTCTTCGGCAATTTTTTGTAGATCTAGGTCAAGAGCAAGTTGGATAGATTGTCCTTTTTCTGATGGTTGTCTTTTTATTCTCTCGAAACGTGAGCCCATGGGGTTGACTATCCAAATGTCCCCCCCATCTTTGCCTCTAAGTTTGTGATCAAATACTTTTTCAACGCCAGATTTTCCTGTTCTTCCTTGAATTTCGAAAGTAGCCAGGTCAGAGGCTGATAAAGTATCAGGGTCGGCTTCGTAACCGCTACCCACATATCCTAATACATGGGATGCAAGAAATTTATGCGGATAATGACGGACTGCTTTAGCTTGGATTTGAATGGGGGAATTGGCGGGTAGTTTTTCTATGAGAATTGCATATTCTTGACTCGTCAAATTCACACACAATTCGAGAGGGAGAACCAATTTACGCCGCCAATGTTTTTGTAATTGTTCCATGCTTAAAACAGCGTTTCTGCCCGTTAAAAGGTTTATTTCCTTCAAATAATCTAAGGCAACTGAATACCGAGCTTCCCAGGTGTACGAAAATCCATTGGTAGAAAAGGGGATAAACTCTATCTCTGGGGGTGGAATAAATGATTCATACCAGGAACCGGAGTGCTGATTCCTTTTAAACCGTGTTTTCGGGATCCCTTCATGATTCAGTAAAAAAGGTAATGTAAAAAGACCAGCCACGGATACATTGATTTCACCATTCACTTCTCGTGCGCTGATTGAATTTAAATTTTTTATTAATTTTGTATCAATAAAACACTCCCAATATCCTTTAGTTTTTAAATTTATTGTGAGAGGTTTTTGATTTAATAAAATGAGGGGTGCCACGCCAGTATTTTTAGTTTTTCCATTTATGTGTATTCCGCGTTCTAAAATGTGATCGATTGATCGGCAGTAGTTGAATAAGTCGTAAATACTAAGTTGGTCTCGTTGTAATAAATCTTCACGGATTTGCGAAGACATCCTTCTAATTGCAATTTTCCTTTCCCAAATTTCATTGCTGAGCATTTCTAAATGTAAGTTTGCTGAATAGTGAGCTTTGTTTCCGATGAGGAGTCTGTTTTCTCTATCCATGACATCGCCCCTTGCTCCAGGCCTTAGTATTCTTCTTTGCCCTTGTATCCTTTCTTTCTCATCATATTTAGCTTTTTCAATTATCTGCCAAAAAAAAAGGTAACCGAATAAAATTATGAATAGAGAGAGGTAAACCCAGGCAAAAATTCTTAATCGTCTCTTTTCAGGCAAGTATTTTTCAAAGAATTTCATCTGCCACTAAGTGAGTAGTTTTCGGGAATTGGCACGGAAAAATTCTATCAATGATTCACAAAAACGGGGGTACCAAAAGGCAATGGGTATAATTGCCAATGAAGATACAATCAAGTCCATGAAAATCCTGCCGAAGGTCCAATTTTGATTTCCTAAAATAATGGAGTAATAACTTATCCAGGTAACGATCAATATTGAATTAAGCGAGACTTGGAGAATGATTGGATGAACCAAAAGACTTTTTTTTCCTAGCCTAAAGACTTCCTGCCAAATCAAATAACAAAAACAAAAAATGAATGCATGAAAACCTAATTCTGTAAGAATACTCAGGTCATAAAAGAGTCCAGAAATGAAAAGGAGAAATAGTGCCCGAAAATGATCTAAATTTTGAACGGTTGGTATAAAAAAAATGGCGGGAATATAAATAAATATGCCAAAACAGCCTAAAGTTGAGTTAATGGTATTTAAGCAAAATATCAGGAAAAGATTAGCTAGAAAGAGGGTGATAAGGCAACGGCTAGAATTTTCCATTTTTCAGTCTTAATTTTGAGAGTCTGGGACTAAAATAGTAACCTCAGACAATTTACTAAGATTATTTGATAGCTTAACCAAACCAGTTTTAAATAAACCATCGCCACTTTCTTCTAGTTCGATTACTTTTCCAATTGGAATCCCACTGGGAAATGTGCCCCCTAGGTCTGAGGTAACTAATGTAAGTGGATTTTCTTGGCTAGCGCTAAGGTCGTGTGGAACATCTAAAACCATACCCCATGGTCTTCCACCCGCAAGGATCCCGCCACCTTGGAATGTGACAGGCCTATCATCCCCCCGGAAAGTCCCAACGATTCTAAAATTTGAATTACATGCAAGTTCGAGTTTAGCAAAGTTTGAATCGACTTGGATTAAACGACCAGCAATCCCATCTGAAAAGACGCCACCCAGTCCTTGATATAGGCCATCTATGGTTCCTTTTCTGATTGATAATGACTGCCACCACCCAGATAGGGATCGATGACTTACTCTTGCAATAATGGGTCTGTAGGACCTTGCTTGATCTAGTCCAAGTTGGAGTTCTAAAGAGTTTACATATGCTTTTAGGCCATTAATTTTAGCTAATTCATTTTCCAATGTTAGTTTTCTTTCGGATTGGACATCAAAATCGGCCCTAATCCTTGCAAGGTCACGATTCTTGGCAATTAGCGTTTTCTTAGAGTCTGAAAGATGTCCCCAGTAGTCAGATAGATCATCTAAGCGGGAAGTGATTTCCCATAGAGGTGCATGGAATTCGTCAAATTTCGTTTTTGTAACAGCTTTCCAGGAAGATGGAATGAGGGTCCAAATGAAAAGAAAAACACCTAAGATTGCAAAAGGTCCGAGATTGGGCCTGTCCTTGGGCACAGCCAATTTAGTACAATTTACTGGGTGACCAACCGGTCAATTTGTTCGCGACTTAAGCTGTCTAAAAGATTTAGGAATTCCCCAGTACCGTTGGCTACACAGCTCAGTGGATCTTCTGCTTGGATTACGGTTAAACCAGTAGCATCGCTAATCACTTGGTCGAGACCACGAATAAGTGCCCCACCTCCTGCAAGCACAATTCCTCTGTCAATTAAGTCGGCCGAATGTTCAGGCTGACAACGGTCTAATGCATTTTTGACTAAATCAGTTATCTGCTGTACGACTTCTTTGAGGGCTTCTTCACGAATTTCTTGAGAGGTGATGTGAATGGTTTTGGGTAGACCAGCAGTCGAATCTCGACCTCGTACATCCATGCTAAGTTCACCTGACTCTAGGGGCGCAGCAGAGCCAACAGTGAACTTAATTTCTTCAGCTGTACGCTCTCCAATTAATAGACCATAAGCCCGTTTCATGTAACTTACAATTGCTTCATCAAGTTCATCACCACCAACTCGTATACTTCTTTGGAAAGAAACTCCTGAGATGGAAATTATAGCAACCTCCGTTGTTCCACCACCAATATCAACAATCATATTGGCATACTCGTCGTGAATGGGAAGACCGGCACCAATTGAAGCAGCCATAGGCTCTCCAAGCAGAAGGACCTCACGGGCTCCAGCACGTATTGCCGAATCTTTTACAGCTCTTTTTTCAACAGCAGTTATGCCTGAAGGTACTGCGATGACGACACGGGGAGGAACCAGTTTCCTTTTATCAACTTTTTCGATGAAATAGCGAAGCATTGCTTCGGATATTTCAAAGTCGGCTATGACACCATCTTTCATCGGACGGAGAGCTTCGATTGTTCCAGGAGTCCTTCCAAGCATTCGTTTCGCTTCGGAACCAACAGCACATACCTTCTTGCTGGTTTTGTATCTCGCTACAACACTGGGTTCTCGCAATACGATACCTCTATCTTTAACAAAGACCAATGTGTTGGCCGTGCCAAGATCGATACCAATGTCGTTGGAAAGGAAACCGAAAAGATTGCTGATCATGAATTACAATTTTAAACACTTAATGTTTGTCAGCGTTTTTTGTGAACTGTCAAAGAGAAAGCATTCACAATAAAGAAATCATCTCAATGAAAATAATTGGAAGATTCCAAATTAAGACTGAGTTGAATGTTTGTTTTCGGCAATGAATATAACGAGAACTCCGAAAAAGAGTAAGATGAGGGAGTAGAACTGACCTCTCGAAATCTCAAAAATAAGAGAAGCATCAGGTTCGCGATAGAATTCACTTATTATGCGGGCAATGGAATATGCACACAGAAACTCACCCCCTAGGCGACCGGGCCTGGTCTCAAAAACATTCGTAAGCCAAAATCGGTATTGCATGAAAAGAAAAACAGATAAGCCTTCTAGCAACGCTGCATAAATTTGCGAGGGATGCCGTGCTATGCCCATTGCGAAGTCAGGAGCTCTTGGGAATAGAACTCCCCATGCTACATCTGTTGTTTTTCCCCATAGTTCACCATTAATAAAATTGGCTACTCTTCCAAAAAAGAAGCCAGGTGGGACAACTGTGGCTATTAAATCTGCGACGGGCCAGAAACTCTGTTTGGATTGGCGAACATAAAAAACAGTGGCGATTATAACTCCAATAAAACCACCATGACTTGCCATTCCTCCTTCCCAAACCCGCAAAATGAAAAGTGGATCCTCTAGAATTTTTTCAGTTTGATATAAAATTGCATATCCAATCCTACCCCCAAGTAAAACTCCCAAAACTTGGAATGTCATCAGGTTAATAGATTGTTCTTTGTCATAGGGGCTCTTGCCGTGCTTGTAAGCTCTAACAAGTAATAAATAAGCGGTAATAAATCCTATTAAGTAGGAAACGCCATACCATCTAATTCCGCCCGGTCCCCAATCTGTCCATGAACCTGTAAATTCGAAAAGAAATGGGCTCAGATTATGTACCCAATAAGGATTTAATTCTGCTGAAAATATGTCCATGATTGTATCAGGATATTCAATAATTACTCTTGAATAAGATGTTTTCTTTTTGCTAATTCGCGCATATCCACAGCAAGATCATCATGTTCAAAAATTTCCTGTCCAAGTATACTTTCCACAATATCCTCAAGGGCTAGCACACCCGATACTGATCCAAATTCATCTACTACAATTGATAACTGGCAATGTTTTGAAAGTAAAAGCCTGAGTGCTTTATCTGCAGTAGCATTCTCAGGAATAAATAGGGGGTCTTTTGAGATTGCCGAGAGGGTAGACTCACCTTTTTTTTCAAGCATTGCATTGTAGAGGTCTCTGCGCCTTACAATTCCAGAAATCTCATCAATATTATCTGAGAAAACAGGGAATCGAGCGAAGGGTATATTGGGGTGCATTTCGAAGGTCTCCTTTATTGTCAATGTTTCATCTAATGTAAAAGTTACCGTGCGTGGTGTCATGATTTTAGAAACTTTTACATCATCGAGCTTTAAGGCATTGGTCACAAGGTCACTCTCTTCATTAGTAAGGGTTCCGTCCTTTGCTCCCTTTCGGGCTAATAATATTATCTCCTCCTCATCTTCATCTGCTTTTTTTTCTCTTGCTGGTACAACTAAACTCATTGTTACCTTGCATAATTTAGAAATGGGAGACATCGACCACCTTACTATCACCAGAGGAGGAACTAAGAGGAAGAGCATTTCAGATCTGTAGGAAACAGTCAGATTTTTGGGGAGAATTTCGGCAAAGAAAAGTATTCCCGCAGTCATCCCACAAGCAAAAATTAGAAGAGAATTTTCTCCTCCGCCAAAAGACTTCTCGGCCAATCCTCCCACTAATGTGGCGCCCAAGGTGTTTGCTATTGTATTTAGACTTAGAATTGCAGAACTGGTTTCATTGATTTCATCCCGGTATCTTTTTAGAAGAATTCCCCTTCTGGGAGCTTTGTTTTTGAAATTTTCAATCTCAGCAGTGGTTACACTGAGAATCATCGCTTCAAGAATAGAACATAAAGCTGAAACACCAATGGTAAGGGTAATGGCAAAAACCAAATCTGAGGTCATGCGAGTATTAGAATCCTCCTAGAAGTTGGGCGATTAGCTCATTTATGCTGACAAACAAAACCTTCAACGCCATGTTTGCAAGCTTTGATCATGGATGTATTAAAAAAACTTCACCTTAAGGACTTTCACGTTAAAAATAACGCTAAATTTGCTTCTTTTGCTGGATGGGAAATGCCAATCTCTTTCGGTAGTAGCTTAGAGGAACATGCAGGAGTAAGAGAAGATTTAAGAGTTTTTGATGTTAGTCATATGGGACAAATTGAAGTCTCAGGGCAGGATGCTTTGGAGTTTCTTAACTACATGCTTACAAATGATTTAAGAAACTGCTTAGTTGGTGGGGCACAATACACATTGATGTGTGATGAAAAGGGTGGAGTGATTGATGACTTGATTATTTATCGATTGGATAAAGATAAGTTTCTACTGTGCGTAAACGCCTCGAACACAGAAAGAGACTTTAGACATTTATTGGATAAAAAGAGTACTTCCGACTGCGAAGTTATTGACCTTTCTGAAACTCTTGGTCTGCTTGCTTTCCAAGGACCATCTTCCTCTTCTGTTTTGGAACATATCTTAGGTATTCAATTGTCTAATGTAAAAAAAATGTCATTCATTAGGCCTAATCTTTTTGGAGAAAAAGTTCTTTTAGCTTGTACCGGTTATACAGGTGAAAATGGATTCGAAATTTATTGTTCCAAGAAAATCCTTGAAAGATTAGCCAGTATTTGTTCTGAGAATGGCATAAGGTGGGCTGGTTTAGCTGCAAGAGATAGTTTGAGACTGGAAGCTGGGTATCCTTTGTATGGAAATGAACTGTCTGCATCCATTTCCCCTCTTCAAGCAAAGCTTGGGTGGGCTGTCGGTTGGAATAAGAATTCTTTTTTGGGTGACAATGCTTTGAGGAATGAAAAGCAAAATGGGTCGTCTGGCTACGTTGAGTATTACAGTGCCAAAGGTGGTAGAATCCCCAGAAAAGATTCTGTTATTATTGACCCTTTTGAAAATGAAGCCGGTCGAGTCCTTTCTGGTGGGTTTTCCCCAAGTTTCTCAAGACCAATTGGTACTGCTTGGGTTAAATCTGAAAATTTGGAAAATCGGAAATTAGATGGATGGAAGGTTCTTCTAAGAGGTAAAGAAATCCCAATTAATTTTGGTCGGCTTAGTTAGCAAATCTAGAAAGTAAGTTGGAGTAGACTATTATTTAAATAATAAATTATTTAATTATCTTCGCTAAGGTTAAATCCTTTAATTACAATGTCGATTCCTCCGAAGTGAGTACAATTGAGATTTTCAAGAAGTGTAGTTTCAAGTTTTTGCTTTAGCAGAAGTCTGGTTTCCTTTACTTGGGAATTTTGATCTATGCGGATTTGTACTTTCAGTCTAAGTTTAGAATGAGAAAAACCTATGGAAGTGGAAGAGGAGTGAATACCTGGAGTGGAAGTACAACATTTTTTGACAAGTTCACGAAGAGCTTGGGGTGTGATTTCTACCGAACCATCATCATCATTAAAAACTGGGAGTAATTCAGATCTGAGCTTTCGTATCGTCCACAATAAGAAAATTAAGAAGATACAAAGGAGTAATCCATACCAAAGGATATGCGAATCTAAAGCAGCTTTGCCACCTAGAAAGAGATACTCTTTGAGTGGGGTAAGCATCCAAGCCTTAAGAAGTTATTCCGAATTAGGTCCGGACCATGAATCATCGGAGTCATCGTCTTGTTCAAAAGCCTCTTGCTTGATGTCATCAATTACAACATTGATAATTTTGGCATGATTGCCAGTCATTGAGAGAATTTGTTCACGAATGGAGTCTTGAATCACAGTTCCAGTTTTTGCTAGGTCCACTCCGAATCTTAAAACCACTCTGACTTCTATCTCGTACCCGCCATCTTCACATTCAGTGACACTAACCCCTCTTTCTGATTCTTTTTTAGCAAAGAAATCAGTCAGGCCTTCGACAACTCCTGCACCTCCAACATTGACCACTCCTTTGACTGACTGAGTAGCTAAACGAACGATACCAGCAATCACGCTGTGGTTGATTCTTATTGATCCTAGGCCGTTGGAGTTATCTGGTAAGTTTGGGATTGAATCCAAAGTGTCAGCTTCATTCTTTTTTTTTGTCATTTTTCAAATGGGGCTATGTATCTAATTTTGTTTTCGGAAAACATCTTTTGGTGCACGAGATAAAAACTCTTCTATGTAAGAGGTTGTTGCATCTCCTTGTCTGAAGCCAGGATCTAATATAACTGCCTTAAGAAATTCGACATTTGTGTCAATACCCCGAACTATATACTCGCTGAGAGCACGATACATTCTATCTAAAGCGATTTTACGAGTGCTCCCAAAAGTGATTAATTTAGAAATCATACTATCATAGTAGGGGGATACAGTGTATCCGCCGTATACATGCGAATCTACACGTACTCCATGACCTCCTGGGGCGTAGTACAAGTTTATCGTTCCTGGAGATGGAGAAAAATTACGAGCTGGGTTCTCTGCACATATTCTACACTCAATGGCATGTTTTGAAAAAGTAATATCTTTTTGAGACAAGGAAAGCCGGTTACCGGATGCAATTTGAATTTGTTCTTTAATCAAATCAATGCCTGTCACCTCTTCGGTGACAGCATGTTCTACTTGGATACGAGTATTCATTTCAATGAAATAAAAATTTCCCTTAGCATCGACTAAAAATTCGATTGTGCCTGCGTTAATATAATCAGCAGCCTGAGATGCTTTGACCGCGGCTTTGCCCATCCTTGCCCGCAAGTTTTTGTCGAGAAAAGGAGAAGGAGCTTCTTCGATAACCTTTTGATGTCTTCTTTGCACGGAACAATCTCTTTCGCCAAGATGGATAATGTTTCCATGTTTATCTGCAAGAACTTGAAATTCAATATGCCTGGGGTTTTCTAAGTATTTTTCTACATACAGAGACCCATTACCAAAGGCTTTGGTCGCCTCGAGTTTAGCTGATTGGAATTCACGAGCAAAGGTAACTGCATTATGTGCAATTCTCATGCCCCTACCTCCACCGCCTGCTACTGCTTTAATAATAACTGGGAATCCAATTTTTTGAGCTACCTTGATGGCCTCGGATTCATTTTCTATGGGTCCATCGCTTCCAGGAATGATTGGAACACCTGCTTTTGCAACAGTTTCACGAGCCATTGCTTTGTCACCCATCTTCTGGATTGTTTCAGCTTTGGGACCTATGAAATTTATGTTACATGATGCACATTGTTCAGCAAATTCAGCGTTTTCTGATAAAAATCCATAACCAGGATGGATTGCATCAACATCTGCAACTTCGGCTGCACTTATAATGCGGTCTGCCCTGAGATAGCTTTCTGAACTTTGTGCAGGTCCAATACAGATAGCTTCGTCAGCTAGTTGAACATGCAGAGATTGTTCGTCTGCCTCGGAATAAACAGCCAATGTTTGTATTCCAAGTTCTCTGCAAGCACGGACAATTCTCAAGGCAATTTCGCCCCTGTTGGCAATGAGGATTTTTCGAATCATAGGATTCTCAGGCTAGGCTCTGATTTTAAATATAGCTTGTCCAAACTCAACACTCTCACCGTCTTCGAGTAAAATATCTACAATTTCACCTGAGTGTTCAGATTGTATTTCGTTCATCACCTTCATGGCTTCAATGATGCAGAGAGTATCTCCTTTATTGACTGTATCACCGACCTTCACAAATGCTGGATCATCAGGAGAAGGTTTACGATAAAAGGTACCAACCATAGGAGATTTGAATATTTGATCATTCTCTTTAGCCGGTTGTGCAACTTCTTTACTAGCTGGGATCTGCGTAGCAGAAGCGGCTGGTTGGTTTTGAACAACAATTTCCCGTACAGTATCATGGCTTGATGTGTTTGCACCGGGGCGTGCCATACGAAGTTTAATATCTTTTAGTTCGATTTCCAATTCGGTGAGATCAGATTTCTGCACCAATGAAATGATACCTTTGAGCTCGCTTAAGTCCAATGTAAGTTCCTCCCATTTAGATGATTATTCATTATCCTAGTGAAAGCTTTTTTCGAAAATCATGCAATGTTTGATTTCGGGCCTTGAGCTTTTGGGAATTGCTTCAGGTTAATTAGGTGCAATGTGAATTTGCCAATAGGGGTCAGACCATGGACCAGAAATTTTTATTGAGCTTAACTTGGATAAAGGATCAGCGAAGTTAACAATTTGTTTAATGAGTGGAATTTTTAAGTTTCCGGCCAACTTGAGTTTGGCAAAAAGGTTTACATCTTTTTTTGCAAGATCCATCTCTCCATTTGCATCAATAAGTGACAATGGACCTGTTAGCCTAATTTGATCAAACCTAATAAATTGCTGGTCAATATAGAATGGAGCTTCGAGTCGATTGAAATTTAGAGCATCAGAGGGCAAGGGAAGATTAAAAGCACCTAATTTAGATCTTATACCACCAAGTAAATTTATACTTCCAATTTCAACTTCTGAAAGTGTAAAATTGCCTGTCCCAACAAATTGAAGTGGGTCTGTAACTGGACCCTCTGCATTAAATGAGAGATCTACCAGTCCCCCTAGTTCTTGAGTTTCCGAATTGAGCTTGTTATTTGAATATTCTGGTTGCTGCGGTTCTTTAGATAAAAGATCAGATTCTTCAAATATTTCGATAAGTTTTATTCTATTAGATCCTTCTAAATTCATAATTATGTGAATTAATTCCGATTCCGACGACTTTTCTTCAAATGTAATCCTTCCTTTTCCACCGGCTAATGAAAAACGGGGAAAGTGACCTTTTAATTTACCGCTATTTTTCTCGAGGGTTCCGGTAATGTATGGAATAGTAATCCCCTTGTAGGATACAGGAACTAAAGAGGTAAGTTCTAAATCAAAAGTGGTCTGATTCGTATCATTTTCAAAATTAACATGGGTGGAATAAATTTTCCCACTCCCATTACAACTCAGCAGGGGGGCATCAAAGTGACTTAGGGTATATTTGATCTGCTCCTCAAAAATTCCTTTTGCGTCGTTAAAAGGGAAATCTCCTTCAATGTTAAATTCTAATGTGACTGGATTATCATTTCGTTTATGAGGAAATATCAAACTTCCGCCCATTGCCCCTAAAGAATGCGATATTTTAGGAGCATTAACCTGTATGGATTGCGAATCAACTTCGACAATTACATCAGTAGAGTTTATAAAAAAATCCCGATAATGAAATTTATTAACTTTCGCACTGCCAAAGGTAAGTGAAGAACCTGGTGAACCTCCCCATTCGCCCGAAATTGAAAAGTCTCCTTGTGGAGTAGAGTCACTAAATGAAAAATCTTTCCAAATAGGTTCCCACCATGTGCCTAACCAATTTTCTATATCAGGGGGAAAGCACTCACCCTTAATTAAAAATCTGAACTTTGCTGGGTTCCACTTTTGTAGATAAGTCCCCGTTGCTTTACTTCGGCCAAAATTGGCAAAAGCATTAGAAATAAAAATATTAAAATTTTGTTTTATTTCTCCTGTAAACCGGAAATACCCATTGGGAGATTCTAGGGGTGAGAAGTAATTTGCTTCTACAAAAAATTGGGTAATGTATTCCGATTGATTTGAGTTTGTGTAATTATGAAATCGAATCTCAAGTGATTCGCCATCCATTATTTTCAGGGTGCCCTGGGGTAGTTTCGCTTTCAAATTAAACTGGCTTGGTCTTAATGATAAAAAACCATAATTTTTCCAACCATTCGAATCCATTTTAATTCTTAAGCTGACTTGATGAGTATCCTTAGAATTTGAGAAAATATCGATCTGTTTATCATTCAAGTTTTGTGAAAAGAAAATATCGGCCGCAGGTAAATTTCCATCAATTTTGCCGGATAATCGGATTTCGCTGAATGATAAATTTGCAAGTATTGGGGACATAAAGCTGGCACCCTTAGAAAAATTAATATCTAGCCAAATTTTTGGTGATATGATTTCGGCAGAGTTATTTTCACTACCAAAACTTATTGAATTTGAATCTATAATAAATCGGCAACTATCCATGGTTTCAAAATCAAATTTTGAAGCCATTCGCAACCCCTTGAGG
>JAYNZN010000025.1:0-27365 GCA_038103695.1 Opitutales bacterium
CAACAAAATTGCCCAAGATTCTTGGACGGCGTAATAACCTTTGGTGAGTATTCGAATTAACTGCATCCAAATAGGAAAACGAAAATCGGGATAAATAGTTACCCCGCTTTGCTTCTATGGAAGTCTCAAGCCCTTTCGATCTGGCAGCACCCACATTGGCAGTGCTGGAACCACCCCATTCAATGAGATTCCTAAATTTCGTATCAAAGTATGAGGCTCGTAGTTTTATAACTTTTAAGGGTGATGCGGTTACGCCCACTTCCCATCCTTCCGCCTCCTCTGGATTTAAATTAGGGTTTCCCCACACACCGTAGAGATCGTTTGCCTGGGGAGGCGAGAAACTTGTGGAATATCTTGAAACCAAGACAATATCTTCCGATAAGTTTTTCTCCAACAATGCCGACCAGGTAGAAGCGGTCTCGTAATCAGAAAAATCATCCTGCCGGATACCTAAAGTTACGGATAAATCTTCACTGGGGGAAAAAGTAGACAAAGCATAAACACCTCCCGCGTCCGTTTCTTTATCAATATCCACAAGATTGGAAGGGTTTTCTTTCTTAAAAAAAGAATCTTTTTCGTACAGTCCGCCAACAGTTATTTGAACTCTTTCCGAGACCGCTCCATTTACCTGAAAATCCAACGAATTCGTATCTGCTTGATAGCTTGTGTCTGAAAAGTTGTCTTTCCCAATTAAGTTATCTTCAGAAAAAGAATAAAATGTTTTTATCTTCCAATCTCCAAGGTTAAGATTGATTCCTGGAGAAACAAGGAATCCTTCAATCTCCTGATACTGTTCCCCGATTGGGTAAAATGCACTTTTAGTATTACCGGGATAATTAATATCACTCCTTGTTCCGACGCCTAGTAAATCAATCTTTAGGTTTTCAGAAACTTGGCGGGATAAATGAAAAGTACCAGACTGGTGATCAAACAAAGAGTGTGGCTGTTCGTTGTCTGTGGTCTTCAAAGATGTGCCTACGCTCCCCGCCCATCCAGATTGATCGAATCCATAATCTACTCGATTAAAAAAAGAATGGTTAGATCCCCCCTCCATTACCCAGTTTAACTTCTCTTCCCCCGGTTCACTCCGTAACATGACCGCCCCACCGATTCCTTCAGCCCCATATTGCAACGAAGATGAACCACGCAAAACTTCAACACTGGATATGCTATTTAGAGAAAGCTGGCCAAGGTTGTAAGTACCTGAAAAACCACCGTTTAATTTTCTTCCCTCAAAGAGAAAAGTTACCTGATCACTCTGAGCTCCACGACTAAAGAGCGATGTTTGTGAACCCATTTGCCCAGTCCTCGCGACAGCCATTCCAGGAACAGATCGCAAAGCATCGGGCAAATTATAAATCTGTCTTTCTTTAAGCTCATCACCAGATATTCTTGTTACCCATGGAGAGGCTTTACCGTAAAGTTGAGGAGTTCGGCTTTCCACAACCACCATCGGTTCAAGTACAGCCTGCCCTAAAAGAGTTGTTACCATGAATGAGTTAACCGCCAAAATTCGAAAAAATGTACACATCATATTAATGATAATTAATTATCATTAAACGGCAAGAAATAAGCAAAAAAGAAACTTGTTTATTACCTAATTTAGGCGTTCGACTTGTACATTAAGAAGGATTAGAAGGGGTTAATGAAATCTTGGAAATGGTTCACTGCCGCAACGCTTCTATTTGCCGGCATTATGAAGAATCTTTCCGCGATGGAGTTTGACTTTCAACCACTCTCTTCTCTTTGCCGGGTCGAAGTTAATCTAAGCACCGGATTTGGAAGCGGTTCAATCAAGGGAACATTCGGGCAGATGTCAGGCCAAATGAGCTTCTTCCCTGAATTCCCACAAAGAACAAGTGGGAAATTACATTTAAATTCTCGTTCTCTGCGTTTTGGATATCCTGGTATTGGATATGACGCACATGTACCAGAGTGGCTCTTTTCTTCCCGTTACCCTAAAATCTCTTTCGCCCTCGAAAAACTCCAAAATCATGAATGGCATGGCAAGGAGCTTAAAGCTGAAGCCCTCGGAGTCCTCCAGATTAAAGGAATCGAGAAAACCATAAAGATTCCCCTTTCAATGCATTATTTCAGAAAAGAAAGAAGAAAATATGAAGGAAAAGTCGGTGATTTAATTCGCTTACAAGGAATGCTTGTGCTTTCTCGCTCTCAATTTGGACTTTCACCGGGAAGCCTCATGGACCTTGTTAAAGAAGAAATATCTATCCGGATATCCATAACCGGGGCCTCTGATAAAGTTCGGCCTTTTCTACCCTCCCGATTATTTGGCAGTTAGCATTGCAAAATTATTGAACAAACAATTGCCCCACCGGTGCTGTGGTTTGTTCGATTCTTTTTCTTTCTTCCCTGTCAAACAAAGCTCTTTGGATTGCTAAGCTTCTGGGGATATCTACAATTTTACCATGTCCGAATTTCCATTCCTTGATCTCGACAACTTACCGAAGTGGTCCGAACTTAAACCCCAACGTATCCAAGAGGAGGTTTCTCTTGCCATTGAAAGAGCCGAGGAACGCCTTCAGTCTATCCGCGAACTATCCCTTGAAGAAAGTACTTTTGAAAACTCAGTCAAAGCACTCGAGCAATCCACGACCGATCTTGACTATGCGTGGGGTTTGGTCGGTCATTTAGATTCCGTGTGCAACTCTCCTGAGCTTAGGGAGCGTTACAATGAAATGTTACCACAAGTATCTGCTTTTTCAGCAAAGATAGCACTGGATGAAAAACTGTGGCAAGCTATTCGTGGCTTTGCTGATAAGCCTGAATCTAAGAGTCTTTCCTCCGTCGATCATCGCTTATTACAAGAAACAATATCCGACTTCAGGGAAGCAGGGGCTGATCTGCCCTTCGAAAAGCGAAAGCGCTTGGAACAGATATCCTCAGAACTAGCTCAGGTTACCCAACAATTTTCTGAACGGGTACTTGATGCGACAAACTCATGGAAATTAATCATTCGCGACGAACAAAGACTCAGGGGATTACCTGAAAGTGCCAAAGAAGCGGCTCGATCCACTGCATTGGATAAACTCGGTGAAGAAGAAGGAAAAGACTCGTGGGTTTTTACCCTGCAAGCACCTTCCCTGATTCCTGCACTCCAATATTTAGATGAGGATGATTTACGAAAGGAAATATGGCAGGCTAGCGATGAACTTGGTTCTCAAGAACCCTACGACAATCAGAACCTGGTCAGCACTATTTTGAAGCTCCGCCAAGAAAAAGCAGAAATACTGGGCAAGTCTGATTTTTCAGAAGTCGCCCTTAGCCGAAGAATGGCAAGATCTGGAGAAAAAGCAGATTCTTTTGTTTCAGGATTACGGGATCAAACACAACTGTTTTTCGATCAGGAAAACAAGGAACTTGAAAATTATATTGCCGAAAAAAAGAAGAAAACAGCTGAACTGTTAAATCCTTGGGAGGTTGGATACTGGTCAGAAAAACTAAAGAAGGAACGCTATGACTTTGATGAAGAGGAATTGCGACCTTTCTTCCCCATTGATTCTGTTTTACAAGGTATGTTCTCATTGGTCACCCAAGTCTTCGGACTGAAAATCATCGAACGGCCTACCCTTTTTGAAGGTAAACTCACTACCTCCTGTGCTGAGGATTCCAACCCTGTAGAAGTCTGGCACCCTGAAGTTAAGTTTTACGATTTGTTCGATTCAGAAAGCCAACGTCATCTTGGGTCTTTTTATGCCGACTGGCATCCTCGTGCCAGCAAACGTGCAGGAGCCTGGATGAATTATCTCAAAACCGGGGAACCTCAACAAAACGGGGAAAGGCCCCCACACCTTGGCCTCATCTGCGGGAACCTAACCGCCCCTACGGCTTCCAAACCTGCCTTGCTTACCCACTATGAGGTGGAAACTATTTTTCATGAATTCGGCCATTTATTGCATCATCTTTGCGGAGAAGTCCCTCATCGTAGTTTAAACGGCGTAAATGTTGCCTGGGATTTCGTGGAACTGCCCTCCCAGATTATGGAAAATTGGTGCTGGGAAAGAGAAAGTCTTGATCTTTTTGCCAAGCATTATGAAACCAACGAAACAATCCCTGAAGATTTATTTTCGAAAATGATCCGGGCCAAAAATTTTATGGCCGGAAATGCAATGATGAGACAGCTTGCATTTTCCAAGCTCGACTTGGTGCTGCATCGATCCTTCGCCCGTGATATGCCAGAAGACCTCGAGTATTCACTCCAGCAGGTTCTTACTGATTACACTCCAAAACGAAAAACCCAACCTCGGACCATTGCGTTACGATTCAGTCACCTTTTTGGCAGCCCCATGGGGTATGCAACCGCATATTACTCTTACAAATGGGCAGAAGTTTTGGATGCCGATGCTTTTACGAGGTTTCAAACAGATGGTGTAATGAATCCAGAAACGGGACGGTCTTTTCGGGAGTGTATTCTGAGTAAGGGCAACTCTCGACCTCCTGAAGAATTATTCAGGGAATTCATGGGGCGAGACCCTGACTCCACTGCCCTACTGAAAAGATGCGGTCTTTTGCACACCCCTCAAACCTAAAGTCATACCATGTCTACTAAGCCCCAAGTCCTGGCCTGGATTACCTGTGATAGCGTATATGTTGATCCAGCCACAGGTAAGCATACCTTGTTAGGAATTTTCTCTAGCCTACGCGCGAGGGACTTTCCAGTGGTTCACCCAAGGATGGTTTGGTTCCTTTCCTTCTCAGATCTAACGACCGGTAAACACCAATTGAAAATTTCAATTGGGCTCCCCATGGCAGAGGAAGAGCCAAGGACTATTATTAATCGTGAATTTGAATCTCCAGGACCCCAACACCGAATCAACCTGATCAATGATATTCACCGCTTAAAATTCGAGGATCCTGGCAATTACTCCATACTCATTGAAATTGATGATCAGGTTGTGCTTGCCAGTAGCTTCCCCATAGTGGAAGTCGAGATGCCTTCCTGAATACCAAACAAACACCCATGTATGGTTGCCTGAATCTTTTTAAAGCTATAAGAGTACGCATTTATGCCTGATAAAATAAAGTCCGATTCTGCTGATTCCTCGCCTCTTCTTGTGGTAGGATCAGTTGCCTTTGATAATGTCATCACACCGCATGCCGAGAAAGAGAGAATTCTTGGAGGTGCAGCCTCTTATTGCTCATTCGCAGCCAGTTACTACTCGGAGGTACGAATGGTTGGAGTCGTTGGAAATGATTTTGGTGATTCAGATATGGAACGCCTTCGGGCAAGGGGTATTGATCTTGAAGGAGTCCAAAAAGATGATTCCGGCCCTACCTTTTTCTGGAAAGGCAAATACCATGAAAATTTCAACCGAAGAGATACCCTTGATATTCGCCTCAATGTATTTGAAAATTTCAGGCCTGACCTCCCTGAATCTTACAAAGACTCTTCATTCGTGCTTTTAGGGAACATTCATCCAGCTCTACAATTGCATGTTCTCGAACAGTTGTCAGGGAGTGCTTTTGTTCTGGCCGACACGATTGATCTTTGGATTGAGACTGAGCGGGAAGCTCTACTGTCGTTAATCAAAAAAGTTAGTCTGTTCGTCATAAATGATACCGAAGCCGAAGAATTAACCAGTGAGCCTAATATAATCATTGCCGGCGAAAAACTTCGTCAAATGGGACCCGACAGCGTGATCATCAAAAAGGGCGAACACGGGGCTATCCTTTTTCACGAGGATGGGATGTTTGCCCTGCCTGCTTATCCGGTTACACAACTACATGACCCAACCGGTGCAGGTGACTCTTTTGCCGGTGCATTAATTGGGCGTCTCTCTTCCCGTAACCGCTCGGACTTTTCTGCTATAAAAGAAGCCATGCTCTATGCCACCTGTACTGCAAGTTTAACTGTGGAAGCATTTGGTTGTGAGCGGTTGGAGTCTGCGGGCAACTCTGAAATCGAGGAGAGAGTTTCTTCCCTTCATCAACTCATTTCTGTTACCTAGCGTTCATCAGTCTATCAAATACGATATTCTTTTACAGGCCACACCCATTTAGGTGGGTTTTATGGCTTATTCTATTACCTGGTCTTCAAGTTTTAGAAAGCACCAGCTTTTCGGAATCAACCAAAAGTAATTCGATCATTCTACCAACTATTCAAATGGGTAAAGGGATTCCTACAGATGAGGAGATTGTCAAGCTACCAAAGGATGGCGGCCCCCTTTACAACCGGCTGATTTTTGAAAGCAGTCCCTACCTACTCCAGCACGCACGCAATCCAATCGACTGGAGATCATGGAGTAAAGAGACGCTTGCCCTCGCGATTGCAGAGGATAAGCCAATCTTCCTCTCAATCGGATACACCACCTGTCACTGGTGTCATGTGATGGAAAACGAGTCCTTTGAGGATAATGAAGTGGCTCACATCCTTAATGAACATTACATTTGCATAAAAGTAGACAGAGAAGAAAGACCTGACCTGGATCATGTCTACATGTCGATTACGCAAATGATGACTGGTCGTGGAGGATGGCCCATGACTGTAATAATGACGCCCAATCAAGTTCCTTTCTTTGCCGGAACTTACTTTCCTAAATCATCCATGCTTGATTTATTGCCTCACTTTTCAAAAGTTTGGAAAGAGGAACGGGGTAAAGTGAACGAAATTGGCAGGGCGATCATAGAAAACCTAGCCAAACAGCAGACTGAGCAGTCTGGGGGGGATCTAAATTCCAGTCATCTTGAACGCTGCTTTACCTCATTATCACATAACTACGACCCGATCTACGGGGGATTTGGGGAACAACCCAAGTTTCCCAGACCCCATGCCCTCTCTTTTCTTTTGCGATATCATTATCGTACCATGGATAGCAAAGCTCTGACGATGGCTACACATACACTTAAAAAGATTCGTTTAAGTGGAACTTATGATCAAATTGGATGGGGTATTCACCGCTACTCCACTGATCAGGAATGGTTAGTGCCTCATTTTGAAAAGATGCTTTATGACCAGGCTCTCTTTTCAATAGCTTGCCTGGAAGCATACCAAGTTACAAATGATCGCTTTTTCCGGGAGTCTTGTGAAAACACTCTTGCCTATGTGGAAAGAAACCTTTCATCCCCCGAGGGAGGGTTTTATTCGGCAGAAGATGCAGACAGTGAAGGTGAAGAGGGGAAATTCTACCTTTGGAAACAAGAAGAGATCATCACGGTTTTGGGTGATCAGGATGGGCAATTATTCATGGATGTTTTTGGATTTAAAAACGGGGGTAATTATTTCGATGAATCGACTCATAAACTTACTGGAAAAAATATTCCAAATCTATCGCAATCCATTTTTGAATATGCACAAAAGGCCTGTCTCGAACCCCGAAAATTTGAAGGAAAGATAGAACAGCTGCGTGCCAAACTTTTCACCGCAAGAAAATCAAGAATTCATCCCCAATTGGATGATAAGGTATTGACGGATTGGAATGGATTAATGATTTCTGCCTTTGCTAAAAGTGGAGCAACTCTGAATGCAAAGCACTTGGTTCAACGAGCACAAAAAGCGGCCGAATTTTGTCTGAGAGAACTTCGTTCATCCGACGGAAGACTTCTTAAACGCTGGCGCAAAGGTAAAGCGGGATTACCCGCTCACTTGGAAGACTATGCTTTTTTTGCCCAAGGATTACTGGATCTTTATGAAGCTACTTTCAAAGAAAATTATTTGATCAATGCCCAGGAACTGATCGACTTGACAATTGAGCTTTTTGAAGACTCTACAAAGGGTGGATTCTTTCTGACCGCAAAAGACGGAGAGAAATTACTCTCCCGCCCTAAGGAGATTTACGATGGAGCGATCCCATCTGGAAATTCAGTCATGGCTGTAAATCTTGCTCGCTTATGGAAAATAACCGGGAATGAGACCTATAAAGAATCCCTGACGCGTTCTTTTTCTGCTTTTTCTGGATTTCTTGAGAAGAATCCATCGGGTGCCGAAAATTTTTTATATGCCCTCGCTTTCGTTCTCCACCCCCCTTTTGAAATTGTGATTTCAGGAAGTCTACACTCCCACGAAACCCAAAAGTTTATCCAAGAGATTAATCAACGGTTCTTACCATTCAAAACACTTCTTCTCTTAACCCAAGTCTCTCAACCCTCTGAAATTAAAAAGGTGGCTCCCCACTTACAAAACATTCAATCAACCGCAAAGACCACTTTCTTTCTTTGTCGTGATTATAGTTGTGACCATCCAATAGATAACTTCAAAGATCTTGTTCAATCCCTAAACACAATGAGTTTAGGTGCAAATGTTAAGTAGGCTTGTTTATCCCCGGGGTTTTTCACCTGTGGCAAGAAGGGTTTCAAAAAAAGGCTTTTTCTTTTCTTTGGCCACAACTTCCACTTTGGCTGCTCGAAAACCTGACTCTCCAATCAACCGAAATAGTTCATTTTGGCCAAAGCCCAACCAGTGATCTCCGTATAGTTCCCGAGCTTTTTCGAACTGGTGTTTTTTTAAATCAATGACAATTAATTGACCGCCTGGCTTAAGCACACGGAATGCCTCAGCTAACGCAATTTCTGGTTTTTGTGAATGGTGAAGGGATTGACTCATTAAAGCCAGATCTACACTGTTCGCAGGCAGTGGGACTTTTTCCAAATCTCCAAGCTTATAAACAAGATTGGAAAGGCCTTTTCTTTTGGCAAGGTCAGTTCCTAATCGCACCATACTTTTAGAACTATCCACACAAATTACTTTCTTGGCCCGCTCAGCCAGAAGCTGAGAGATCGTCCCCTCACCGGCTCCTAAATCCACAATGGTGATAGGGGGGACTAGACGAAAGAGAAAATGACCGATGGCTTCCCAGGTTCTTCCAGGAACATAATTTTTTCCTAACCGTTCTGCAACTTCATCAAAATACCTCTCCGACTCCCGCCTTCTCCGATCCACGATTCGAGAAAGTGCGGATTGATCACTTTTCCAAAAATCTTCATCCGACTCTTCACTCAATGCCAACCTGATAAATTCGAATTGAGGGGATGAATCCAGGTCCAATGCATAATAGGTTCGCTTACCGTCTTTTCGGTCATTCACCAGTCCATTTCTTCGTAACAGCCCAAGATGAGAAGATATTCTGGACTGTCCCATTTCCAGAATCTCTTGAAGTTCAGCCACCGATAATTCCTCCTGTCCCAATAAACGCAACATGCGCAAACGAGTGGAGTCAGACAAAACCTGTAATGCCTCGGTAATTTTCATTCAAATTAAGAAAGTAGGTTGCCTGCACTATCGTGCGATGGCAAACCTTCTCATATACTACCCAGAAACAAAGCCCCTTAGATTAAGGGCATCAATCCTGCAAAATACTATTTCTTGTCGACCCAGCGACTGACCGACTCGACAACCAGTACTTGGTCGTTACCTTCCACATCGATTTGAACCTCGTCCTCAATCTTCTTGCCAAGAAGGCTTTGCCCAAGAGGGGTAAGGTAGGATAGTACATTATTTTCAGGATCACTATCCCAGGCACCGAGTATGGTGTAAGTAACCTGATCTCCAGAACCTAAATCCTTGAGCTCAACCACCGAGCCAATCCCGATCGAATCGATCGGTGCCTCTGAAAAATCTGTGGCCTTGGCCCGCATAAGTTCACCCTGGAGTTCAGCCTGCCTGGCTAAAAGAACCTTTTGGTCATCTTTAGCCATATGATACTCTGCATTTTCCTTTAAATCTCCATGCTCCCTTGCTTTTTCAATAGCCAACGAGTTTTCAGGGATTTTTTCTTTCGTCAAAATATCCAAGTCAGCAAGTTTTCGATCGTAGCTTTCCTTGGAGACGATCAATGAATCTTCAGTAGAAGCACTTGATTGCCTGGAAGCATTACGACGATCTTCACCATCGACCAACGATTGAATCGATGAGAACTTTTTGATAAACCGGGCAAGCAAAGATCTTTTGGTCAGGTCCTCAAACCCGGGATTAAGAATTAAGGCTTGGGCTAGATCCTTAGCATTTTCTTCTGTGCCCTTATCCAAAATATCAGGAAGTAACTCACGATCATCAGAAAGTACTTCAGCAAGAGGGATGCGTCTACTCGTTGCATTTTTGAGGGATTCATAATCAATTGCCGAGAAAACTGCGGTGAGTAGCCGTGGATTAATCATCTTAGACAATAATTTCTCGAACTTATTAAGGTTACGAAATTTAAGCATCCATAATAAGACAGGTGCCTTAATCGTTTGCTCATCTAATGCTGTATTCAGGGAGGAAATAAGTAGTTTTGATTCCTCACGATCAATTAAGAAATGGGCACATTCACCGGAGAACTTGACGGTGGTATTTTGCAGTAAATCAAGAACAATTTTTTTCCAATTATCAGGATACGTACGGGCAACCAGGTCCAAAAACCGGGAGTGAAATTTAGCCGGCATAAGATTGGCTAAACCAGGTAGGTCATCTTCGCACTCCTTTAAAATAGAGGCACTGGTTGGTTCCAATTTCTCCACATCCTCTTCCACATCTCTGGCAAGGTTATTGCGCACCCAAATGCCATATAAACGGTCAGCCTGGCTTAAATTTTTGGCTTCCAGAATTGCAACGGTCAGGTCGGCTAAAACTTGGGGAAGGTCAGTTTGTAGGTCTTCCTTTTCTGCAGCTAGATCAAATAATTTTTCTGCAAGAACGATTTTTTCGTAAGATCTCTTTTCTTCAAAAAAGTCCTGAAGGATTTCTTGTTCCGGTTTTACAGGCTCATCTCGTAACACATAGGGCTCGCTTTTCTTGTTAGGAACGGCAATGCGAGGATCCTTGACGAGCACTTTCTTGGTCGCTGTCCACCAACGCTTTGCTTTCGCTGCACCAAACATATAGGATAGAATTTTCTCAATTTCCCGGGTGCTTCTGCAGCCATCTATACCCTGTTCTAATATTTTGATAATCAATTCAGCCGGTTCTTTTTTGGCCAATTGTTCGATCTCCTCTGTATTTTTTCGATGCTGAGTAAGAATATGCTCATCCGAAAGAAGCTCTAATTTATCAAGGCAAAATACAGGATCCATAGCATGACTGGTTCGCTCATCATCCTCGAAGTCTATGAGAATCATTCCACGGTCTTCATCAAAACCAGAGATTAACCCAAAGCCCCAACTTCGGTGGATACAATAGGTTCCGGCATTCATAGATTCCAAAACAGGGCGTGAGGATTCCAAGGACGGATCTTTTTCGACCAAGCGATCGATAACTTCAGTGTTCATTCAGGCTAATTAGGTAATTTCAGTTACTATGATTCAGTCCTTCCAATTCTTAGCAAAAATGTAAATTTTGGCGAGTGAAAAGAACCTATGCGGTGGATGCGATTTGCTGACTACCTGCCGATTGTTTGACCCCGAATAAAAACAGAGCAGGAAAAATAAGCCAAATTGCACCAACAATGTAAGCAACCGAGGACCCATACGAAAAGTAGATTAGACCAGCAGACAAAGGACCAATCGAGCGGGCAATTGAACCACAAGATCTAAATATACCCAAGTTCACACCCTGTTCTGTTTCCGATGAACTTAAAGAAGTGAGGGCCGTTAAAGTCGGGCTAATGAGTGCCACTCCCGTGGACATAAGAAATAATCCAGGGTAAAACCACTCAAACGATTGTGAGAGAGAAATGACTAGGAAAGCAAACACTCCGATAAATATGCCCAGATGGGCCATATTACGTTCACCTAATCGGCCCACAAACCTCCTGACCACCACACCTTGAACAAGAATAAGGGTACCCCCGATCAAGAGAAACATCTCTCCTAGTTCCTTTGGAGAAAATGCAAAACGCTCGACCGCAAGAAAGGTTAATGTAAATTCCATTCCAGAAAAAGAAATCATGTAAAGCAAGTAAGTCAGGCAGGTCAGGCGAGCATCCCTGCTTGTGACTCCATTCATTTTACAAACTGCAGGAAGGTAAGAATTAGAGGAACTTCTTTTCTCGGAAGGAAGAGTTTCCGAAAATCTCCAAGCCAGCCAAAGAAAATTTGTTACGGCCAGGGCAAAACTAATCGTGGCAGCAGCTGAAAATGGATGCATACCAAAAAACACCAACTCAGAACCCGACCAATCCCACTGGGAAGCTAGCCCGCCAAGAGCAGGCCCCAGTACAAACCCTAATCCGAAAGCAATGCCAACAAATGCCATCCCCTTCGATCTTTCCTTGCGGCTTGTGACATCGGCAATGGCCGCTGTGGCAACAGAGATATTTCCGCCCGCCATTCCACCCACCACTCGAGAAAACAGAAGCACCCAAAAATCACCCGCCATGATCCAGAGAAAATATCCCAAAACTGTTCCTCCCAGAGTGAATAATAATACTGGTTTCCGCCCATACCTATCAGATAATCCTCCCCAAATCGGGGAGAAAAAGAATTGAAGAATGGCGTATAAAGAACCAAGAATACCCCCGAAAATAACGGTTTCCAGACGAAAATTGGGATTACCCGAAAAAGCATCATAACCAAATCCGCTTACCCAAATTACAAATTCAGATAAAATCCCCCCCCCCATACTCTGCTCCAAAAACAGGTAATGATCCAACATCGCAGGGAAAAGCGGGAAAATAATTGAAAAACCAACCATGTCCAAGAAGATAGTTAGGAATACGATTCCAAAAACGGATCGTTTTGAGCTTTTCACTTATTTTCCTCCGACCGTTTTTTTTCCAAGCCCGATTTCATTTTTAAAGCCAATCTTACATTCTCCGGCACCAAACCCGTTTCCCTTTCGCCATAGCGATGGACTTGTTTGATCAGTTGCGAGCTGGTAAAAAAGTATTTTTGGCTCGGCATTAAAAAAATGGTCTCCAATGCGGAATCGAGATGCCTGTTCATTTGAGCCATTTGAAATTCATACTCAAAATCAGAAACTACGCGGAGTCCCCGAATCAAGACCGTTGCACCCGTTCGCTTTGCATACTCAACAAGCAAGCCATCAAATAATTCAACAGATACATTGGAAAAAGAATCTATATTTTCCTCCACCATCCTCACTCTTTCCACAGGAGTAAACAAGGTGCTTTTAGCTGAATTTCCGGAGGCCACAGCCACTATTACTTGATCGAAAAGACGGGAAGCACGGGTAAGTACATCCAAGTGCCCATAGGTTACGGGATCAAAGGTACCGGGATACAAAGCAATAGCCATTCCTTCCTCTTCTAACGATAATCTTCTAACAAGTCCACAACCAAGGATATTCTTGTGTTGTAGTTGCCAACCTCAATGGTAAGAACTAAACACCCAATTCTTTCCATGAATCTTCCAAATTTACTTACCCTATCACGAATCCCCTTGATGGTCATCGTCGTTGCTTTACTCCATCCTTGGGAAGGCAAACCAATCCCCTGGACTTGGACCATTGCACTTATTCTTTTCCTCTTTGGTGCCCTGACCGACTGGTTGGACGGCTGGATGGCTCGTCGACTAGGGCAAGTATCGGACTTTGGTAAATTTATGGATGCTCTAGTCGATAAGATTTTCACAATGGGTACCTTTGTGAGCCTTCTTGCCCTAAAAATCGTTGGCATTTGGGCCTTATTCCCCATCCTTCTGATCCTTTCGCGCGAATTTCTTATAACCGGACTCCGTCTTGTCGCTGCCGCTCAGGGAAAAACCTTAGCGGCAGAGAATGCGGGAAAAGTAAAAACAGTGATGCAAATCACCTCGATTTCCCTCTTCATCGCAAAAGGAGCATTGGTACATGACCTGACCAAAACGGAATGGCTTGCCCTTTCATCTTCCTGGATTTCCCCGATTGAACAGGCTGCCCAGATTACCCTGATCATCGCCTGCCTGCTAACGGTCTACTCTGGTTTGAATTATTTGGTTAAATATTGGAGCGTATTTGTGGGGAAACAAACATAATTTTTGGGTCATGAACCGTTTTGTTCTTTTCCTTGCCACATTGGGTCCTGTGGGTACCAAACTACCCGCCCCGGGGACCATGGGATCCCTGTTGGGTGTATTTGCTTTCGCCCTGCTTACCTTATTTTTCAACTACTCTGCCATCCTGATAGCCATTCTTTTTATCCCTTTATTTGTGGCGGGGATTCCTCTTTGCTCACGAGCTGAGATTCTTTTGGATAGGAACGACCCCGGCGAGGTAATTTGGGATGAATTTACGGTTATTCCATTCATTTTTGTACCTATCTATGATCTGTGGGCTCTTCCCGTAACCAAAGAAACATTCTTTTGGTTGGCCTTGGGTTTTCTACTTTTTCGATTCTTTGATATCTCAAAACCATGGATTATTCGATCCGTTCAAAAACTACCTGGTGGATTTGGGGTGATGATCGACGATCTCCTGGCTGCTTTTGTCTCAGGCTTTCTGCTTTGGGCTGGTAGAACTTTTTCTTTGTCTTTTCTCTCATGAACGATCTAAACTCATTCTCGTGTCTGAAAATTCTCCAGAAAAGGTACATTTGTTTACCCTAGAAGTGGCAAACAAAATGGGCGTGCATGCCCGGCCTGCCGCTATGATTGTACGTATTGCCTCGAATTTCCAAGGAGAGGTTTGGGTTACAAAAAGAGACGGCGAGCGAGTAAATGCGAAAAGTATTATGGGTATTATGATGCTCGCAGCGGCTAGAGGTTCTGAGCTTATATTTGAATGCACTCAGGAAGATGCACCGGAGTTGGAAAAACAAATGACTGATCTTTTTTCGTCCAAATTTCAGGACGACTAAGTTGTAAAGTATTTACGAACTTCCCCCAAGCGAAGCCTCGGACACCCGTTCTTCGTAGAAATTCTTGATCAATTCTTTAACCTCGGATGGTCGAATCTTACTCTCGGCTTCTTTGGTTATGTTATCCACATCGAGCTGATTGAACCTACGGGCAAAAAATTTCATTTCCGGAATCATGGATGCGGAAGCACTAAAGGAATCATAACCCAGGCCAATCAGAAGCGGGAGAAAATGTGGATCTCCTGCAATCTCTCCACAAACAGTCACAGGGAGAGTCTTATCTTTGGCCACCATGGCCACTCGTTTTAAGGCACGAAGAACAGCCGGATGATGAGGCTCATAGAGAAAAGCAATTTCATTATTAACCCGATCAACGGCCAAAAGGTATTGAACTAAATCATTTGTACCTATGCTAAAGAAGTCAGATTCATCGGCCAATAAATCACAAATGTTCACAGCTGCCGGAGTTTCTATCATGCAGCCAACCTCAATCTGCGAGTCATATTTCTCTCCACGGTTATCCAATTCCTTTTTCGCCTGAGAAATAAACTCTTTGGCCCGGATCACTTCCCCAATCCCCGTAATCATAGGCAGCATGATACGCACATCCCCATGAGCACTCGCACGCAAGATTGCCCGCAATTGATCAAGAAACACAGAAGGGTTGCTTAAGCAGTATCGAATCGCCCTAAAGCCCATAAATGGATTTGCTTCCCTTTGCTGAGTCCATCCATCAAGCAATTTATCACCACCCAAGTCTAAGGTACGAATCGTCAAGCAATGCCCTTTTGCTGCATCAACCATCTTTGAGTATTCAATGTACTGTTCCTCTTCCGTAGGGAGCGAATTGGTACGAAGGAAAAGAGATTCTGTGCGATACAAACCAACCCCCTCACAACCAAGATCAATTGATTTCTCAATCTCATCGGGTGTATCAGCATTTGTCCAAATATTTAATTTTTTTCCATCCTCGGTTAAGGCGGGCAGGGATGATTCGCTTTGCACCAGATTAATGAGTTTGCGCCGATGCACATCTACTTTTCCGTAGCGAAATAAGGTGGTTTCACTGGGATTAATGATGGCCACCCCTTCAAAGCCATCGATGAGCAACTCGTCCCCCTCTTGTAATTTTTCCGTCAACCCACGTAATCCGACCACGGCCGGCACACCACTCGCACGGGCCATAATCACTGCATGGCTGGTCTGGCCTCCAAGATCCGTAGCAATGCCAAGGATTTTGGTACGGTCCAGAGCAGCCGTATCCGAAGGGGTCAGATCTTCAGATACTAACACTTTGGGCTCTTCAAGAAAAGCCGTTCCAGACGCAGTTGTACCAGATAAACATCTTTGTAACCTTCGAGAAATGTCCCTTAGATCAACGGCTCGCTCCCTTAGGTATTTGTCTTCCAACTGATCAAAAAATGCGAGGTATTTTTGAGTAACCCTGTGGACACACTGTTCCACATTTTCACCGGATTCTTTGATCTCTTTTTTCACATCTTCAATCAAGGCACGGTCCTCAAGCACGAGCATGTGGGCATCAAAGATTCCAGCTTCTTTTTCTCCCAAGCTCTTGGCAACATCATGTCGAATTTCTTTGATCTCTGACTTGGTCATCTCCAGAGCTTCGAGAAAACGTTTTATTTCTTCTTCCTGATCGGACTCTGAAACATTATAAGTGGCCACTTGCACCTCATCATGCAGAAAACGAAAAACCGGGCCATGGGCAATCCCAGGAGACGCAGGAATCCCAAACAGCATCAACTCAGGAGTGTTTTTTATCTTTTCTATCATGTCACAGAAATATGCTCAAAGATTGATTATGCCCCATCAGGAGAGATAAGGGAAACAAATTCAGTCCACTTAAATAAATGATTCAGGCAATGATTTCAGTGTTTTGTAACCAGGCTTCTTCACCCCATGCCCGGTAAACTTCATTCCTCAAATCGGACAATTGATTAAACTCCGCCGGCAGAAAGCTAAAACAACAACTTCCACTACCGGAAAGATTCGAAGAGAGACCAAATTTGTTTTCTATTCTTTCAAAAAGGGGCTGGAAATATCGATGCTTTTCAAAGACAGGTACCTCAAAGTCGTTATGAAGTAATTCCTGAATAGGCAGATCATTATTTTCCCAAGCATTTATTTGATTGGTCGCCCACAACTTGGATGAATAAGCCTTGCTCTTAGCTAATAATGAATAGGAATCAGCTGTTGAAAGCCCAATAGAAGGGCGGAATAGAAACACTTTTCGACCAAGTATTTCCCCTGAGGCCTTTTGATCAATTCCACGTAAACACTCTCCCCTCCCCTCGGCCAGACAAGATCCTTCATAAAAAAAGCTTGGGCAGTCAGAGCCAATACTCGAAGCAAGCTCGATCATATCATGATCGGATAACCTGTGATCTCCAATTTCATTCATTCCTAGTAATGTGGAAATGGCATCTGAGCTCCCCCCGCCTAGTCCAGACATAGGAGGTATTTTTTTGGACACTACAATCTCAACCCCCCATTTCTCTTTACTCTTGTGGAACCATCTGGTCGCGGCTTTGTAGACCAGGTTGTTCTCATTCTCCAACTCCGTAAAGCCTGGGCACTTTATTGTGATGTCGGATGAATGAGATTTTCGGATTACCTTGAGGGAATCTCCAATCGAAAGTTTACTTAAAACGGTGGTAATTTCATGATATCCATCTTTTCGTTTTCCAGATACCGCTAAAAATAAATTAATTTTTGCCGGGGCAAAGAGTTCAACCACTCCTGATGATTTTGCTATGATTCGATCCATTATATCTCTTCTTCTTAAAATAAGCAGGCTAAGACAAGAGGGCGATACAAGAATTGAATTGGCTCTTCGCTTTCACCGAGCATTATAAATACCACTACATGAGTCTATCTTCACCGGAAATTATTCTCGCGCTCGACCTGGAGGATCGGAGCCAAATTAATCATATTCTCGCCCAAACAGGTGATCAACTAACCTGGGTAAAAGTGGGTCTGCAAAGCTATCTCCGCGATGGGGCACCACTGGTTAAGGAACTGGCAGCTTCAGGTAAAAAGATCTTCCTCGATCTCAAACTGCATGACATCCCAAACACCATGGTAAAAGCCTTGGAAAGTCTCGCTGAATTACCCGTCGGCATGGTTACCCTCCACGCATGTGCCGGCCCCGAAGCGCTTGAAAAATGTGCATCCTTTGCCAGGGAGAACATGCCTGGTGTGACCCTGCTCGCGGTAACTGTTCTTACTTCCACCAACCAGGCTGGCCTTCATGCAACCGGAGTAAAGGACCCTGTGGAAGATCAGGTACACCGCCTGGCTAGCCTGGCGGTTGATCAAGGAATTGGAGGAATTGTGTGCTCTCCATTGGAACTCCCTCGGCTCAGAGGCTCACTACCTGAATCTACCACTTTGGTAACTCCCGGAATTCGCCCACTCCATGCAGATGCCGGAGACCAAAAACGAATCATGACTCCTGCTCAGGCTAAAAAGGCGGGTGCAAATTTTCTCGTTATTGGCCGCCCCATCCTGGCGGCTTCCAATCCTGGAGATGCTCTTGATTTGATTCTTAGGGAGATGAAAGAGTCCACGACCCAATGATTGGTGGTTTACTTCTCGCCGCTGGCAGCGGTTCCCGGATGCAGGGAGAAGTTGAGGATAAATTGCTTCATCCCATTGGGGCAGCCCATGCTTTTTCGCTCTCCTGTGATGCTTTTTTATCCGTCGAAGAATTGGACTGTGTTGCCATTACTTACCGAAACCATGATCAGCTTTCCCGTTTGCAGGAATCATGGAGTCACTCCCTTACAGGTTTTGCGCATTCTAAGAAAAAAGATGTTTTCTGGGTGCAAGGTGGAAAGGAACGACAAGACTCTGTATATGCCGGCTTACTCGCATTCCCAGAGACCATGACCCACATTCTAATACACGATTGTGCACGGCCATTCATTCGTCCTCATACCATTTCTCACTGTTGTCAGGAAATTATCAGAAACCGGGCGATCACCGTGGCTCGCCCGGTAAAGGATACCCTGCGTGTTCGTCTCAACCATTGGGAGGAACCTCATAATCCGGGAAGTACTCATACCATTGATCGGGCAAATCACTGGGCAATGGAAACCCCACAAGGAGCCCCAAAATCTTGGCTTCTTGAAGGGCTAGAAAAAGCAAAAAAAGAAAACATTTCTCTCACCGACGATATCGCCGCAATTGAACTGCTTGGCCATCCAGTTGGATTTTTGGAACCCAAATACCCCAATCCCAAAATCACCACTTCAGATGATTTTGCATACGCACAGTTTCTCATACAATCATGACATCCTTTGCTATTCGTACCGGCCATGGATTTGACCTCCACCAACTAATTGCGGGAAGAAAACTCATTTTGGGCGGCATACATATCCCCCACCATCTTGGCCTTCTTGGCCATTCGGATGCCGACTGCCTGATCCATGCCCTTGCCGACTCAATTCTTGGTGCCCTAGCCCTACCTGATATCGGTCACTACTTCCCTGATCATGACCCCTCCAATAAGGATCTTGATTCCTCAATAATTCTTCAGAAAGTAATCAGCTTGGCAAAGGAGCGTGGATATGCCCTTGGGAATGTCGATATCACCGTGATTGCCCAGCGACCCAAAATTGGCCCTCACATTCCACAGATTAAATCCAATCTATCCGGACTGTTGGAAATTCCGGAGGAGTGTATTGGCATAAAAGCCACCACACATGAAGGGATTGGATCCTTAGGCAGAGAGGAAGGGATCGCTACCCATGCCGTTTGCCTACTCCACAAATATAACTGACACCCGGGCAGAATACCGGGTGGAAGAAGGTTAAGCAGTAGTCAATTGATCAGCAAAGAAGCGATCAATTTCAATCTGAGCATTTTCAGGACTGTCGGAGGCATGCACCACATTTCTCATGCGGTCAGTGCCCAAGTCACCACGAATCGTGCCCTTCGGTGCAACCGTTGAATCAGTGGGACCCAATAAATCACGAACCCCCTGTACCACATTTTCTCCCTCCAGAATTAATGCGAGAACAGGACGGGAACTCATAAACGAGGCAATCTCAGGAAAGAAAGGGAGATCCGCAACATGGGCGTAGTGCTCGCGCAACAACCCGTCGTCCAACTGTATCATCCGCGTGGCCACAATCTGGTAATTCTTTTCTTCAAAGCGTGAGATAACTTTGCCGGCAATTTTATTTTCTAAACAGTCCGGCTTGAGGAGTATAAGTGTTCTTTCCATTTGAGATAAAAGGTGTGATATTATGGGTATTTAAGTGGTTAAGGCGAGCCTTAACCACTACGGGAAGATAAAGATGAAAATTTTCGGCTGTTCAGGATCCTGAATCCTTTTCCTCCTCAGGAGTGGACACACTCACCTTTTTTTTCGCTTTTTTTTCCTGCTCAAAACGTAGCCCAATTTCTTCATCCTCATGCACGAGTACCTTAATGGGAACTGTCTTCCGCAGATCACCAGCAAGCAGGGCCTCAGCTAAATTATCTTCCAAATATCTTTCCACTGCTCGACGTAGCGGGCGGGCACCCAGTTTATTATCATACCCGTGCTCGATTAAAAACTCCTTGGCCTCCTTGGTTACATCAAGTTTCAATTTTCTTTCCTTCAAGCGGGAAGAAACTTTCTCGAGTTCCAGTTCAACAATTGCTTTCATATGCTCTTTCAGCAACTGGCGGAAGATTACAATCTCGGTCAATCGGTTAAGGAATTCAGGTTTAAACACCTTCTTCGCCTCATCCATAATTTTGTCCTTAATCTTTTCGAAATCCTGCTCAGAGTCTCCAACTGCAAAACCCAGAGAGGTATTACGCTGCAAAATTTCAGCGCCAACATTTGAGGTCATGATCAAGATAGTATTTCTGAAGTCCACCTTTCTTCCCAGACTGTCAGTCAACCTGCCATCCTCCAGAATTTGAAGAAGAATTTGAGCAACATCCGGATGTGCTTTTTCAATCTCATCAAAAAGGATAACTGAATATGGCTTACGGCGGATAGCCTCTGTCAATTGGCCCCCTTCATCATGCCCAACATATCCAGGAGGGGATCCAATCATGCGGGAAACTGCATGTTTTTCCATGTATTCAGACATATCCACCTGGATCAAGGATTCCTGATCCCCAAAAATTCTTTCTGAGAGCATTTTGGCTAAGTGCGTCTTTCCCACACCAGTTGGCCCAAGAAACATAAAAGATCCAATAGGGCGTTTGGGATCCTTAAGATCGGCACGGGATCTTCTCAGTGCCTTGGCTACCACCTGAGTGGCAAAATCCTGACCAACCACCTGCTCACGTAATTCTTCCTCAAGTTTGAGCAGTTTTTTACTTTCTTTAGATTCCATACGATTGAGCGGAATACCCGTCCAGTCCGCCACTACCTGCAGCATATCATCCTCATTAACATCGGCACGGTTTTGTTCCCTGTTTTTCTTCCAGGTTTCGAGTACACGCTCGCGCTTGGCACGCAATTTTTTCTCTTTATCCCGTGCTTCTGCGGCTTCTTCAAAATTTTGGTCAGAAATGGCACTTTCTTTCACCGCACAAATTTCCTTGATCTCATCAGATAGATCCTCAATTTCCTGCGGTCTTTTCATGGATTCCATGCGTGAACGGGCACCTGCCTCATCTATCGCATCAATCGCTTTGTCAGGGAGGAATTTCCCGGTCACATATCGGTCTGTTAATTTCGCAGCCGCCTCAAGGGCTTTATCGGTGTAATTGACATTGTGATGATCCTCGTACTTGGACTGGATGCCCTTCAATATTTGGATGGTATCATCAATGGATGGTGCTTCCACCTTAACCGATTGAAACCTACGGTCGAGGGCAGAATCTTTTTCAATATACTTGCGGTATTCCGCCAGGGTGGTGGCACCAATACATTGCAATTCTCCCCGGCTCAGAGCGGGTTTAAAAATATTGGAAGCATCCATAGCACCTTCTGCGGCACCAGCTCCTACGATGGTATGTAACTCATCAATAAAGATGATGATATTTTTGGCCTTTCTGAGTTCATCCATCACCGCCTTAATTCGTTCCTCAAACTGTCCACGGTATTTTGTGCCAGCCACCATCAAAGCGAGGTCAAGAGTGACCACTTTTTTATCGATTAAATTTTCAGGCACCACGCCCCCGGCAATCTGCTGGGCTAATCCTTCCACAATCGCAGTCTTCCCCACTCCTGCTTCTCCGATCAAGACTGGGTTATTTTTTGTCCTTCGGCAAAGCACTTGGGTAACCCTGCGTATCTCAGAGGCTCGGCCCACAACGGGGTCAAGTTCTCCTTTCTTGGCCAATTCCGTAAGGTCTCGGCCAAAGGCTTTCAGGGCGGGAGTTTTTACATCTTTGCCCTTTTCTTCCGGCTCATCTGCATCTCCTCCAACAACCGAGGATTCTTTTTCTTCACTGGAGGCAAAATTGGGATCGAGCTCGGAAAGAATTTCATTTCGGCAGCGGTCCACATCCACATCCAGGGATTTTAAAACACGGGCTGCCACCCCTTCACCTTCACGGAGTAGACCAAGCAAAATATGTTCAGTCCCAACATAGCTATGGTTGAGGGATTTCGCTTCCTTCCCGGCAAGAGCCAAAACCTTTTTCACCCGGGGGGTGTAAGGTATATTACCGGAAGGCTTAGCTTCAGGGCCCAGTCCTACCTGCTCATCAACTGCCTGTCTTACGGTATCCAGGTCCAAACCCATTTTTTGTAATACATTGACTGCGACACCCTGTCCAAGATTGATTAATCCGAGGAGAAGATGCTCCGTGCCTATGTAATTGTGATGAAAGCGATCAGCTTCCTTTCTTGCCAGAGCAAGTACCTGTTGGGCTCTGGGAGTGAAGTTGCTCATTGGTTCAGACATAGCTTTAGAATACTGGGAGTTAAAAGTTAGTCAACTTGGGCATCCAAATTGAGTTGAGGCATGCGTTGAAATTCTTTGCGTAAGGTATCTGCCCGCAAGCGGTCACGCTCACCGGGCTCAATGGGTTGTCCCGCAGAAAGTTGCACATGTCCAGGTTGCACCTCTATAAACATGCGGTCTGCAAGGGCACGAAATTTTTCGGGTAAATAGCCAAAATCAGCCGCCAATCGAATGAGGGAGAGAAGGTCCATCGCTTCTGAGCTTTGGATCAGGTAGCAGGTTTTAAGAGATCCAATCGCCCGGCTGATTTTATCTATCAAACGCATGCCATCATCTTCCATCAATTTCTCTCGGGCCATCCGTTCCTGATAAACAATATTTTGCAGAGTACTCTCCAATCTTTCCAAAATATCAGATTCAGATTCACCCAGGGTTTGTTGGTTGGAAATTTGAAAAATACTACCGCTTGCATCCGAGCCCTCTCCAAAGAGACCCCGAACTGCAATCCCCAGATGATTTACCGCATTAATTACCTTGTCCATATTTTTGGACATCACCAATCCAGGCAGATGCATCATCACCGAAGCTCGCATTCCAGTGCCTAAGTTGGTTGGACAGGCGGTCAGAAATCCGAGCTCTTGATCAAATGCATAATCCAAATTAGATTCGATTCCACTATCGAGTAAGTCAGCGAGTTTCCAAACCTTTTTAAAGTCCAATCCATTGGTGAGCACCTGAATGCGTAAATGATCCTCTTCATTTACCATAACACTGCATGCACGGTCATTGGATAACACCACCCCGCCCGATTCATCGGCTTGGGAAAGTTCCACACTGATCAAATGTTTTTCCACCAGGATCTGACGGTCCAATTCGCTCAACTCGTCCAGCTCCACAGAAGTGCAAGCATCCAAAGATTTCACTTTTCCAAGCGCCTCCAAACATTTTGAAAGTACCGCTTTTTTTTGCCCAGACTGGGCACGGCCAGGAAATGGAAAATTGCTGAGATTTCGGGCAAGCCTCACACGGGTACTCAGGGTAATCGGACCAGGCTTAGGTAATTTACCCTTTGTTTTGGAAAAGAAAAGATCGTGAAACATGATACAATCAGGCAGATGCTGAGCTTTGGGTCATCAGTTTTTTCAACCGGTCACGGAGTTCAGCCGCCTTTTCATAATTCTCTTCCTCCACCGCTTGTTTTAACTGGCTGCGCAAAAGTTCTTCATTCTCCTGCTCACCCTTCTTAATCACTGTGCGGGATGGGACTTTTCCTAGATGTTTAATGCCCGCATGCATGCCATCCAACAAGGGCTCAAGCACAGGGCGGAAGACATGATAACACGCCTCGCACCCCAATCGCCCACCTTTTTTAAAATCCTGATGCGTGGTTCCACAACTCTCACAGGTCATGGAGGCCGAACCAGCACCCACCTTGGATTGATCTTCGCTCAGAAGACTCCCAATGGATAAATTATCTGGGTTGGTAACCCCTTTTTCCTGGGCACAAGCCTCACATAAATCCATCTTATGCATTTGACCATTAATGATTTGTGTCAAATGAACAGTAGCTTGACTCTCACAGTGATGACATTTCATGAAATTATAAAACGAACATTTATTTATACAATATACCTTGCGCGCACGAAAAATACAACGCAGATGACGCGCCAAGTACGCAATAAAGCGTTGAATGCAATATCCTTACTCAACCCGCCCCATCCAAATTCGTACCATCCGTTTTCACACTTTCCCGAAAGAGACTGATTAATTTCCGGGTCAATTCCCCGGGCTTCCCATCTCCAATGGGCCGGTGGTCCACCTCCACACATGGAATGACTTCCGCAGCTGTGCCAGTAAGAAAACATTCATCGGCAATCCACAAATCATACCGGGTGAGTGCCTGTTCCTTCACGGGGATTCCAATCTTTTCAGCAATGTCCATAACCGCCGCCCGGGTAATTCCCCGCAAAGATCCAGCATCCAGGGGTGGTGTGTAAAGTATACCCTTACGGATGATAAATACATTATCGCCAGTACACTCAGCTATTTCTCCCTTATCGTTCAGCATTAAGGCCTCAAGAAAGCCCACCCTCTTCGCCTCAATCTTGGCCAAAATATTGTTTAAATAATTCAGACTTTTTACAGCCGGGGGCAGAGCCGAGGCATTGATCCGGCGGGTGGGTACGGAAATAATTTTCAGCCCGTTTTCATAAAGTTCCTCCGGGTAAAGTTGGATATTATCGGCAATAATAATCACACTTTGCGGGCCACAACCATCAGGAGTCAGACCAAGATGTCCAGGCCCCCGGGTTACAATTAAACGAATATATCCGTTTTCTAAATTGTTTTGCCGACAGGTTTCACACACCGCATGGGCAAACTCAGCCCGATCCATCGGCATATCCAAAAGAATGGCTTTGGCAGATTGTTCCAGGCGCTCCAGGTGCTCATCAAGCTTGTACACGCAACCATCATAGATACGGATTCCTTCGAACACTCCATCCCCATAAAGGAGCCCATGATCGAACACAGAAATCTTTGCATCCTCTTTGGCAACATACTCTCCATTCAAATAAATTTTCATCGTCTAAAAATATTATTTGTAGAAAAGATTCCGGCTTGGCGAGCGCCAAGCGAAAATCTTATTCACCGGTTGGCAATCAGGTTGTCTACAACCGTGGGATCAGCCAGGGTGGAGGTGTCTCCAATTTGATCTGCCTCATTGGTGGCAATCTTACGCAAAATACGCCGCATAATCTTACCCGATCGGGTCTTGGGCAGGGCCGGTGCCCAATGAATCACATCCGGGGTGGCAATCGGCCCAATGACTGAGCGTACCTGCTGCTTGAGCTCTCCACGCAATTCCTCGGTATATTCCTGGCCGGCATTTAGGGTAACATAGGCATAGATGCCCTCCCCCTTCACCTCATGGGGAAATCCAACCACCGCAGCTTCCGCCACCGAGGCATGGGCAACCAGGGCACTTTCCACCTCTGCGGTGCCCATCCGGTGGCCAGACACATTGATCACATCATCCACCCGGCCGGTTATCCAGTAATATCCATCCTCGTCCCGGCGGCATCCATCCCCAGTAAAATAATAGCCCTTATACTGGTCGAAATAGGTATCCTCAAAGCGCTTATGGTCTCCATAAACTGTGCGCATCTGCCCGGGCCAGGGTTCCTCGATCGCCAACACACCGCTTACCCCATTTCCTTCGATCCGCTCGCCGGATTGGGCATCGAGCAGAACGGGTTTTACCCCAAAGAAGGGAAAAGTGGCCGAGCCCGGCTTAAGTAGGGTGGCTCCGGGGAGAGGGGTTATCAAAATTCCTCCGGTTTCTGTCTGCCACCAGGTATCGACAATTGGGCAGCGTTCCTTGCCTGCATTTCGGTGGTACCAGCGCCAGGCTTCCGGATTGATCGGTTCTCCCACACTGCCGAGAATGCGCAGGCTGGGCATATCGTACTTGGCGGGCCATTCCTCCCCTGCGGCTGCAATCGCCCGGATGGCCGTGGGGGCGGTGTAAAACTGGTTCACTTTCCATTTTTCAATGACCTGCCAGTAGCGGTCGGGGTTGGGATAAGTGGGAATACTTTCAAACATGGTGGTGGTCGCCCCATTGGCCAGGGGTCCGTACACAATGTAGGAATGCCCCGTAATCCACCCAATATCCGCAGCACAAAAATAAATGTCCTCCTCCTGGTAATCGAAAATATATTTGTGGGTGGTCGCGGTGTAGACCATATATCCACCAGTGGTGTGCAGCACTCCCTTGGGTTGCCCGGTCGATCCGGATGTGTAAAGAATGAAGAGCGGATCCTCGGCATCCATTTCCTCACACGGGCATTCGGCGGACGCACGGCTGACCGCCTCGTCCCACCATAAATCTCTGCCCTCCTGCATCTCACAGGCAATGCCGGATTCCTCGCTCACCCGCCGAACCACAATACAGGTCTGCACAGGTTCGCCCATTCGCTCGCCCGCACTCGCCATCGCCTGGTCGGCATTGGGCTTCATGGGGATGGCCTTGGCCCCACGAAAGGTACCATTTGCCGTGATCAGGGTCTTGCAGTTGGAATCGACGATGCGGTCGGCCAGGGCCTCGGCGGAAAACCCGCCAAACACAACCGAGTGCACCGCCCCGATCCGGGCACAGGCAAGCATAGCCACGGCCGCTTCCGGCACCATGGGCATGTAGATCGATACCCGATCTCCTTTATTTACCCCACGGGCTTTTAATACATTGGCAAATTTGCACACCTGCTCGTGCAACTGGCGGTAAGAAATTGTGGCATCCTCTCCCGGCTCATTCCCTTCCCAAATGATGGCGGTTTTATCAGTTCTTTCTTCCAGATGGCGGTCCACACAGTTGTAGCATGCATTGGTGGTTGCCCCACTAAACCACTCCACCGCCACCGGGCCCTCTCTTCGATCGTAATTATAGGTGCGTACCTTTTCCCACTTTTTAAACCAGTGAAATTCCTCCGCTATTTCCGCCCAAAACCCTTCCGGATTGGCAAGGCTTCGGTCGTACATTGCCTCGTACTCCTGGTGAGATTTTAAATAAGCCCTATCAGATACGGCTTTGGGTGGATGAACAAGTTCACTGGCAGAAGAATCAGTCATGGCGTGATGGATTGGGCTGGTTAAAACAATTTGTTAGGAAAAGTGTTAAATTTTTGAAGTTAGGAAATTGCCCATTGCTTGTCGATGCGCTTTTGATGGACTTCCTAGACATGCTTACCCGCGACCTCCAGTTTAAGCTACCGCCCGGTCTGATCGCCCAGTCACCCAGTGACCGGCGGGATGGTTCCCGCCT
>JAYNZN010000001.1:0-61837 GCA_038103695.1 Opitutales bacterium
AGGAGGGAGTAGAGTATCCTCAGGTGCAGAAATAGGCTCCGGTTGAGGGGGTTCCGGAGCAGGGATTGGAGCTTCAGGAACGGGCGGAAGATCGAGGGATGGAGCGGAAGGAGGCACGATGGGTGCAGGAATGTCTGCTTCTTCTTCTCCGAGAGAGGGAGGAGGGAGTAGAGTATCCTCAGGTGCAGAAATAGGCTCCGGTTGAGGGGGTTCCAGAGCGGGTGCTGGAGCTTCTGGAACGGGCGGAAGATCGAGGGATGGAGCAGGAAGAGGTGATAGGGGGGCAGTCGTTTCAATCTCCTCTTTTGTAGGAGTAAGCGTAGGTTTCTTAGAATCTACCTGTACGGTCTCAATGACCGGAGGTAGTTTAGCAAGAGGAGTTTCTTTTGCAGGGAGGGAACTTCCGGATGAATCATTTTCTGATTTAGGAGAAGATGAAGTCTTTTGTTCCGCCGACAAGCTTTGGCTGGAGCCGCTTCCGAATTTTTTATCATAACCACCCTTGGCCACTTTCCGAACTTGTACAACACTCACCCCGGTTTCTCGTGCAATTGCTGCTTTATTTGGGTTGGGTTGAGCAAGTTTGGATTTGATTTCTTGAAAGATCTCCTGATCCATGGAGACGGTGACACGGCGTCCAGTGGGACTTTGGGTGGGTGCAGATGAGCGACTCTTAGGATTGGCGTGGGAGGAGAGTGCTCGGATTAAGTCATTAATGGAGGCAAACTTTGTGCCGATATCTTCGTTAACTCGTTTGTGTAAATTGGAAAGATAAAGTTTGTTTTTTTCCTTAGATTCAAGTTTAGCAACTTCTGCCTTGGCACGTTCCTGGATCTCACGAAGGATTTCTTCTGGGTCTTTGTTAAAGTCTATGTCGAATGTGAGCTTTGTCATTTCGGATATGATTTTGAAAAAGTAGGGTTGTTAGGGTGATGATAAGAATCAAAGGAGTCGATTTGAGCATGGCAAGATTATTTACACGCTCTGTCTTTTGTAGTGCAGTTAGCTTAAATTTCTAAGTATACGATCCAATTGAACAGTTTTCTCGTAAAGTGCTTTCCCAATAATTACCCCATCTATGTTATGAATCTGGGAAGAAAGCTCGTTTAATTTAAAAACATCTTTCTCGTTAGTTACGCCACCCGAAGCGATTATTTTACAGGATGGAGCGGCAAGTGCCATTTTTTCCTGTGCCTGATAATTTGGGCCTTGCATGGCTCCATCAGTGGCAACATCGGTGTGAATAATCCAACGCACTCCCAAGCTTTCCACTTGGGTAGCAAGTTCAGTGGCTGAAATTTGAGAAGTTTCCACCCATCCTTTTGTGGCAACTTTTCCATCCTTTGCATCGATGCCTACAATGATGTGATTTTCTCCAAAGTCTTGAACAAGTTTGCCTACCCAAGCGGGATCTGTGCATGCTCGGGTGCCAACGATCACCCGGTCAACACCCAGCTTAAGGGCTTTTTCAATTGCTGATTCACTCCGCATGCCTCCTCCCAATTGAACTTTTAGATTTGTCTGCTCGAGGATAGCTTTCACGGCACTGAAATTTTCGTTTTCACCACTGAATGCCCCGTCCAAATCGACCACATGAAGGTGAGCGGCTCCTGACTTTTCCCATATTATTGCGGGTTCCGTGGGGTCCTGGAAATAGATGGTTTGTTGATCTGCTAAGCCTTGAAATAAGCGTACACATTTTCCTCCTCGAAGGTCGATTGCCGGATAAATAATCATTGATTTCCAATAAAATCAGATCGAGAAGAGGGCGAGAAAGAAAGAAAAATAAAGGGTTGAATCTTGCCAATTTGTAGGGGAAAGGATTGATTGCTGCTTGATGAAAAAACCTGATAAATCCTCGCCGGTCAAGCCACCCCCGTTTTTAAAAGATCTACTTAAAGCCCGTTCGCCTTCAGGGTATGAGGAAGAGGCACGAGAAATCGTCCGGTCTAGAATGGAGAAAATAGCGGACAGGTTCATAATTGATAACCTGGGAAGCTGCCATGCAACCTTAGGAGAGAAAGGTTCTCCCACTTTAATGCTTGCGGGCCACATCGATGAATTGGGTTTGATTATCAAGCATATCAGCGACAAAGGTTTTTTGTATTTTGATGCGATTGGTGGCCACGACCGGTCTATGATTTCAGGAAGAAGGGTGGATATTCTTACGAAAAAGGGGATAGTTCGTGGCGTAACCGGAAAAAGGGCGATTCACTTGATGTCGCCTGAGGACAGGAAACGAGTTCCTGAATTTCATCAGATGTGGATAGATATTGGTGCGAGTACCCGAGAAGAGGCTCTTGACCGAGTGATGATTGGCGATGCCGCAGTTTACGACCACGGGTTTGAGATGCTTGGGGATTCCTTAGCTATTTCTCGTGCCTTTGATGATAAATCAGGTGCTTATGCCGTGAATGAGGCATTACTTCGGTTAGCAAAGGGAACGAAGCCATCTTGTCAGGTTGTGGCTGTCTCCACTGCGCAGGAAGAAATCGGTACTCGTGGGGCGATTTCTTCTGCTTACTTAGCCAACCCAGATGTAGCCTTGGTTGTGGATGTTAGCCATGCAACGGATCATCCGGATGCCGATCACCGGAAATACGGTCGTTTTACGCTTGGAGGTGGACCTATTTTGACCCGTGGACCCAATGTGCACCCTGGAGTTTTTGAACGCCTCGTAGAGTGTGCAAAAGCTGAAAAAATGGAGGTGCAGATAGAAGCTGACCCAAGGCCGACTGGAACTGATGCCCGTGCAATCCAGGTGGCACGAAAAGGCATTCCTACTGGACTGATAGGCATTCCTTTGCGTTACATGCATACACCCAGTGAAGTCATAGATTTGAATGATTTAGAGGATGTCGTTCAATTAATGGTTGCCTTCGCCCGTTCATTAAAAAAAGAAGAACTCTTCTAACCTTTATTTATTCTCTTTCTTTGAATGTTTCTCAAGGTAGTGATGTAGTTTTTGTTCGTTGCAAAAACTTTTAAAAGCTTGGCGTAGATGCCAAATTAACCTTCGTGCAAATCTTGTTGCAGGTTTGGTGATTTGGTCACTTGGAGCGGGTATCTTTTGGGGATATGAAAATTCCAAGGCTTTTGAAAGATTCTTGAATCACACGGCAGAATTAAAGAATCAATATGGTTATCTTTATTCTGCCATATCCACATCATTATTTGGCGGGGTTCTTCCCTTTCTCTTACTTCTTCTTAGGCAAGGGATAATGAGAAATCGAATTGTAAGTTGGTTTTTGTTTTTTTCTATTTTTTGGGCGATCAAGGGAATAGAGGTGGATGCCTTTTACAGACTGCAGTCCTATTTTCTTGGGAATTCTTCGAATTGGAAAACAGTCTCTGCAAAAGTATTTATTGATCAATTTATCTACTGTGTGTTTTGGTCTGCGCCCTTGACTGCATTGTTCTATGGATGGAAGGATTCCGATTTTTGCTGGGCAAAAGTAAGAGTGTTGAAAGATGTCGGAGTGTTGGTCGACGAATCCTTATTTTTACTCGTCTCCACATGGATCATTTGGATTCCGGCTGTTTCCATCATTTATTCCATGCCAGCTAATCTGCAAATTCCCCTTTTTAACTTAACCCTTTGCTTTTTCGTACTGGTTATCACGATATCGGGTAAAGATTGAACTTTTTGCGGTGGCGGGATAGACGGGACTCGAACCCGCGACCTCCGGCGTGACAGGCCGGCGCTCTAACCAACTGAGCTACTACCCCAATCCGCGAAAGGATTCTAAAAAAGACATTTTATTCAATCAAGTCAAGGAGCAAGAAACGCTATGCAGGTAGGGAATTTTAAAACGCTTCCATCATTTGACTTGGACTCAAAGGAATGCTGCGCAGTGTAGATGGAATATGAAGAAACTTGTGGTTAAAAAGATGGAACTTGGTCCCATTGGTACCAACGCTTTTATGCTCTGGGAAGAGGGTGGAGAAGAAGCTATTCTCATTGATGCTCCGCCTGATTGTGCTTCAACGATCCATGAAATACTTGTTTCAAACGGGCTGACATTGAAAGCCATTTGGTTAACGCATGGACACTGGGATCACATGGGAGGGGGGTACGAGTTAGGCATAGAGAACATTGATGTGATGGGTCATAAGGCTGACCGCTTATTATTCGAAGATCCCGCAGTCATGACCCAATTTTCTATACCTGGATTAACTTTAAAACCGATTTCTATAACCAAGTGGGTGGACGAGGGTGATGAACTAGACCTATGGGGACGAACTGTGAGAGTCATGCATTGCCCAGGTCATTGTCCCGGTAATGTTGCTTTTTTTATAAGTTCTGAAGAAATATGTTTTGTTGGGGATGTGATTTTCTCTGGCAGTGTTGGCAGGACTGATCTTCCTGGTGGTGACTTTTCTGCATTAGAGCACTCCATTCGAAATAAAATATACTCTTTACCAGACGACACGCTACTTGCTGTTGGCCACGGTCCAGATACCACAGTAGGTCAAGAAAAGAGCACAAATCCCTTTGTTCGCCCCTAGCTGGGGGGATCAATTGCTTCCCCTTGTAAATCTCCGCCAGAAATGATCAGTATACTGGAAGAAAGGCCAGAGAGTAGAGAAGCCTGGATTGCGAATTTTCTGAACTTAGTAGAAAAAGTGTTCAGCGAGGATGGAAGTCTAGTGTCCGAAATGGGGTTTGAACACCGGCAAGAACAGGGCGAAATGGCAATTTCGGTTGCACGGAGTTTGGTCGGCGAAAAACATCTGATTGTGGAGGCTGGAACAGGGGTGGGAAAGAGTTTGGCTTATTTGATTCCTGCCATTCTTTATTCCAGGATAACCAAGCGACCCTGTGTGATTGCAACTAATACGATAAGCCTGCAGGAACAACTTCTAGAGAAGGATGTTCCCTCAGTCAGAGATTTATTCCAAAGATCGGAGGGCTTGGAAGAATATGTGGATTTCAAATGTGCCCTTTTAGTGGGTCGGGCGAATTACTTATGCTCCAATCGGCTTGCTCGTGCCTTACTTGGACAAGGTGATCTTTTTGAGGGTAGGCAAAGAGAAGAATTAAAAAGAATCTCAGAATGGGCGAGCAATGGTCCATTAGAGGGAATCAGGCAGGAGATATCCCCCATACCTTTGTCCACTGTTTGGGAATGTGTGAATGCAGATTCATCTCTTTGTTCTCCTAAATCATGTAATCCTGAAAATTGCCATTACCGAAAGGCTCGATCTTTAGTGGATCAGGCTGAGGTAATTGTCGTAAATCACAGTTTATTTTTTTCACTCATGGCTGCTGGTGCCGGACCGCAAGATGAAGGAGATGGCATTATTTTCCCCAGTGACTTTGTCATTTTTGATGAGGCTCATGAAATGCCTGAGGTGGCCAGTGAACATTTGGGGGTTTCTATTAGTTCTTGGGGATTGGAAACCTTTCTTCGCCGCTTATACAATCCAAAAAAAGGAAAGGGCTTGCTTGCCAAGATTATACGATCTCAGGATTTACAAAGGTTTGAGGAGGCGAAAATTGCTGTGGAAGAATTTTTTCATTATCTTCATGTAGAAACGCTTGGCGAAAATGAGAAGGTGCGTATCAGGGAGGGACATTCTTTACCTATGGAGGTTTTTCCACCATTCGGAAAAATGCTTCGATCTTTGGTTGAGCTTGGAGATTTAGCAGAGGGAGAATCGAGCAGGCTCGAAGTAAAAGATCTGATTAAACGGGCACAGGCATACCTAATGGCTTTGTCTGAGGTGGTTGAACAAAAAAACAAAGAACATGTTTATTGGGTCGAGCGTACCGGGTCAAAAAAAGATATCATCCATCTACGAAGTGCCCCTCTGAGAGTTGCAGAAATCCTCGAACAAGAATTGTTTGCCAAGGGATCTTCGGTAATCATGACCAGTGCAACGATAACTCGGAAGGGCGATGCCCGATTTTTTAAGAATGAAGTGGGGGTAAGGGAAAATGACGAAAAAATTCTAAAATCACCTTTTGATTATCGTTCGTCCATGAATATTCGCATTGTTTTGGATGCCCCCAATCCTATGGCTAATGATCGTTCTCCATACCTGACCTTTCTTTCCAGATCAATCTTTCAACTTGCCCGATCAATGGAGGGGGGGACCTTGGTGTTGTTTACTAATTATTCAGATCTAAAATATTGTTACAGGGATTTGCAGGATAATTGGCACAAGACTGGACGAAACTTGTATGCACAAGGAGAGGGTATGTCGCGGTCTGAACTTCGACAAAAAATGATAGAAGATGGAGATTCTCTGTTACTTGGAGCGGAAAGTTTTTGGAAAGGTTTTGATGCAAAGGGGAGATGTCTTTCACAAGTAATACTCACCAGGTTGCCCTTTGAAAACCCCAACCATCCGCTCAAAGAGGCCCGAAGTGAATATTGCGAAAGTCAAAACAAGAATCCTTTCCGAGAAATCACATTACCTACTGCTTTGGTGAGATTTAGGCAAGGAGTGGGCCGACTCATTCGATCGCGTACGGATTGCGGAGACTTAGTCATTTTAGATTCGAGAATTATGAAGCAAAATTATGGAAAAGATTTTCTTTCTGAACTTCCTCATAACTCAGTCGACCGGATATCCATTGAAGAAATTTTTGGATATTCGGACGATCCTTTTGATAATGGCATTGATTTTTAGTATATATTAGGAATAGTATGCAAATTTATGGTTGTGTCTCTGCATGAAAAACCAATTTCTTCTCAAATGATTACCCTCACTTCACACGGTCATTCTGATGTTGGTTTTCACCGAGAAACCAATGAAGACTCATTCCTGGATGGAAAAGAGAAAGGTTTATTTGCTGTTGCAGATGGGGTTGGGGGACTTCCATTTGGGGCACTTGCAAGCCTGTTGGCTATGCAATATTTAGATGCAATTATAAATATTAAGGATTCTTGTACCACTCCTGAAGAATTTAGGAAGATTGTTCATACCATCCATCAGAATCTTCTAAAGTCTGGTGCAATAGTTGGAGGGCAAAATGGGATTGGTACTACATTCTCAGCCGTTCGTTTTTTACAAAATCGCTTTCTCTTTGCTCAAGTTGGGGATTCAGTGATTTTTCACTTTGATGGTGAATCAAAATCTCTAAAACAAGTATCTAAGTCCCACACCTTAGAGGCAGAGTTACTTGCCAAGCATGGCCCTGAAGCGGCGAATGATATGCCCGAACATTATGCACATACTTTAACTAGATGTATGGGGCAGGAAATTGATTTCGAAGTAGATTTAGGTTACATCGATGTACAATCAGGCGATCGCATTATTATTTGTACTGACGGTCTTACTAATATGGTGGAAATCTCTGACATAGAAAGAATGTGTGGAGAGCTTGACACCAAAGACTTAGTTCACCAACTCATTGATTTGGCCAATCAAAATGGTGGGGTTGATAATTCAACCGTTGTTTCTGTACGGGTTAATTGATGCTTCTTGATGTCGGATCGCATTTCGCATTTTCGGCTAAAGATCAAGGAGGACCCTTCCAATTCTCTTTACAAGTTCAGCCTAGCTCAATTACTACACGAGTCAGGAGATAATGAGGAAGCAGCAATCCTTTTTGAACAGTGCCTAAGTGAAAAACCAAATTGGATGATGTCTGCTCTTTTTTTAGGTAAAGTAAACATCGCCCTTAATAACAAAGAACAGGCAGTCAAGTATTTGCAAGTCACCAAGGATCTTGCAATTGAGCAAAATCATGATGATCCTCTACAGGAGGCGATTGAGCTTCTTTCTGAGCTTCAATAGTCCTACGCTGCCTTGGGTTTATTTTTGGCATTTATTGATAGCTCTTTCAATTCTCCAAGGTAGTGAAAAGTTTTTTGGGGAATTTATCGGTAGTCAGTGGGGCAACCCTCGCTTCGCGCATTTTAGGATTACTTAGGGATATTCTTTTTTTCTCTACTTTTGGAGCTTCCATAATTGGTGAGGCGTTCCTTCTGGCTTTTACAATCCCTAATTTATTTCGCAGAATGTTGGGTGAGGGAACCTTAAATTCGGCCTTTGTACCTGTGTTTAGCCAAGCATGGCATAAGTTTGGTAAGGAAAGGGCCTGGGCTGTCTTAAATCAAATCATTTCAAGGATGGTTTTTTATCTTGGTGGATTTGTGGTTATGATTGCAGCAGTTTCTTGGCTTGGAACAAGTTTCTCTCAAGATTGGAACCCCAAGTGGAATCTGGCCGGTCGGTTAAATATGATTACGTTTGGTTACCTCGCATTGATTTGTACATCAGCAATTTTAGTGGGAGTATTAAATTTAAGGGGTCATTTTTGGGAGGGAGCGATTTCTCCTGTAATTCTTAACACCTGTATGATTTTATGCTTGGTGCTGTCCCATTTTTTGTTTGGCGGAAATTTATGGATAACAGCTTTAATTCTCAGTTCTGGAGTCCTCGTGGCTGGAGGCTTTCAACTATTTTTACCTTGGCTCTCTTTAATATTAAAAGAGAAATGGAAGTGGAGGTGTACTCTTTCCCAATCTGAAGAACTGCAATCTGTTAAATCTTTATTTTGGGTGGGGGCTCTGGGGGCAGCGGTGGCTCAAGTAAATCTGTTAGTTTCTAGGTTTCTAGCCTATTCATTAGACGAAACAGGCAGTCTATCTTATCTGTATATGGCAGCTCGCCTAGTTGAGTTGCCACTTGGTGTTTTTGCTATTTCTGTTTCGACCGTTCTTTTTCCAAAGCTAACCAACGCGTCTGCAAAAGGAGATTTGAATAAATATAAGCAGTCTCTTTTCCTGGGAATGCGCATCATTGGAGCGGTTACTCTTCCCGCATCCGTAGGACTTTATATTCTTGCGGAACCAATACTCAGTCTTCTTTTCCAATGGAATGAATTTGGAGTTGAGCAAACTCACCAAGCATCGAGGGTTCTTATGGTCGCTGCTTGGACAATCCCATTGTATGCTTACAGTACATTTTTGGTGAAAGGTTTTCATTCGGAAAAAAATATGAAAACCCCACTTCATGGTGCCCTTATTAGTTTAGTAGTCAATGTATGTACCAGTTTGCTTCTAATGGAAAAGATGGGTGTGCTGGGGTTGGCATGGGCAAACTTAATTTCTGCACTTTTTCAGATGTTTTTTCTTTTTTGGAAAAAACAAATCTTGTCTTTTTCAGATTGGTTTAACCCAAGCAGTTTTTCGATTTGCTCCCCAGTTGTTGGTTGTATCGGGATTTACTTTTTTCTTGAATTCTCTCTGCCTCATTTGTCTACACTCGATGGTAAATTAGCCGATCTCATTATACTTTTAATGGGAGTTTCCCTTTCGACTTTTATTTATTTTTTAATTTTAAAGATGTTGAAATTCGAATGGGGTGTTAAATTTTTTCAACATAATGGTTCTTGATGATACTTCATTATTATCCTAGAGAAAATCAATGCACCCAACACCGAAGTCGCTAAGTAATTTCCAAAAATTACGGGCTTTCACCTTAATTGAGCTTCTAGTCGTTTTGATGGTGATCGGTGTTCTTGGTGGAATCCTTTTTTCAGGTGCAACTTATCTCTTTGGGGAGCAAGCTTACAAACAAGCCAAGGCTGAGATTCAAATACTGCAACTATGTTTAGAGGAATATAAAAGTGATTTTGGAACCTATCCAGTCACAGAAGATCTAGCGGATGTAAGTGAGCGAGCCGTTCGACTTTTACAAGTTCTTTCAGGCACTCATGACGAGATGGGAGAGGAACTTGCAGCCCAAGAAATTAGAAAAAGTTACCTTCCAATTGATAAATTTAAATCAATATTGAATGAAGCTGAGGAAGAGTATTTAATCGACCCATGGGACGAACCATACCAGTACGCCTTTCCGAGATTGGATGGACACTCAGATTACTTACTTTTTTCAAAAGGGGAGGATAAAGAGGCTTCATCATTCGATGGAGAAACAGAGGGTGTACCTGAAAAAACACCTCAGGATTTTGATAATATTCCACCTTCCGAACCTGGGAAGTGGTGATTAATTTTTCATGAAAAGTAAAAATAATAATAATGGGTTTACCTTAATCGAACTTCTAGTTGTTATATCGATTCTTGGTATTTTGATGGGAATCGTTGGACCCAAGGTAATTGATTTACTAAGCGGTTCTGAAAAAACTAAGGTTCAGACCATTGTCAGAGGTTGGGTTACTCAATTACACCAGTACAAGTCTCATTATGGATATTTTCCGCCTTTTCTATTGACTGGCGAAGAAGGAATTGCTGTCGAACTTGGTGATGAAGGAAATCTCAAAAATTTTCTCATTTCCCTGAAAGGCAAAGCTTTGAATGATGACGGCACATGGGAGCCAATTGAGTCAGGGAATGAGCAAAACAGGAAAGCTAAGGAATTTCATTCATTTTCAAGTGATGAGTTTGATTCCGAGGGTAAATTGATTGGTGCCAACAATATTGGTATATTGGTTGATCAAAACGGAGATGGTTTGATTGAATTAGATCCAAGTTTAAGCAATGATATCCTTCAATCATTGACGATTGATTATTCCGCTTCTGAAATTCAGGCAGTGGATGTTGAAAAATTTGGTAGAATACGTGAAAAAGTAGCTATTTTTCTACTTCAAGATGATGATTTGGATGTTCAAAATGTTTACTCCTGGAATGTAGAAAAATTTTTTGAATAATTTTGATTAGTTTCCTCCGATAACTGAATCTATGAGTTCTTTTCTTGAAAGAGCTAAAGGGTTTACACTGATTGAACTTCTGGTTGTTTTGGCTGTAATGGGGGTTCTCATGGGTATGTTAGGGTTTACGATTCTAGGTTCTGGAAGTGATGTTTATGATGGTCAAAGGCAATTGCTCTCTCTTCTCCATCAAACGAGAACCACTGCCCTTGGAGCTTCACGTGAAGCCAGACTGATTATTCATGCAAACCCAACCGACCCCGAAAAATACATGAGGCATTCAAGTATTATCGTGGAAGACTCTAATCAATCAGGAAATTTATTGTCTTGGAGAGTTGTGGAAGAGGGGGTGTTTCTTCCTGAAGGTCTTTGGTTTGTTGATCAAAGTATGGAAGTTGATTCCAGATGGCTTGGGGATGGTTTTTGCTCTTGGACTGGCACGGATGATATTGATTTTAAACTTAGTCCGATGGTCAAAGGTGTCAGGACTGAGGGTGGCCCTTCATCTGAGGTTTTTCGATATGTAGCCTTTGACCCATCAGGGATGGTGCTTGCGGATGATTATCCTAGAATGCCAAGGTTGGTCATTGCTCCCGGTGAATTGCGTCCAAGCGATGGTCAATTGTCACCTGCATTCTCCAACCCCCTTGACCTGGTTGGGGTTGAGCTTAGACCATTTGGTGGTATTCTTTGCTTAGACACAAATGACTTTTCTCCTGATGAATAGAAAAAAGTGTCTTGTTTTGCCTAACAATAGAGTAGGTTTTACCTTGATTGAAGTAGTCATTGCTTTGGCTATTTTTGGCATGCTGATCGGAGGATTGTTAGGTTTTTTGCCTTGGGGAGTAGAAGGCGTGGGGAAAGTAAAAGATCGTAGTACTGCCCAAGGACTTGTTGATGGTGTGCAGATCGAACTGGAAAGGTTAGGGTTCTCCTTAGTTGAGAGAGGTACTAAACGGTTGACTGGTCTGTATGCTGCTACTGGAGAACCAGAAGATCAAATTGGGACTATCTATGAAATCGCACTTGTAGCTCCTAAAATAGGCGGAAAAGTCTCTTTTGAAGGAGTTTACGAAAGATCACAAGCGAGGTCGGGAGAAAACGGAAAATTAGCTCTTTCTAGCACCAGGGGCGAACCTGTAAGTATGTTGGCAAATGATCTTGGTGGTGTAGTGCATTTTGATCGTCACAAGGATGCTCCGATCTCCCTGAATTCCTTCGATCCAGCAAAAGATGCGGAGTCTCCTTTTATGAATCGGTGGATTGAGCAGCAAGACAGATATTTCCTGATTATTTGTCGTCAGTTTGCCAAACAACCTCAATCAACAACCGACCCACCTTCTAGGCATTATCACCACCCTTCAAATGGCTTTTTGGCGTTAGAGGTTGAGGTTCAGTGGCCTTACAAGTTTTATTCCCCAAACAAGACTGATGAGTTTGATATAGTGGAAGAGCGTTTTCGGTCGAAATTTAAATTTCCACTGGCGATAGCTCGTTAGGCTCTTTTGTAATTAAGTTCACCATGTTAAAAGTATGGTTTTCGGTAACTAGACCCAAAACATTGATAGCTTCTATTGTGCCTGTCTCAGTTGCAGGTTCTACATTGAATATTGGTTCGAACGCTTTTCCTTGGGTCTGCTTTCTATGTTGTTTGCTCTTTTCAATACTCGTTCAAATAGGAACGAATTTGGCCAATGATTATTTTGATGGTGTTCGGGGAACTGATGATTATCGAAATAACGCACCTAAGAGAATGGTCGCCGATGGACTACTATTACCGATACATGTCATATCCGCTGCCACAGTAATATTATTTCTTGCTTTCTTTGTTGGGTGTGCCGCTTTGTGGATTAGTCAATCGAGCCCTTTATTTCTTGTGTTTGGATTAGTCTGTATATTTCTGGCCATTGGTTACACTGGTGGACCTTTCCCATTGGCTTACAATGGATTAGGTGATATTTTTGTTATTCTTTTTTTTGGATTTGGGGCAATGGAAGGTACCAAGTTCATCCTTTCATCTGCATTATTAATTCCTTGGGAGCCTGATTGGTATACTGCTCTGAGCCTTGGCTTATTGATCAACAACCTATTGGTAGTAAATAATTACAGGGATTATATGGGTGATAAGAAAGTAGGTAAAAAGACTACGGTTGTTATTTTAGGAAGGCAGTTTGGACTTTCACTTTATATATGCTCAATTATAGTTTCAACTATTGTAACTCCTTGGATATCAGGTAAATCTGAACTTATTTCAATTACAGCAATCTTAGGACTTTGGGTGTGGTTTAAATTGAACAAAGCCTCGACGAAAAACGAATTCAACACTGTACTTAGCTTTACTGCCTTGATTATTTTAGTACACGGTTGTTTGGTCGTTTATTGTAAATAGATGAACTAATTTAAGATATTTTTTTACTTAATGCTGATAAGCATCTTTTGTTTTTTCTTGGGATTTACTCACTCTGCCAATTAAATAAAGTCATGTACATTCCTCCTTTAGATGATTTTCCCGCATTTTCACTCCACCGTCTTTTGTCGACATGTTTTGGATCCTCAAAATCCAAGCTAAGGCCCTGTATTCTTATCGATCTTGACGATCCTTCTTTGATTTGTAATCACGAATTTTTGAAGCAGAGTCGTTATGCGGTTCAAAGACATGCTGTTGAGTCATTCCTAGACCCGCTCAATGACGGGGTTGGTGAACAACTTAACTACGAAAAATGTTCATTCTATGCCTACAAAACCACCGGTGGAAGTAATTTAGATCCTGAAGATCATATTTCATCTCCTGATGGTGAGGTCCTCGGTCTTGAGAATGATATCTGCCCTAATTACGATTTGATTTTTGCAATTAGCGATTATTCGCTCACTGCCCCTCTAACCGCCATGGCTAAGAGACATGGATTTAGAGGTGCTACCCTGCACGGTGTAAACGATATAATTTTAAATTCCGGTTTAAGTGTGGACTACATGAAAATAAGTCGGCAAGCCGAACTGTACCGCAACACATTAAACGAGGCAGATTCTTTTGAGTTACATTTCATTTGTTTGGATACTCATTACAAACTTAACATCGAGTGTTCCCGCCAAGTTGCTCAAAAAAGTCACGGATTGTGCCTTCCTGGATCCCCTGATATTGCTAATCTACCTGCCGGTGAAGTCTATTTTGTTCCAACTGGGGCATCAGGTTCATTTCCCTTTCGTTTTTCGGATGGCACCCTTGCAGAGATGTTGGTTACCGATGGTGCGATCATCGAAGCAAAATTGATCAGGGGGAATGAAGAACTTGTTGTTGCTAGAAACACCCAACTTAAACAAGACCCAGCAACTGGCATAATTGGTGAGCTTGGATTTGGAACCCAAATCCTTCCATTTTCTGGAAAGGATATTCAGGATGAGAAAATCTTAGGTACTTGCCATGTTGCTACCGGAAGAAGCGACCACTTGGGGGGGAATTTAACACCTGATTTATTCAATTCTAGAAAGAATGCATCTCATGACGATATTCTTTACGCTCCACCTAAGACTCCTGAGATTACTGTTAAGAAAGTTGTACTGAACAAAAATGGGGCGTCTAACACCATACTAGAGAACTTTCTACCATCTTCATTTCTTCTAGATAACCTTGCCTCCGAGTATCCAATAGAACTTCTTTCCAGTCACGCTCTCGCTTGAATATAAACTGTTTAGGTTCCTGATTTTGGGAACACTTTGCCAATGTTTCACATTGGCCGATGTTCCTGTTGTTCCTTCAGTTCGTAGTGTCAGGAGTGTCCCTTCCTGTAGTAATTTTCGTGTTGCTCCTTCTGTTCTTTATGCACCCAAGCCACCTGTTGCTAGGTCTGCGTCACGTGCACCTCTTGCTCCTAGACCACCCGTTGTCACGAGGTCTCGTTCAGTTCAAAGGGCAAAACCAATTAGGATTGTACCTCTAGTAAAGCGTGCTCGGCCGATAAGCAGTGTTCCATTTGTCCGTTCGGTTCCTAAACGACTTCACTAGAAGAATTCTCTTACATTTGCTCAAATGTTTTGCAATAAATACTTCCTTGGATGATATTAAAGGAGCCTAAACTTTTTATATATAGCCAAATTTTGCCTGAATTTTGATGCTGGGATCTTGTTACAAATCAAAAAATTTAATAGATTTCATTCACACATGCTTTTTTTCTCATAATTTGAGAAGTCTTTTCTGTGTTGGACTTACCAGTTTTATTATTTTCAGTTGTGAAAATTCTCACGCACAGCAATCACTAGAAGAGATTGAATTGGTAAGAGACTCAATACCAAACTCCTTTTGGGTTAATGGGGTTGCTGAGTCCAACATTACTGTGTTTGAAGGAAATTCTTACAAGCTAATCAATGGGTCCACTGAAGTATCTCAAATCAGTATTAGAGAAGGAAATACAACATTCATGGGGGTTAACTCTTTCAATACAGTAGCTGACAATATTCGAAATTATATATTCTGGGAACCACTCGATTCTTCCAGCCTAGAGCTCAACTTAACTGATGCAAAGGCTCCAGTAGATACCATTTCTATTTTCGTAGATTCATATGACTATTCTCAATCAATTTTATCACCGGTTCAAGCTGGTTCTCTTTCACATTTTGGATCTTCAATTTCTCTTGAATCCGAAAATCAAATTATAATTGGAGCTCCACATTATAATGAAGAAAGGGGAAGGGCTTTTGTATATAATTTCGACGAGAACTCTAAGGATTACAATTTATTTTCTGTTTTAGATCCACCCCTTGATACTGAAGGACAATTTGGTTCATCGCTTTCTTCTTCAGATGGATGGTTAGCGATTGGTAGTCCTATGAATAATCAGTCTGCTGGGGCAATCTACTTGTTCGAAAAAATAGATTCAGGTTATCAACTTAGGAGTGAAGTTAACGGGACAGCGAACCAAGATTACTTCGGTCTGGAAGTTTCGATGCAGACAAAGCAGTTGGCAGTCAGTTCGTTGGGTGAAGTAAATTTTTTTACTCTAAACGAAGAAAGTAATCATTGGGCACAGAATACAAATTTATCAATCGTCCATGATTCTTTACTCGATGGCTTTGGGTTTGCACTTGATTTTCGAGGAGAGTTTTTAATCGTCGGGGCACCTTTTTTCGGAGCAACAGGTGCAACTTATATTTATCAAAAAAACGCAGATGGTTGGCTTGAGTCCTTTATTTCTATGCCTACTAGTGTAGAGACAGGAGCTCAATTCGGGTTTGCTGTTGCGATTGACCCGGTTTCTCAAATGGCTGCTGTTTCTGCTCCCTTTAATAACTTTTCTGGGAATGGTTCAGGAAGCGTTTATCTTTTTTCTTTAGTAGATGGAAACTGGGAGGAGAGTGCGGTGCTTCTTCCTCCTTCAGCAGGGCTCAATCAGAACTTCGGTCATTCTATAGAATTAGTTGGGGGTGTGCTTGCCATCTCAGCCCCAGGAAGCGGCGGTAATGGCAAGGTTTACCTTTATCGAAAATCAAATGAGGGAACTTTATGGGACTTAATTAGTACCCTTGATTTAGATGATGAGGGCTTTGCAAGTGTTGAAAGCCTTATCCTTGCGTTTGATGAAAAAACTTTGGTTGTAGGTGCACCTCAGGACCAGAATACAAATGGTAGAGTAGCTACCTTTCATGGCCCTGGATGGAAGGATTATTCCATTCCATCGCTTTCCCCCCTTATCTCAAGTTCCACATTGTTTGATTTCAATATGTCAGAGGACAGCACAGATTATTTTTCATATGATTTTAATTACACTCACCCGTTTGATTCTAATGCGACCTGGCATATCTTAAACGAGAACGCGTATGGTAAAAGTGATTTCGATTTGAACATTAGTACTGGAAAATTCAAATATCTCCCCGATGCAAATTTCAGTGGAACGCATACATTCCACTTTGGATTGATGGCCCAAGAGGAATCATCAAGTTTTTATTTTTCTATCAATGTAGTAGAGGAAAATGATGCTCCAAGATTTCTAGAAATGGATCCATTTCTCCCGAGTGGTACTATTGGAACTTCTTACTCTTATTCAATACAATGGGATGATGCTGATGACGATTCTCATACTCTCACTGTTTTGGGCAATTTACCACCTGGTTTAGATCTCGATGGTAGTATTCTTAATGGGATTCCTCAAACAGAGGGCGATTATAATTTCACCATACAAATCGATGATGGATTTGTTCAGGTTGATTACAATTTCTCACTTAATATATATTCCGTTAATTCTCCTCCATCCATTCGTTGGAAAGGTGAGGAAGTTTCAGAAATTAATCTGTATCTTCAAGAAGATTTTTCCCCTACAGATTGGCAGCTCGTACTTCAAGACTTGAATATTACTGACCTAGAAAGTGATGATCTGACGGTTTTGATTAAGGAACCTACACAGCAATATAATGCCCAAAATGGTTCATTGCTCCTGAATAATTCTCAAAATACTAATTTCCCCATTTCGTACTTCCCAAACCACAACTATTTTGGATCCGATCAATTTACACTTGTGGTTCAAGATGATCATCCGAATTCACTAAGCAGTGAAGTAAAATTTACATTAGCAATAGAACCAGTTAATGACCCCCCCATCTTAATCGCACATGAACCCGGTGGAAGTATTCTACCCGCGCCCATGTCTCTCGAACTAGGAGTCTTTTTTGTACATACTTTCGCAACATCCGATCCTGATATTAATGATGTGGTAGCTATCAGTTTTTCAACTTTGCCATCATGGTTGTCATTTGATGGGAATAGGACGATATCTGGCACGCCTTGGTCTGAAGACTTTTTGAAAGACCCATCTCCAAGTATATTTGTATATGTTAGGGATCAGAGTGGTGCCGTATCAATTCAGTTTTTTAAACTTATCCTGGAACCATCAAATTATCCGCCAATTATTGATGTTGATGAGGCAGTTACCTTTTCAATTATTGAAGACTCAACTATACCTTTTTACTACGAGCTTAATGCAACAGATTCTGATAGTAATATTACTGACCTTGCATGGGATTTGATTGTCGAACCGGAACATGGCACCGTTCAACTTTCAAATGTAATCGGAAATAACACATTAGTTTCCTATCTGCCAAAAAGCGATTTTAGTGGTGATGATTCTTTTGAAGTTAGAATATTTAACCCTTCATTTCCTGATTCTAGTGACTCTGTCATTTTCATAGCTGAGGTAAATGGTACTCAGGATGCCCCTCAGATTACAAGTACTCCATTCAACAACATAATCGTAAATGTTCCTTGGGAATATAGGCTAACAGTTTTTGACCCAGATCCTGATGAAGAGCTTAGTTTGGATGTTACCGATTTGCCTACCTGGCTGCATTATCAAAAAATCGGTCGAGATGAATGGCTTTTTCAGGGAATTCCAAGTAATCTTGATTCTTCCTACATAGAAATTATCCTAGATGTTAGTGATTCTTTCGGAAATTTTGATCAACAACTTTTGGATTTGTATGTTTTGAGTGAGGTGGAGGAGGTCCAAGTATCTCCAAAATTCACGGATACTCAGTTTCTTAATGAGGATAGTAATTGGACCGTTGATTTAGTCACTGTTTCTAATGGAAGTAACCGCAAGTTGAGTTGGCTATTTACCGAAGAACCCAGTAACGGGGTTGTCTCTTTTGATGAGGTTTCTAACGGTGTTCTGCAAAACTTAACTTATACTCCATTTCCTAATTTTCATGGTTCAGATTCATTCTGTATTCAGGCATCGGATGGATTCGGCTCAGATGATTTGAATATTACTCTTGTCGTTGATCAGGTGGAAGATAGCACGACATGGCAGCTTCCCCCTGATCTATTGATACAAGATGAACAATCTTACGATCAAACAATCGAGTATTTTGACGGAGATGGTCTTCATACTTTGGGTGAGCTATCCGTTACGGTTTTTCCAGAAAACTCATGGCTCTCAATAGATAAGAGTCCTGAACTTGGTCGGGTAAGATTGCATGGTGTCGCTCCATCTGAAACCAATAAAAGTTACCTGATCATCGCTACACTTTCCGATCTGCAGAATCAAACACTATTGGAAGGAAACTTCAGTCTGGAAGTATCATTCCATCATCAATCACCTCAATTAGAGAGCCATTCTTTGGAACTTGGGTCAATATTTGAAGACTCTAACTACATCCATGCTGAACCTCTGAGTGCAACCGACGATATCACGGCTAGCGAAGATCTTATTTGGAATATTTTGATTCAACCTAATTTTGGCACTGCATCGATAAACAATGACGGTTCTGATCTTTCTTATCAGCCATTATCTAATTCTCATGGGCAAGACTCGTTTACTGTTCAAGTGAGTGATCTTGGTTCAATCGAAGGAGATCCAAAATCAACTGAACTTGAAGTGGAAATTTTTGTCGACTCGGTTGAGGATACACCCAGTTTTATTACTAACCCTATTGTTTCCGTTTTCTCTGGTGAGGAATATGTTTACGAGGTGGAGGTTGTTGACCCGGATTTGCCGCAAGGGTTATTTCCTCAAATCACAGCAAGAACAATTCTTCCAAGTTGGCTTACCTTGAATAATCATGGGCATGGTAAAGCTACTCTTGTTGGAATGCCTAAGTTTTATCATGAAGGAAATTATACAATTAGTTTGGAATGCTCAGATTTTGATGGATTCCCAATATTGCAAAACTTCAATCTTGAAGTTCAGGTAGATGACTATCCACCTAAAATAATTAATAGATTGGATGGATCTATTATTACTAAAATAAATCTAGTTCTTACAGAGGATCAGGATTTAAAAAGTTTAATGAATTCCCACTATATTCCTGATTTTAATGCAACAAATATCGACAGGGAATCAGATGATTTGCAGGATCTTAATTGGAGCGTTCACCGATATCCCACTAGCGGTAATATATTAAATGTATCGGGTCTTGGTCCCCAACCTGAAGTATTGAATTATACTTTAGCAGAAAACTTTAGTGGAACTGATTATTTCTCAATTTCAGTATCGGAGGGTGATACATTTTCTCTTTTAGAATTTGAGGTCTTGGTCTCTGCTCAACCTGATAATCCAGTTTGGGTAAAGGTGCCACAAGAGAATACTAACATAGATGCCGGATCGTTTTTTTCTTTTCAATTAGAGGCAGTTGATGCCGATGCTGATAGCTTAGATTACCAACTTACCTCAATGGATAAAGCGGGGTCTTGGTTGGGCTTGAAAAATGTAGATGGAGAAGTTTTTCTTGAAGGCTTTGCACCGAGACTGAGTGCAGATACTAACAATTTCGCTTATTTATTGAAGGTTAGCGATGTCACGCAACGAGTAAATTTTACTGAGTTTCAAATTGTAACCCAGAAAGCAAACAATCCGCCAGTCATTCAATCGGTTTCTGATTCGTTATTTGTTGTATTTGATTTTGAAGGAAGAGTTGAGAATCAAGATTTATTTCCCATGCATGCAACTGATATTGATGGGGATGCATTAGTCTGGTCTATCTTAAAAGAACCCTCGAGTGGTTTTCTTACCTTGGCCCAAAGGAATGATAGGCTTCTTAATCTTAACTTCAATAAAACCGATGATACTGTTTTAGAAGACTTTTTTACCCTTCGAGTTTCTGATGGTTTCTTACACGATGAATTAAAAATTCATGCCTTTTTTGACCGAAAGGAAACTAGTGTGAATTTAATTAATAAATTACCCACAGCTTTTTCTGGAGATAATTTCAATTATGATTTTTCAGCTTTCTCCAATGTTGGAATAGAATCAATTCAAGCCAAAATTTTAGATGGGCCAGATTGGCTTAAGCCGATAGGATTTTCAGACAGTCTTGAAGGTTGGTCCAGAAACTTCAGTCTTAGTGGCTTGATACCCCAAGGTGTAGCAGGAGAGGAGTTTATCTTAATTGAAATTAAAAACCCCAATACGAGTTACCACGAAGTATTTGAAGTCTTATTACCAATTGTGCCACGCACAAGAGATATGAATGAGGTTACGATACTGTTAGAGCAAAAAAGCGAGAGTTTTGATTCAATTCAGCTTAAACCCGATAGTGAAAGCCTGCCTGAATTGAGGAAGAATGTTCCGATTAATTTTCAAGGTAACCTTGTTAAGATATTAGAGGGTGATGATTGTTATTTTTTGCTTGGAAACTTCAAGGGAGAGGTGATGTATGGTAAGGAAACTGTTGGCTATAGTGAGAGTACGGCAGGTTTTGTTTTCTCCTTGGATTTAAACTTTAGTCTTATCGATCATGTGTTTTTTGAATCGCAGATAATTGCCACAATTGCAGATGCTGATCTTAGTTTAGATCAAGAGATCATTGTTGTGGGGAACTTTGTTAAGGAAATAGGGACCACCGGCCAAAAAAAATATGGATTGGGTGGAAATGATATTTACATAGCTGTAGTGAATGCAGATCCGTCTAACTTGGTTGTCAGGCAACTCTCTACATTCGGAGGTATATCAGACGAAATTGTCTCCGATGTTTCCATTGATGGAACTGATGTTTACTTGGCTGGAACATTTCGAGATGAGACTAATTTTGGTACTCTTTCCAAAAAAGCAGTCGGTTCCAGTGACGGATTTGTTGGGAAGACCTCAATCAACTCCCTGAACAAATTTTTCTGGCTTTCATCATTTGGAAGTTCTGGCAAAGAAAGAATAAGGGATATCTTAATCCTGAATGGGAAGCTTTTTTTAGCTGCTAATTTTGAAAATAGCTTACGAGTTGGAAATACCTTTATGAGGGGTAACGGTGTAAAAAGCTCTTTTATCGCCAAATTAGATTCTCACTTTGGCACGGTTTTAAATACTTACAGAATTAATGGGGAAGGTGACATCATCCTTAAAGGTCTAGTTGGTGATGAAGAATCCAATAATTTAATTGGTTTAGGTGAGTTTAGTGGGCAAGTAGTTACAGATCAATCGAAGGTCAATGCATCCGACTTCACAGATTTATTTTTAATGAAGTTTTCCAGTGATCTGAAACCTAGAGTTTTACATGCATTTGCAGGAACTGGAACCGAACAATGGGACGAATGGTATCTAGGAGATGAACAGTCTTTATATCTTTCCGGTAATTTTAATAAATCGTTTACGCTCAATGACCAACTTTTATTTTCCAAAAATGGAAAGGATGCGTTTTTATTAAAGGTAGATTATTCTTCAGTCAAAATTAAGGATTTTATCACAATCCAATCAGAAAGTGATGATCGAATTGAGAGCATTTTTCATTCTCAAGAGTCGGGAACACTTTTGGGAACAAAATCCCCTTACGATTTTAAGCAATCTGACGATAATGCAATTTCTCATAATAAGCTTAACTCATTCTTTTTAAATCAATTGCGGGCACCACCTTCATTCAAAACTCTATTTCCTCAAGTGTTACCTGCTGAAAATTCTTTTCGTTACCCTTTTGAGACTTTTGGTTGGAGTGTTAAACCTTCTAGCTTCACAATTGATGTCAAAAAATTGCCTGACTGGGTAAATATTAAGTTTTATGATAATAATGCATCTGGCTTTTTTTATGGAGTTTCCCCGTTAATTTCTGAATCACGGGAAATCATCTTAGATATAATTTTAGATGAAAATGGCGAGAGTACTTCTTTCAATCATGTGCTTAACCTCTCTGCTTATTTACCACCTACTTTTCTAGCTGATCAGAAAAATTTTATTGTTTACGAGAACGAGACTTTTTCATTTTCAGTTGATCTCTATGATCATGATTCTTCAAATTTGTCGGTTTCCTATCAAATACCTGAGTGGATCCAATTGAAAGTTGGTAAAGCTGGAGAACTGGTCTTTGAAGGTCTTACCGACGAGATTGGGACTCATGGCTTCAGCTTAATGGTGCGAGATGATCAATCCTTAGAATCATCAGAGAGCTTTACTGTTGAAGTTAAGTCTGTCTTACCAGCTTCTTTTACTAATGAAAAAGTTGCCTATGATGCTTGGGTAGACACTTGGTTGGGGATGATTTTCACGAAAGACAGTGGCTGGTCTTACCATGTTAATCTAGGCTGGATATTAATAAAGGCAGATTCTGGTGGTCAACATCTCTGGCTTTGGAATGATGGGTGGGGTTGGCTGTGGACATCAAAAAAAATATGGAACTCCATGAGTGGAGAAGGACATCTTTACTCACAATCGAAGGACTCTTGGCTCTATTTTAAAATGACAAAACAAGATGGAAAAAGACTTATTTACCTCCAAGAAGAAAAGAGTTGGTTGGACTATTAACTTAAAAGGATTATGAGGTGTGTGATAGGCAATTTTGCTTTGTGATATTTGATGAGCAAAAATCCTGAATTTCCCTTAGTAGAGTATCAGAATTAAGCCCATGTTTAGCTCTAAGCTCATGTACAGAATTGCCATGATCAATAAATTCATCTGGCCAGCCAAAACATTTACAAGGAACCTGCATATTTTCTTTAGCTAGAACTTCTAAAAGAGATGAACCAAAGCCGCCCATTAAAACATTGTCTTCCAAGCTAATTATGCATTTGTGGGATTTAGCATGTTCGAGAAGCATTTGAGAGTCCAAGGGTTTAGCAAACCTTGCGTTTACAACAGAACAGGAAATATCATGAATAGTTTCCAATTTCTTGGCTAATTCCAAAGCAACTTCGACGAAGTTGCCAAGAGCCCAAATTGAGAGATCTGAACCCTTTTTTTCAAGACGAGACTTTCCAATCTCAATATTCAATGGCTTTTCTTTGATCGGCTTGCCTGTTCCGCTCCCCCTTGGATATCTTAAGAAACAAGGTCTGTTCGATGATAAAGCAGTGAATAACATATCTTGCAGTTCATCTTCATTGGCTGGTTGCATGACCACCGCGTGAGGAATACACCTTAAATAAGAAAGATCAAACAATCCATGATGTGTAGGACCATCGTTGGGAGAAAGACCGGCACGATCTAAGCAAAATGTGACTGGTAATTCTTGCAAACAAATATCGTGAATGAGTTGATCGTAAGCTCTTTGTAGGAATGTAGAGTAAATGGCACATACAGGGAGTAAACCTTGAGAAGCCATACCAGCAGCTAACAGAACAGCGTGTTCTTCTGCGATGCCAACATCAAAAAAACGGTCAGGATAATGAGTTTCAAGTTCACCAAGACCAGTGCCTGAAGGCATTGCTGCAGTAATGCCGACTACTTTTTTATTTTCTTTGGCTAACTTTACAAGGGAAGCACCAAAAACATCTTGATACTTGGGTGGAGTATTGGCTTTACTTTTTATGAACTGTCCACTTTGTGGATCGAAAGGTCCAGAACCATGCCATTTCTCAGGCTCTTTAACAGCTTGTGCATAGCCTTTTCCTTTTTTAGTGAGAATATGTAATACAATGGGTTCTTCAGATTCCTTTGCAAATTCAAAGAAATGTCGCATAGCTTCTATGTCATGACCGTCAATTGGTCCTAGATATCTAAGGCCGAGTTTCTCAAAGAGACTAGAAGGCGCGAGTAAATCTTTGGTATCTCTTTTTGCCTTGGATATAAATTTTATAAACGACTTGCCTCCTGGTACTTGATTGAGAAATGTCTCGGCCTCTTTGTGAAACTTTGAGTAAATTGGATTGGTTATTAATTCGTTAAAATACCTTGAGAATGCACCAACATTTTTGGCAATTGACCATTCGTTATCATTGATAACAAGGATGAACCTTTTAGTGGAAGCCGCTATGTTGTTAAGTGCCTCTAAGGTAATCCCGCAGGTAAATGCAGCATCCCCGGCGATGGCAACCACATGGTTCTTTTTTTTGCCTATATCACGAGCAATGCACATGCCAAGTGCTGCTGATAATGCTGTACCAGCGTGCCCAGCTCCGAATGCATCGTGCTCGCTTTCTTTGCGTGATAAAAAACCAGAATACCCACCAGACTGCCTTATTAAGTCGAACTTTTTTCCTTTGCGGCCAGTTAGTAATTTATGGACATAACCTTGATGGGAAACATCCCAGCATAAACAGTCGTCGGGAGTTTCAAAGGCAAGATGCAGAGCCAAAGTTAATTCAACAACACCAAGATTAGGGCCAAGGTGTCCACCATTACGAGAAGTTGTCTGTATGAGAGTTTCTCTAATTTCTTGAGCTAGTAGACATAGTTCTTGTTTGGAAAGTGTCTGCAAGCTTTCTGACGATGAAATACTATCTAGAATCATTTTTCTGTTTTCTCCAACCGCTCTGTAAGTTCGTTTATACTTAATTCTGCTAGAGCCAATTTGTTTCTGCATTGGGTAAGAAGATCAACGCCTTTAGTGTAATTTGAGACAATGGAATCAAGTTCGGCTTCACTATTTTCCATATTAGTGACGATTGCATGAAGTTCGTTCATCATGAATTCAAAACTTTGATTCTTTTTTTCGATATCCCGCATAAAAAAATTCTATAATTTTGCTTCAAGTATGCAATCTTTGAAACTACTAGGAACAGTGGAATATCGACAATCGATTATTAATCACTAATGTAATCGGATGCTAACTGTAATCCAAGCTATTGTATCAATTCTTATCGTGGCACAGTTTATCTTCGAAAGAATTCTGGCGAAACTTAATGAATCCAAATTGCTGGAATTAAAAAACAACCCGCCTAAAGAACTCCATAACTTAATGTCCAAGGAGCAATGGGAAAGATGTACCAATTATAATCTTGATAAATCTAAAATCTCGTTTTCGGAGGACTTTTTAACGACAATCCTTTTACTTTTTTTCTTTATTTATTTTTATCCCCACTTCTTTAACTACTTTTCTCTTAGCAGCACCTCATCGGTTTGGCTCGTCTCTTTTGGGGCAACTTTATTTCTAAGCATTTTCCAATTACCGACCCTCTACTATGATTGGAAGCGACAATTCACACTCGAAGAAAAATATGAATTTAATACCAACAGTAAAAAAAATTGGTGTATTGATAAAATTAAAGAATTATTTTTAGGTTTATTGTTGGGGTGGGGTGTATTGGTTCTTGTTTTGAGTCTGTATGAATGGGGGGTTATGTCTTTTCCCGCAGGTTGGTGGTTAGTTGCATTTTCTGCTATTTTCTCAGTGCAAATTTTACTTCTAATTTTATGGCCTAAGTTGATTCTCCCTCTATTTAACAAATTGACCCCCTTAGAAGATGATAAATTGGGCTCAAGATTATTAGCTTTGGCCAATAAATGTGGATTTGAAGCTAGTACGATTGAAGTTATCGATGGAAGTAAACGATCACGTCATTCTAATGCGTTTTTTACAGGTTTTGGCAAATTTCGTCGAATTATTCTTTATGATACCTTACTCAAACAGATGAATCATGAGCAGGTGGAAGCTGTTTTGGCCCATGAAATTGGTCATTATAAGCTCGGACATATTCCAAAACGTATTTGTGTGTCCTTCATTTCAGGTCTTTGCTTTTTTGCAATGTTAGCATTCCTCTGCAAAACATCATGGTTTTATCGACAAATTGGATTGGATGTCATGTATGATGGTGATTTAATGCCTGTAATTGTTGCATTTATGTTGGTTGGTGGATCTTTTACATACTGGCTCAATCCTATTACAAATTATTTCTCAAGAAAGCATGAGTTTGAGGCGGATGCTTTTGCAGTATGTTCTGTTGGCAACAGTAAATCCCTTTCTTCCGCTCTCAGAACACTATATGTAGAAAATTTAAATTACCCAGTTCCTCATTCGTTGGTTTCATTTTTTCATTATACCCACCCTACATTACTTGAAAGGGAGAATGCTATGTCTTGCGTGGTTAAGGCATAGATTTTCGAATTCTACATATGAATTATTTTTCTAGACGAACATAAACTATGGAAAGTTAGTCCCAAAATAACTCCCAAGAGGTTCATAAACAAGTCTCCCGCCGATGGGAATCTCATCGGTACGAGAAATTGGGTTAATTCATTAAAGCAAGCATATAGCCAACATATGTGAAAGCATCTATTTTTGATAAGTTTTTTGGATATAGTCACAGGTCCTAGGTACCAACCCCACAGCCAAGCAAATACAAAAAAAAGAGGAAGGTGGCTCAAGTCCTGCAACCAAAATGGATAAGAAAAAATTTCTTCAGAAAACGAAAGCCAAATCTCATCAACATTCATCTCCTCTAGGCTTATCGGTTGAGGAATTCCTGTGAGTAATTGCAAAAATAAAAGATAAGAAATTGGCACAACTATCCAACATGTGGATTTGCTTGGAGGTGCTATAAAATATTTTATTTTATTCAATTATTAAAAAAACACTTTTGAATTTTGAAAGTTAATGTTTTTTCTGATAACAAAAAGATGACCCTATGCCAATATACGAATATTTTTCTCCTGAGACTGCTAAAGTTTATACTTTTTTTGCACGTTCGCTAAGACATGCGAACGCAATTCCCTATTGTCCCGACGGTAAGAAATACACTATGCAAAAGGAACTTAGTTCTTTTTCGGTTACGACACAAGTTCCTGATGCAGGTGAGACTGAAAATAATCCTGCTACATCAGAAAGTTCGAGTGATCCATTTTCCGACATGGCACCAGGCAAAGCAGAAAAAATCATGAATGAGTTGCAAGGAGCGATTGGTTCAATGGATGACGATCATCCAGACCCTAAGCAGATGGGTGCATTGATGAGAAAAATGTGCGATTTAACAGGAGAAAAAATTGATGATACAATGGAAGAGGTTGTCAGAAAACTTGAAGAAGGCAAAGACCCTGAGGAACTAGAAAATGATATGGATGGAGTTCTTGATAATGATAACCTTGGAACTCCCCCAGAACAATCCGAAGTTGAGAAGTTAAAAAGACCTATGACATCAAGGGTTGTTCGAGACCCAATTCTTTATGATATAGAAGATTACCTCTAAACTTAGAACTGTGCTGAAGATACTTTCCAAATTGGTTATTTGTTCAGTCTTTTTGTTGAAAGCTTGTGAGCTTGAAAATAATGATAATGAATTGGATTGGGAAGGTAACGAGATTAGCTTTGATGAAGATTTTAAAACCTTACATACCCTTGATTCTGGTCCAATTCTGTTTAAGAAAAAAAGCGAAAAGCCATTTTTCGGAAGAATAAAAAAAGATCTAAAGGACTCTCACAAACTACAAGCTTTTTCTGGCGGTAAATTACACGGAAAGAGCATTACCCAGAAAAAAGATGGTTCTAGAGTCGAGGCTTCGTTTAAACATGGCATTCTTCACGGTGAAATGAAGTTTTATGACTCAACAAATCATTTGCGGGCTTCAATTCATTACATCGATGGCAAACTTCAACCAAACCGAATTAAAAAGTAGAAAATGCAACTTTTATTCTAAGGGAAGGAAAATATAAAAGATACTCCCTTTTCGGGGCTCGCTTGCAAAGTCTATTATTCCATTGTGATCTTCAACGAAAAGCTTGCAATTATAGAGGCCGAAGCCAGAGCCTGAATCTTTTTCCTTCGTAGTGAAAAATGGGTCAAAAATCTTATCAGCCATATCTTTGGGGATACCACATCCATCATCTTTGATACTTATTTCGGCTCCATCAAAAGGTGCAGTTGTTGAATTTGCCAGGGTTTTAAGAAAAATTTTTTTCCCTTTTTTTACTTTTCTTGCAGACAAAGAAATCTCCCCCTTTTTTTCAATAGCATCTCGTGCGTTAATAATCAGATTCAATAAAACTTGTCTGAATCCTGTTTCCTCCACGAACGAAACGAGTTCTGAGTTTCCAAATTTCGTCTTTAGAATCGTGCTGCGAGGTAATAAAATGGCTATTAGATCCATTTGATCTTTAATCAAGTCACGGAGATCGTGAGATGCCCGTGCAACGGGTTTATCTCGGTGAAGATCAATAATTCTACGAACCAATCTTTGAGCCTGCATAGTACTTTTTTTAATTTGTCGCATACCGTTAGCCATTGGATCGTCTTTTTCCATCATGCTGTAATACAATTCACTGATTGAAAAAATTCCTGCCATCAAATTACTAAAATCATGCACCAATCCATTTGTTAATGTTGTCAAACCCTCTCGCCAAACTGAATTCGATAATCGATGTTCAGCAATTGCCTGTCTTGTAATGTCTATAAAAACGCCATCGTAACCTAGTAATTTGTTGGTGCCTGTAATTATAGGTGTTCTGACATCAAGAATGTATATTATTTGCCCAGATGGTGGAATCTGCAACCGGTAGGAAAAACTAAAGGTTTCTTTTTTTCTCCAATTGCTTTGAAGCTCTTTGTCAAAATGATCTCGGTCGATCTCGATTATTTTGTCTTTGAATAACCCGCTATTTCTAAAAAACTCAGTATGTTCCAGTGGGAATAGCTTCTTAATGCCTTTTGACAGGTAGCTAAATGTGCAGTCGGTTCTTTGAGTAAAAAATATTCCGGGAAAGTTACTTACATAATCCGAAAGCCTACTTTCAGCTTTTTGCAATCTGATCAAAGTGCTTGCAAGTGCTTGAGTATTGTTCATGAGATCGCCCAAGAAAGCTTTTTTTAAAGTGTCGTGTGGGGCAAGAGCGGTGGAGATCGAAACAATTCCGATCTGTCCGTATATACAAAAAACGATTGCAAGTCCCATTGATGAGGAGTCATTAGCTGACCCAATGGGCAAAAAACATTCAAATTCACACGAAGTTAAGTTTACGGGTAATAAATTTCCCCAGTTGGGATCTAGTTCAACCAACAGTTCCCTGAAATTAATTCCCTTTATTTCGTCTTCATTCATTCCTATCCATGATGCAAATGAGGAAGGGGCACGAATGATGTTTCCTTTTAAATTCAACCCAACTTGGCAATTTTCAAATTCTGGCGCTTTCACTTGACTACAATATTCCAAGATTCGAATTTTTATCGAGCGAATTGATAATATTGATCTAGGAATTTATTAGTTTGTTTGGCGCAAAGATTGCAGTGTTTCTTCCGATGACAGCAATTCTTGATAATCTCTACAGCCAAGAAAACTATCTTATTTCCAAAAAGCTCCTCGATGCGACCCATCTTCGTCATGAGGCTCTTTCCAATAATTTAGCAAATGTTGAGACGCCTGGATTTAAAAGAAGAGATTTACCTAAAACTTTTTCTGTTGAACTTCGTAGAGCTGTTGATCGTAAAGATTTCAGAAGAGTAAAATCTCTTCTTCCACGAAGTGCTGAAGACAGGCAGGCGAAACCTGTAAGAATGGACGGTAACACAGTCCAGCTTGACGAGGAGATGCTTGCTATGAATAGAAATGCATTAAATTACGAGTATTTAACAGGAGCGGTTGGAGGATCTATTAAGGAACTCAACCTAGCAATCAAAGGAAGGGTATAATTAAATGTCCATGAATCTCATACCTGGTGTAGAATCTACTGGAAGTGCTTTGTCCGCAGAAAAACTTCGGCTTGAAATTATTGCACAAAATATTGCCAACTCCAACACTACCCAAGATGCGAGCGGTAATGTTTACAAACGCAAAGAAGTAGCTTTTGAAGAATATATTAAAATGCCCGAAAGAAGAGTGCCCGGATATGTAGATGAAAATCTCTATCAAGGTGTACGGGTGGTCGATGTGTATGATGATCAAACTCCAGGCAGAATGATTTTTAACCCTGGTCATCCTCATGCTAATGAAGACGGTATGGTGGAGATGCCTAATGTGGATGTATCTAGGGAAATGATAGATTTGATCAGTGCTTCTCGTGCATACGAAGCAAATTTAACGGTTGTGAAAACTTCCAGAAGAATGGCCCAACAAGCATTGGCTATTGGTCGCTAATCCTAATTTAACTTAAAAGTGGACGCTATATCATCATTACCATCTCTCAATGACTTATTGAGACAAAATCCTAACCTTCAGCCAAACGCACTGGCTAATAAATTTTCTGGCGAAAATCAGTCATTCAATGCTGAAAAGGCTTTGTCGGTTCCCCCTTTAGCTGGTGCACCCAATCCTACGCAGATAGATAAAACTTCTCCTACTGAGAGAGTAACTGCTCCTGGATTTGCAGATATGTTTGAAAAGTTTGTTAAGGGTGTTGATCAAAAGAAGAAAATTTCTGCGAAAGAAACACAGGATTTAATTCTTGGTCGATCTGACAATATTCATGAGGCAGTTGTTAAGTCCCAAGAAGCAGGTGTTGCTTTCAATCTGATGATAGAAGTTCGAAATAAGCTAGTTGAGTCCTACAAAGAGCTCATGAGAATGTCTGTGTAAAATCTCATTTTTAAATCTATACAATGAACGAAAGAATTGAAAAACTATCTAAAGTTTGGAATGGTCTGACTTCAGCTAAAAAAATAAGTTTAGCAGTTGCAGTAGTTGGAGTTCTTGCCCTGAGCAGTATGATTTTGTCACTCAGTGGGGGAGGGTCATCCATGAGAGTTTTAGTCAGCGGTGCTGATGCTAAAGATTTAGGCGATGTAGTTGAAGTACTGGAAAATAAACAAGTCCCCTATGAGTATGGTCCTCAGGGATCTTCCATACTTGTCCCTGAAGATAAAATAGCCTCCGTTCGCATGGAACTTGCGATGAAGGGCCTTCCCAAAAGCGGAGATGTTGGCTACGAAATTTTTGATGAGGGTAATTTTGGTATCAGTGATTTCGTTCAAAGAACAAATCATACCCGTGCATTACAAGGTGAATTAGCGAGAACTATTTCGATGATGGATGCGATCCGTTCAGCGAAAGTGTTTGTGGTGAAACCAGAAAATAATCTTTTACTGAGCGAAGATCCTAATGACCGACCTAGTGCATCCGTCTATGTTGATACAGCAGGAAGTACCCTTGATAAAAGCAATGTTAATGCAATTCAATTTCTTGTTGCCCGTGCGGTAAAGGGGGTAAACAAGTCGAGCGTGGCAGTTCTTGATAACCAAGGTAATCTGCTATCAGAGGAGGGAGAAGCTGATGGAGCAGCCGGTGTCGTTGGGCAAATGATGAAAGCATATCAAGCACAGGAAAGAAGGCTTGAGCAAAAGATAGAGACAATGCTTGCTAGAATTGTTGGGAAGGATCAGGTAGTGGCACGAGTCTCTGTTAACCTCAATACCAAGTCATCTACTTTATTGGACGAGAAATTTGACCCTGAAGGGCAAGTGCCAAGAACGCAGACAACAGATAAAGACGAAGCTAAAACAGTTGAAACGCAAAAACAAAGCAACGCAGCCGGTATGGGTGCCAATGTTCCTAATGTTAGTCAGGATGCTACTCAACAAGACCCAATAATGGCTCAGAGTGATGAGAAAAGAGAATCTAAAACGACAGATTTTGAAATTAGTCGTACATTGCGAGAGGAAGTTCAGGAACCTGGTTCTATTTTGGGGCGCAGTGCGGCCGTTCTCATTGCTAAAGGTGAAACTCCTCGTACAGCACAAGAAATTGATGGTATACATGAAGCAGTCGTAAATGCAATTGGTGCTCGTTTTGATCAATCTGATATAGCTACTCATGTCACGGTTCATGAGGTTGATTTTTTGCCAGCTTTTGTTGGACCAGCCGGCGAGACTCTCAATCAATTTCAGCAAGTTCTTGATACCTACGGCCCACACCTCAAGAACCTGCTTGGTGTGGTTTTGGCTATTGCCATGTTCGTCATATTTCTTCGTATGCTTAAAAAATTCAAACCCACCGATGCTGAAGTACAAGTTCTTGATGAGGATGATCAGAGGCTTTTGAGTGGAACAAGAAGTCTTGGCAGTGGTTTGACCCCAGAACTCTTAAACGATTTGATTCAAGAAAAACCTGACAATGTAGGAACGGCTCTGCGTAAGTACTTAGAAACAGGGACAACTCAATAATCCTTCTAATTATCACTGATTATGGACGAAGTTGAGGAAGAAGAGGAAAGCGTACAGGATCGCTACCAAAGAATGTCAAGGCATGAAAAACTTGCCTTGCTAATGATTGCATTAGGTCCTCACGCATCCTCCACGCTTTTAAAAAGATTTGACCCAAAAGATTCAGATAGTATCTGCAAAAAAATAGGTGATTTTCCCATTGTAGGACAGGAATTGAAAGATTGTGTCTTAGACGAATTTTCGGAAATTATTGAATCTAGCGTAAATTCAAATTTAGGAGGTTTTGAATTTGCTCAAAAAACTCTGGAGCTTGCCCATGGTGGTTTTAAGGCCAATAACATAATGAACCGCATTGCTCCTGTCAGAGATTCGCTAGACTTTATGGAGGACATTAAGGAGATGGACTCTGGGCAAATTTATAATGTTTTGCGATTCGAACAGCCACAAACAATTGCATTCTTCTTGGCAAATTTAGATGCGGATAAGGGATCAGAGGTTTTAAAAATGATGCCTCCCAATGTTCAAGAACAAGTTGTAGAACGCGTTGGAGGAATGGAAACCACTCCATTAGCTCAAGTTGAAGTAGTGGCTAATAGTCTCGAGAGTCGGGTAGGGCAAAAAGGGCAATCTCCAAGAATTATGTCAGGCGGGATTAAGGTCGCTGCGGATTTATTGAACTGGTTCGACAAAGAAGAGGGTAAGGAAATTTTAAAGAGCATTGAGAAGCGCAATCCTAAATTAGGTGGTTCAATTCGCCAAAGAATGTTTCGTTTTGAAGATATCGTCCGTCTTAGCCCTGGAGATATATCAAAAATTACGAAAGAGGTTGATCAGGATGACCTCGTCATTGCAATGAAGAATGCATCTTCTGAACTCAAGAAAGCTATTTATTCCACTATGTCCAAACGAGCAGTTGAGGCTCTTGAAGAGCAGCTTGGATTCCTTGGTCCCAAAAGATTGTCTGAAATTGAATCAGCACAAGACCGTGTGATTCAGATTGTTCGCGAGCTCGAAGAGGATGAAGAAATTATTCTCGATACGGGAGGAAGCGACGTTGTCGTTCAGTAAAAACATTCAGTTTTTATCCGCTCCGAAAGGATTCGAGGTTAGTTACTGCGGTAAACCTGGGGTGACATGGGATGAATCTGCACAACTTGCTTCGAGTGAATATGAGAGGGGGCGAAAAGAATTAGATGATGATTTTACCCATCAATTATCAGTCGTTCGAGATGATTTAGCGAAGCGCCAAAAAAGCTTGTTGTCCAAAATTCAAGACGAGGCAGCAGCCACAATTAATGAGCTAGAAAAAAGGTTGCCGGAGTTAGTTGTTAATTTATTTCATCATGTTTTGCCTGGTGTGCAGATTGATGGAAATGCGGTAGAAAAATTAGTTATATCCTTGATTGAAGAATTCTCAGATGAGACAGAGTCGCTTGATGTCTACCTTTGCCCTGATGACTTAAACCTGTTGAAAGCCTTTAATAAGCCAGAAGGCAATGGTGATAAGCAACCTCAATCAGATCAAAATGATGGGTTTGCGAATGCGATTTCTGGAATTTTTGATAACCTTGATGGTGATGACTCCCTATTGCCGAACTATCCTAATGTTAGTTTTCACGAAGACTCGTCACTTAGTTCTGGCGACTGTCAAATAAAAAGCCGATTCGGATTGCTCGATGGTAGGATCGCCACGAAATTGCGTAGGATCGAAGCTTCAATGAGTCAAAATGATTAGGTCTTTTACAGCTCGATTAAATCGATTGGAGCAAGAAATTTCTTCAACCAGAACCTGTGACAAGGTAGGCATGGTGAGGAAAGTAACTGGTTTAATTATTGAATCGGAAGGGCCTGAAACAAGCGTGGGTCAGGTTTGCACGATTATCTCAGAGAGATCTGCAGAGAATATAGAAGCACAAGTTGTAGGCTTTCGCGAAAATGTGGTTTTGTTGATGGCTTTAAATAGTGTTCACCTCATTCATCCAGGTTGCCGTGTTGTTTCTCAAAAAAATTCTAATCTTGTGCCTTGTGGATCTGCTCTTTTGGGCAGAATAATAGACGGAATGGGGAGGCCGATAGACGGAAAAGGTCCGCTTAACTCTTCTATGCGAAATGGTTTTTTTGCTGAACCGCCCAATCCCTTGGATCGCTCTATGATTTCTGAACCATTTAGCACTGGCATCAAGGCATTAGATACTTTTGTGCCTATGGGCGTAGGTCAAAGAATGGGCATTTTCGCCGGTAGCGGAGTTGGTAAATCAATACTTCTGGGAATGATTGCCAGGGGCTCAGAGTCTGATATTAATGTTATATCACTTGTAGGAGAACGCGGAAGAGAGCTTAGGGAGTTTGTTGAAAAAGATTTAGGACCAGAGGGTATGAAAAGATCTGTGCTTGTAGTCTCTACATCGGATCAACCAGCACCTATGCGTATTCGGGCATCTGTATTGGCCACAGCAATAGCCGAAGGTTTTCGAAATGAAGGGGCAAAAGTTCTGCTCCTTATGGATTCTGTGACAAGATTTGCTATGGCCCAACGTGAAATCGGGTTAGCTTCCGGTGAGCCACCTGCTTCCAGAGGTTATGTACCTTCCGTATTTTCAATTTTACCTAAGCTGCTTGAGAGAACTGGTACAAGTGCTGATGGCTCAATCACTGCAATTTACACCGTTCTTGTTGAAGCCGATGATATGAATGAGCCGGTTGCTGACGCGGTTCGAGGCTTCTTGGACGGACACATCGTATTGAGTCGAAAACTTGCAAATGCAAATCATTTCCCTGCTATTGATGTGTTAAGCAGTGTCAGTCGTCTAGATCGGGCAGTTTGCAGTAAAGAAGAAATTAATATCATATCTACCGCGAGAGATCTTCTTGCCACATATTATGCAAACGAGGATATGATCAATGTTGGAGCTTATGTAAAAAATAGTAATCCGAAGATAGATTTATCTATCGATAAATTTCCCCTATTTGAAAACTTCCTAAGGCAAAGCTATGAGGATTTGCATCCTCGTGAGTACGCTTTTTCATCGCTCAACTCAGTGCTCAAATGAAAACATTTACTTTCAGATTAGAAACATTGTTGCAATTGAGAAAAAATGCTCGTGATCGTGCCCTTTCTGATTATGCCGATTCGATCAGAGATCGCGAATCTGCTGAAGAGGAGGTTCAAAGAGCAGAAAGTTACCTTGAAGGTCTAAATGTTAGACTGCTAGCTAAATCTCAGAATATATTTCTAGGTAAAGATATGTTAGATTTTCAGGAGCAAATTCAAAAAGCCAAAAATACCAAATCTGATTTGAAAAATAAGCTTTCGAGGCTGTCATCAATTGAGTCTTCAAGAAGAAAAGTATTTATTCAAAAAGAAGCTGAATTTAAAAGTTTAGACAACTATAAGCTTAGAATGGCAGATGAACATATCGTTTTTGAAACCAATAAAGAAGAAAAAGCTCAAGAGGACATCATCACTTCACGCTTTGTTTACAACCGAGCCCACTCCTAGTTTGTCATGAAAATATCACCCACCTTAGTCGCTCTTTTAGCCATTTTACTTTCTGTATCTAGTGCAGTGGTCATGCTAGTCATAAACTACGATAATCTGTTTAAGCCACCTGCTCAAATCAAAGCCGAATTTACTAGTGTTGAATTTGATGCGGATGACACGAGCTATTCTCCTGCCGAAACGCATTCGATGAATCAACTCTCCAAGGAGCTTGCTTTGTTGAAGGAGCAACTACTCGTTAGGGAAAAAGAATTAGATGCTCGTGAATCTGCACTCGCGATGGATGTCGAGTCTTTGGAGGGACAGAAAAGAGATCTTAATCGAATTCGAGAAGATTTATCTAGCAAACTTTCTGAATTTGAGGCAAGGCAAGGTAAGGATCTTAGCGAGGAAAAACTCAAAGAATATAAGGATACTGCCAAACGGTGGGTCGAGATGGGACCTGAGGTTGCATCTATTGAAATTCAAAATTGGCGCCAGAAAAGGCGTTTTGAAGAGGCACTTGGAATTTTTGAGACACTCAAGGCAGAAGATAAGGCACCCATCATCGCGTTCATGCTCAATAGTGACCAAGATGATTTAATTGAATTGGCAGATGCATTGGCCATGAGGGATCGTGGTCTTCTCCCGAGCGTTAGTATTGATTGATGCCTAACTGAGCCCGAACTTCATGCATAATTTAATTCAGGGCAGTAGTAATGGTTTCCAAAATCTTAATACTGGCGTTTCTAAACATCAATCAGTTGGGAAAAATGGAACATTCTGGTTGCCGCCTAAAACCACTAGCACCTCCTTTGATGAAGTTATGGGGTCATCAAAAAAACCATCTAATGGTAAAAGTAGTGCCAAGTCATTTGAAAATTCGAAGCAATCTGAATCAAAATCAAATAAGCAAAATCCAACCATTGCAATTTCTAAGAAAATAGAAAGTCCTTTAGTTAAGAATATAAATGTGGCGAAGGTTTCTTATCAACAACTCCCCAAAAATCTTAGTAATCTGAGTCATCGATCCGCTTCATCTCATAGAGTGCACTCTCTTCTGCCCAAGGATATTAACCGTAACAGTCAAATTTTGCATACGGATAAAATCAATCATGCAGCAAATTTTGATCATAAAAATACAAATAAGCTTAATCATACTGAACCTTCAAAATATGTTTGGTCTGGTAAGGACTCTGGTGCTAAAGAAGAAAAAAACCGTCGTAAAGGTGGTGGCACGGATATTGCTACTAAATTAAAAGATGCAGACAACCCAATTCAAAGTGAAGGAAATATGGACGGATTTGATCCCAATGATCCTCGTGATTGCGATTTGCAAGCAAAACTTGGTCATTCAATCGTTCAAGGTTTTTCCACAAGGATTTCGCGATTTGCTAAAGATGGTTTTACTGTATTACGTTTCTCTCAAGACTTACCAAATGGTGGACAATACTCCGTAAAAATTGAGAAAGCCAATAATGAAATGCTTATACATTTTATATCGGATCAACCGATTATACGCACACTCCTTGAAAATTCAATGGATTCGATGATTCAAGTCTTTAAAAGTTCTTTTTCAACTCAAACCAATATTTCGAGTCGGATCCTTTCTTCTTATCGAGAATTAACACAAACAAATTCACTAATTTTATGATTGAGTCACTAATAGGTAATGACATTCAAAATGTCTCCAATTATTCTAATTCCTCGAAAAGAGATACATCCAGCAATTCCCAGTTGGAAATGCAGGACTTTCTTCAATTGTTAACCAGTCAGATTACCAATCAAGATCCACTGGAACCCATGAAGGATACTGAGTTTATTTCACAAATGGCCAACATTGCGTCCTTGGAGCAAATGCAGCAATTTACTGATGGTTTTTCTAACTTTGCTCAGTCTCACAATTCCATGTTGGCACATAGCTTCCTTGGTAAAAATGTTACTATTCAAGACCAAGGAAATGAAATTAATGGTTTGGTGGATTCAGTTGAAACCGACGAAGAAGGCACCGACCAGTTAGTAATCGAAGGAAATAAATATAATCCTGAGTCAGTGATTAAAGTTAGCCTCAACGAATCCTAATTTTATGATCGCCTCCTTACAAAACGGAATTTCTGCTCTGAAAAGCTTCGAGGATGGGTTGCAAGTCCTTGGCAATAATATCGCGAATTCAGGCTCAGTCGGTTACAAATCCTCCCGTGTTAACTACAAAGAAAACTTCTACTTACATCTAAATAAAGCAGAATCTGGTGCTGATGGAATCTCCAGTAACAGTCTTCACAACATGGGTACAGGTGTTAATGTTGGAGGGGTTACTTCCAATTTCAACCAAGGTGTAATTGAAAACACTGCCATAGATCTCGATGTTGCTATTGATGGTGAAGCTCTACCCAATGCAGGAGGTTTTTTCGAGGTAGCTGACCCAATTTCTGGAGAGAAGCTATTCACTCGGGTAGGATCCTTTGATGTTACTTCTGATGGCAAATTAGTTACCCGTGACCAATTTCGCTACGAAGTGCAAAATACAAATGGAGAATCTTTGCAATACACGCTTGAGGATGGAGAGAGCCTTCTTGCTCGCAAAATTGACTCTGACGGAACTTTCAATCTTATTCTGAACAAGGACGGAGTTGATTTCTCCAAAGCAGTTGGTCAAATTTCTCTCGCAAACTTCAGGTCACCTCAATATCTGAGACGAGCAGGTAATGGTTATTTTACTAACGGAAGTCCAGGCCAAGACCTTGCATCAAAACTAAATAACACAATACCTGCCAATGGTTCTAATGGGAAACTTAATCAATATTCCCTTGAACTTTCCAATGTTGATTTAACGAACGAGTTTGCCATGATGATAACGCATCAAAGATCCTTTCAGGCGGGTTCTCGAGTGGTTACAACATCCGATCAAATTCTCAATGAAGCTATTAATCTGAAAAGGTAACTTCTTAAAATCTAATTTATAATCATGAGTGCAGACCAATTAGACGAAATTCCAGGAGAAAGCCAATCCAATGGAGATGGAAAAGGCGGGGGCTTACTTCCCGCATTACTCGCCATAATCCTTGCACCACTTCTTACGGTTGGAGCAATGTTTTTTGTGATCAAGGCAAATAAACCTGAGCAGACAATTAAGCCTCAGATTATAGAAGGAGGTCAACCTCTTGATATGGAACCTTCTGGTGAGGAAAAGTTTTATGAAGTTAAGCAACTGATCACTAATCTTGGGGGGCCTATAAAATCTCGTTACATTAACATTGAAGTACGCCTCGAAGGTTTAGCAGGCGATTTTGAGAAGGTTTTAGAAATGAACGAACATCGTATTCGTGATAAGGCTTTGTCCATCATGGGAGGGTATACCTACGAAGATGCTCAGTTGGATGGTTTCCAAGAACGTGTTCGTGTTGATTTAAAAAAGTCCTTTTCACAAGTTCTTAAAAAGTACAGAGATGGAGAGAGTGACCTTATCCGCAACATATATTTTACCCAATTTGTAGTTCAATAATTTTGTTTCTTCATTATGACTGATCCAGCGAATTTAGAAGACGAGAGTTTCAATTTAAACGAAATTGAATCTGGCTCATCTGGGTCTTCACTTTTTCTTCATGATGGTTCGAAAGTATCTGATCCTTCTGCCTTTAAGGTAAAGAAATATGACTTCACTAACCCGATTATTTTATCAGATGCCGACTTAGGTAGGTTGAAGTCGAAGTGTGAGCAATTTGTTTACTATTTGTCTGGGCATCTTTCTATGTTTCTGCGTACTGAATTCAATCTTGAGCTTGATGATTTAGGTGCAGATTTATACAGCGCCTTCACCCAATCAGTCAAAACACCATCCTGCGTTACTTTGTTCAAAGTACAGGAACTTAATGGTGTTGGTCTTCTTGATGTTAATGCTCATCTCTCGGCAACTGTTGTAGATCGAATACTTGGAGGCAGAGGATCCACGAATCCGGAGGAGAGAGGTTTGACTGATATAGAAAAAGCTTTAGTGGAAGACTTCAATTTAATTATTCTTGAAGAGTGGTGTAAACAGTGGGAACCGACTAGAAAGCTTACACCCAACATAATTGGCACGGAAACAACTGGTAAGTTTTTGCAAACTTCGCCCCCAGATGCAATGATGCTCATTTTGTCGATGGAAGCATCATTTGGTGATGTTTCTGGACCTTTGCGAATTGCAGTTCCATATTACACTTTAGAACCTGTTCTAACGAAGCTTTTAGCCTCATCCGATAGTTCAGAACAAAGAAAAAAAACCTCAGCACTTAAGTGGCATGAAATTTACGATCATATCCCAGTACCTGTTTCTGCCGAGTGGGATGCTTTTGAACTTACCGTTCGAGATATGCTAAATTTAGAAGTAGGAGATGTTGTTGAATTGAACCCTACTTTGATTGGGAACACTAGACTTAGGATTGAAGACAGAACTTGTTTCATCGGTGAAGTTGGCATTGAGGCGGATCAGGTTGCTTTTCAAGTTAACGAATGTACAAGTGATGGACTAAATCTAATTAGCAAAGCTCATGGATAGTAATAAAATGGATATTGTAATGGATGTAAAAGTCCAAGTCACCGTTCAGTTGGGAACTGCTCAACTTCCGATGAAGGAAATTGTAGAATTAAGCCCAGGTGCTCAAATACAACTCAAACAAAACGCTAAAGATCCAGTCAGTCTTCTTGTAAATGGTAAATTAGTTGCCTTAGGAGAAGTGATTGTTGTCGATGACCGGTTTGGGCTCAAAATTACTGAAATCGTAGACTCTATGTCGTAACGAGAGCTTTCCTCTCCGCTCGGGATATTAAACTGCACGAGCTGCCACATCGTTATTAATCTATGGGATTACAAAATTTGGCCGAATGTGTAGCTACAGCTTCTTCACATCCTGTTTCTCCTGATTGGTCTAGCCTAACATTGAGAAGTCTTGGTTTTTTATTGTTGTTAGGGTTGGTTGCTTATGGAGTTTCTCGAATAGGTAAGAGATCTTTCAATAACTCGATAAATACTTCTAAAAAAGAAGGAAAAGTCTTTGTTTCTGATTCTCGCCCTTTGGGTAACCGTCAGTTTTTAGTGGTTGCTGAATATGGGGATCAAAAGCATTTATTGGGAGTAAGCCCAGGTAAAATCGAACATTTAGCGAAGTTGGAGGGTTCATCCGACAATGAGCAATCAGAAAGGTCAATCCAATCCGCATGAATTTTTATCCTATTAAGAAATTGCTTTTTGTATTGGCTGTGATTGCCTTCTTGGTCGTTCCTAATGTCTCCTTGGATGCACAGACTTCTGGCACTGGGGCTCCTGGTTTAAGAATTGATGTATCAGGTGCCAACGAGGATGGTGATTTTGGTCTAGCAATACAACTTGTTATTGCAATGACTATACTGACCCTAGGTCCTTCAGTTATAATGATGATGACATGTTTCACTAGGATCGTGATTGTTCTAGGATTTGTCAGAAATGCAATTGGAGTAAATGCCGCACCATCGAGTCAAATCATAATCGGACTTGCATTGTTTTTGACCTTTTTTGTAATGGGTCCAGTTTGGAATAAAATTTATGATGATGCTGTAACTCCTTACATGGAAAAATCAATGAAATCATCTGATGCGTTAATGGTTGCGACCGCTTACATGAAAGACTTCATGATGAATCAAACGCGTCAGGAAGATGCGCAATTCTTCTTGGAAATTTCTAGGCAAGGCGCAATGACACGTGACGAACTTCCTTTAAGTATAGTGGTTCCATCATTCATACTAAGCGAATTGAGAACAGCTTTTCAGATGGGTTTTCTTATTTTTATTCCTTTCATTATCGTTGATTTTATTGTTGCATCTTCACTTATGTCTATGGGCATGATGATGATGCCTCCTGTGGTTATTTCCATGCCATTTAAGTTGCTTCTATTTGTCCTAGTTGATGGGTGGTACCTTATTGTGCAATCTTTGGTTCAAAGCTTTAATATTTCCTAGCCCAAGCACTAACAATGACATTGGAACTAGCCGTAGATATAATGCGAAACCTTCTACAGACAGGTTTGCTCCTAGCCATACCAATTCTAGGCACAGCGACCGTCGTTGGGCTTTTAGTAAGCTTTGTTCAATCTATTACAAGTTTGCAGGAACAAACACTTACATTCGTGCCCAAATTAATTTGTGTGTCATTGGCGATAGTAATTGCTTCTAATTTTATACTCAAAACGATGACCGATTTTTGTATTTCGATGTTTAATCTGATCCCAACTATGGCTCAGTGACCATTGAGGCGGGAGAAATCGTTGTTTGGGTCCTTGTCTTACTCAGAACAGGAGCTTTTTTTCTAGGTATCCCTCTATTTGCAGGTAAGTTGATTCCTGTTCGTGTGAGAATGGCATTCGGGCTTATTCTTTCACTACTGGTTAACCCAATTGTACCGGCCGACATATCCTTAGCGAAGCATTTTGCTGGAGCTATTCTGCTCGCAATGAATGAGGTTTGCGTTGGTTTGATGCTTGCGATGATGGTAAGGATGGTTTTCTTCGCAGTAGAATTAGCGGGCTTTCTTATCTCTTATGAAATTGGGTTGATGGCTAGTAACAGTGTCAATCCACTTTTGGGTTCAACTGATGCCACCTTGACGAGTTTATTTTATTATTTCAGCCTTCTGATCTTTTTTGTTGCTGGGGTTCATTTAGATGTGATGCGAGGCTTTGTTCTAAGCTTTGAAATTTTGCCAATTGGCGAATTTTTGCTGCGAGCTAATCCAATGGTTGAATATGTGAGAGAAGTGGGGAATGTATTCGTTTTGGGAGTTTTGATGGCTGCACCTTTTATCGCCCTCAATTTCATCGTTAATATTTCATTTGCTGTTTTAGGAAAAGCAGTCCCCAAAATGAATGTTTTTATCACAAGTTTCTCGGTTCGAATTATTTGTGGACTTGTTTTATTAGTTTCCTGCCTTTTGCTTATTTCCTCCTACATCCTTGAGCATTCTCGTCGCTCGGTTGAAGTGATGTTGGATATTATTCAATCTTAGTATTGTAAAGTGGCTGATGTAGATAAAAGTTCTAAAACCGAACCTCCAACTGAGAAAAAGCTTTCAGAGGCTAGGTCACGTGGGCAATTTGCAAAAGCACCAGAAATTGGCATGACTACAACCCTTATCGTGGGTACATTCATCATTTTCACTTGGGGTCCTGAGAAGGCTGGTGATTTGTTGATTTTCACCAGAAGTATTTTCGAAAACATTGACTCGATAACAGCCACACAAGAAGGAGTGGGGCACACACTTACCCAGTCTTATTTTTCAATGGCTCTTATTGTTCTCCCGCTAATGGTGGGTTGTTTTTTTGCGTCACTTATTGCGGAGGGTTTGCAGACGGGTTTCAGGTTTACTCCGAAAGCTGCAGAGCCAAAACTTAGCAAAATAAATCCACTGAAGGGAGCTCAGCGAATTTTTGGTCTAAAGGCCTTGAAGGCATTCTTGATTGATTTCTTAAAATTTTTGGCAATTGGAAGTGTGGTTTGGTTTACCATTTTACTTTTTTTGGATGACCCTATTTTTTACGCGCCTATCCCCGTTCAGTACATACCTTCATTTATTCTTAAGTTATTGTTGGTTATGTTTCTAATTCTTATTCTTTTGATGAGTGTTATTGCTGTCATTAATTTCATAATTAAGAAAAAAGAAAATGATGATGAGATGAAAATGACCAAGCAAGAGGTCAAAGAAGAACGGAAGAGTAAAGAAGTTTCAAGTGAAGTTAAATCTGCTCAGCGAAAAAAAGCTATGGAGCTAGTAATGGGACAAAACCTGCAAGATGTGTCGACTGCAGATGTCGTTGTTACAAACCCGACTCACTTTGCTGTGGCACTTAGATATGAAAAAGGCATGGATAATGCTCCAGTGGTTGTAGCGAAAGGAGAAGATCTAGTGGCCAGAAGAATTAAATCGATAGCAATTGAATACGAGGTACCCATGGTTGAGAACAAACCTGTGGCTCGTTTGCTATATTCTATTGGCACAGTTGGGATGGCTATCCCGCTCGAACTTTATCAGGTTGTTGCAGAGATACTTGCACAAGTATATCAAACTCATTCTTATTACTTTCACCGTCTTAAAGCACGGCGATTGTTAACTAGGAGTAAATCCTCAGTTTCCTTCACATGAGTGACCTAAGATCGGCCTTTTTAAATCTCCTATCTAGGTTCAAGGGGAACTCGGATCTTGGCTTCATTTTTGGATTATTTGGGGCAGTTTTCTTACTAGTTGTTCCTATTCACAAAGATTTTCTGAGTATTTTACTGGTGTTAAGTATTGCAGTTTCTTTACTCATATTGCTCACGGTTATCTATGTTAAAGAACCGCCTGAGTTTTCTGTGTTCCCTACCATATTGCTTGCTGTTACCCTTTACCGACTTGGTTTAAATGTAGCATCTACTCGTTTGATTCTTTTAGACGCTGATGCTGGATCTGTAATCAAGTCATTTGGGACTTTTGTTGTAGGCGGTAATTATGTGGTTGGTGCAGTCATCTTCCTCATTCTCGTTATCATCAATTTCGTTGTAATTACTAAGGGAGCTGGTCGTATTGCTGAGGTTACAGCCAGATTTACCCTGGATGCGATGCCTGGTAAGCAAATGTCAATCGATGCTGAGATGAATGCAGGAATAATCACTGAAGCCGAAGCTCTTTACAGACGAGAAAAAATACAAAAAGATGCTGATTTTTACGGATCGATGGATGGTGCAAGTAAATTCGTACGAGGCGATGCCATTGCGGGAATAATTATTACGGTCGTTAATGTAATTGGAGGTATCCTTATTGGTTATTTTCAACGGGACATGGAAATTACAACCGCCCTTCAAACCTACACCATGCTCTCGATTGGTGACGGTCTTGTTTCGCAGATTCCAGCCATCATCATTTCAATTGCCGCTGGTATATTGGTAACACGCTCTTCTGATGAGGCGAATTTGGGTGAATTTGTAGGTAGGCAGCTAACAATCTACCCTCGTGCTATCGCAATATCTGGTGCTCTTTTGCTCTTATTTTCACTCTTTTTGTCAGAAACATTTTGGCCCTTCTTTACACTGTCATTGATCTGTTTTGCCTCGGCATACTATTTGTCCCGCAAGGAATCCAGTGATCTTAGGATGGAAGAAATTAGTGATTCATCTAGTGGGCATGCTACGAACCCAAAGGGGGCTGAAGCTTCGGGTGAATCATCAGTGGCAGGAAATAATGCAAGTCCATCCGGCCAGCTCTCTCCCATGGAGCAAGCTATTGACCAAGAGGTGTTTGGTATGGAAATGGGGTATGGCTTGCTAGTTTTGGCTGATAAAGCCAAAGGCGGTGATCTGTTAGAGAGAATTACTGGGGCACGTACTAACTTTGCAAGTGAGATGGGGATGTTACTCCCTACCATCGGTGTCCGAGATAATATCGAGCTTGAGCCAAACGAATACAGGTTTTTGCTGAGAGGAAAAGAAATCGTTCGTGCAACTTTAGTCCCTGACAGATTGCTTGCCATGAATATGGGAGATGCTGATGACAGTAAACTCAATGGAATTGAAACCATCGAACCAGTTTTTGGTATCAAAGCCTTTTGGATTCCTCAAAGTGATAAGAGAATGGCTGAAGTTGAAGGTTTCACAGTTGTTGATCCAGCCTCCGTTTTGGTTACTCATTTATCAGACTCATTAAAAAGATTCGCCTACCTAATCTTGGAGCGAGAAGGCACTCAGAGACTGCTTGATTTAATCAAAGACAAGAATCCAACTCTTGTCAGTGAATTATTGCCTGATTTGGTTAATGTGGGAATCATTCAAAGGACCCTGCAAAATCTTTTAAGGGAGAAAGTCTCGATCAAGAATCTTACACTTATTTTGGAAACGATCGCCGATATGGCCCCTGTCACCAAAACGCCAGACGATTTATCTGAGCAAGCCCGTAAAAGGCTTGGGATGTACTTCGTTAAGGAACTTGAGTCAGACTCAAACAAGCTTACTGCTCTAACCTTCGAGCCTAAACTTGAGCAATCCTTACTGCAGAGAGTCAAACGCAGTCAATTTGATGTAGGAATGATCATGGACCCCGAGGTCACTCAGGGAATTTTAGCTGAGTTAGAACCAAAAATTGAAGAAATGTCCTCAGCTGGATTAACACCCGTCATTGTAACCACATCAGAGCTTAGATTGGCTTTCAGAAGATTTATGGAACCAAGTTATCCTCAACTTGTTGTTCTTGCTTATCAAGAAATACCTAGTGAAACATTCATCGAACCTTTTGGAGCAATAAGCCTTCCTCAATATTCTCTTCCTCAAGATATTACCTCCAATTTGAATATCGATGAGCAGAATACTTCTCAGTCTGATGTGCAAACTACTGAACTTGCAGTCTAAGTATTATTTATAATGGTTAACCAAGAAAAAGTAAGATCTCCCAAAAAATATCGTTTGGTTGTTCGTTCTGCTGAAGAGGCTGTTCGGTTGATTCGTGAAAAGCTTGGTGATAAAGCGAAAGTTACATCTGTTAGGCAAGTCGGTGGTGAGGGATTGAAAAGATTTATTTCTTCACCTAAGCTTGAGGTTATTGCTGAGGTTGAAGAAACAAATGAGAAAGATTCCACTCAGCAAATAGTTCAGAAACAGGACGATTTACCAGTAATCGAAAATGAGACTTCTGAGAACTCTACTGCAAAAGAAGTTGAAGCATTTAAGGCAAGCTTAAATCAGGAAACAAAGGTTGAACAAGAAGGCAATGATGGCAGTGCTGATATTGTAAGCCTGCTTACTAAGTCAGGTTTTGATTCCTCCCTTCTTGTCCGCTTAAAATCATGGATTGAGTGGAATGAAATTAGTCAACTGCCTCTCGCAGATGCCTTAAAAGGTATCACGAAGGGGTTAGCTGATCGCCTGGGGCAGAGGCCATCATCTGATCTTCAAAATAGCGTGGCACTCCTTGGTTCTCCAGGAGTAGGCAAAACAACTACCCTCTGCAAACTCCTTGCTCATGAGGTTTTCATCAACAAGAGGGTGCCCAATGTATTAAAACTAGAGAATGATATGCCAAACCCTGACGACGCACTCAGAATATTTTGTGAAGTTATTGGGGTTACTCTATTTAGGGAAATTGACCAATGTCCTGTAGCTACTGTCAACTCTCCCTTATTTATTGATGTCCCTGGACTCTCATTGTCTGATGTTGAGGAGTGGGAAGGAACAGCTAAAATCTTGGATAATAAAAATGTGTTATCCAGAATACTTGTTTTAAATGGTGCTTATGACTCACTCATTCTCCAAAAAACCCTTAATCTGGGAAGTCATGCTCGTTGCACACATCTAGCTATCACTCATTTTGATGAGCTTTCTAATTGTACTAAGCTTTGGCCATTACTACTGGACTCTTCTTTACTCCCATTTTGTATTTGTAATGGCCAAAATGTAACTGGAGATGTTTCGAAAGGAGTGCTGAATCAACTAATCGCAAGAACTTTCCCCCAAGAACTTTACAATCGAGGACTCTATTCTTACCAGCGTGCTTAATTATGAATGATGACGCTAAATATTTATTTTTTATAAGCGGTTTCGTTGGCTTTCTCTTTTTTTACTTGATCTCCTTTTTATTGGATAAGGATTTGTTAGTTGCCTTGATCAAAGGTTCCCTAGGGTGTTTAGTCGTTGGTCTTTCTTCTAGGTATATCTTGGGCTATGCATTAAAACATACAAGTCCAGTTTTGATTTCAGGTAGCAAAAATAATATAGCCAATGCAAAAGATTCAAATAATGGTTTCCATGATAAACAAACTTCGAAGGAGCAAACCTTGAGCGAATTAGCAGCGTCAACCAATGTTGAAGCGGTAAACAAAAATAATGTGGTTCCTGAAATCAAACTGAATCAATAATATTTATGCTCTCCAAAAAGCAAAAAGATATGAAGTCTGGATTGCAGGAAGCTGCAGGTCTCTACAGCAAGGCAATGAAAGATAAACAATCCAGGGACGCTTGGATTGAAAAATATCTTCCATTAGTAAAATCTATTGTTTCAAGAATGAGGCATCACTTTCCGGAGTCTTATGAAACAGAAGATATGTACGGAGTAGGGGTAAAGGCTCTTATACTAGCAGTTAATCGTTTTAACCCGTCTAAAGGGAAGTCTTTTGGTAATTATGCTAGCCTAAGAGTAAAAGGTTCCTTGCTAGACGAACTTAGAAAAATTGATTATTTACCTAGGGCTAATCGTGCAAAAGCTAAATCATTGCAGTCGACTATTTTATCGCTTGAGACAAGACTTCATAGACCACCAAGTGATAGCGAGGTCGCTAATGAATTGGGGCTTAGTAAAGTTGATTACAGAAATCTTCTCAAACAAACTCAACCAGTTACATTTATTCCTATTGATTCTGATTCTGGCTCTTCCACGAATGATGACAGCAAATTAAGTTTACATGAGACAATTTCTGACCCGACAGAAGTGACAGCTTTTGAATTTGTCGAAAAAAAGGAAAAGATTTTACATCTTCGTGAACGAATTAAAGAATTGCCTGAACAACATCAAAAAATTTTAATGCTTTATTATATTGAAGAATTAAGACTTTCTGAAATTGCTCATGCATTCAAATTATCAGAAGGTAGAATCAGTCAAATCATCTCTCATTCAATCCTTACATTGCGTGCCCACTTTCAATCTGTTATCTGAATAACCCTTTTAAGCTATGCTTCTCCTTGTTGGTATTGTAATTGTTTTCGTTTCATGCATCGGGGGTTTCACTGTTGCTGGTGGGAATCCTGTATCTCTTATTCATGCGGGAGAGATTATGATCATTTGTGGTATCGGTCTTGGTATTTTAGTTGTCTCAAGTCCAGCATCTGTACTCAATGCGCTTAAAACCGACTTAATTAAAGCTTTCAAGGGTGGGGTTGGTAATAGAGACAAGTTCATCGATTTATTAGTTTTACTCTATGAATTATTTATGCTCGGAAGAAGAAAGGGCACTCCAGCTTTAGATGAGCATGTTAGCGATCCCAACAACAGCTCTATTTTTACCAAATATCCCTCTTTTTTAAATGATGCCGGTTTGGTTGAATTTTTATGTAATTCTTTAAGACCAATTGTCGATGGAAGATGTAAACCTGGTGAGATCGGTGGTATCCTTTCCTCTGAATTAAGTAGTCGTGAATCTGAGGCAACTCGTTCGGTCAAAGCTATTGAAATGATTTCTGATGCGTTGCCTGGAGTGGGTATTGTAGCAGCCGTCCTTGGAATCATTAATACCATGTCAAACCTTGAAGATCCTGAGTCAGTTGGTTATAAAGTTGCTGCCGCACTAAGTGGAACATTTCTTGGAATCTTTCTTGCTTATGGCATCGGTGTTCCTATTGGAAGGTTAGTCTCCCTAAATCAAGCCCAAGAATTCCTATATTACAGAATTGTAGAAAGATCTGTCTCTGGATTCGCTACTGGACTATCTCCCATTATGGCAGTTGAGATTGGGAGACGATCATTAGATAAACAAATTCAGCCTACCGCCGATGAGTTAGAGGAACAATGTAAGGAAGCAGCCAAGGGTGCTTAGATTAGCCAAGGCTTATGGCTTACTCAAGTAATCTAAAACAAATGAGAAAATCTTTTGCTCATGGTGGAGCTTGGAAAGTTGCTTATGCAGATTTCGTAACTGGTATGATGTCACTTTTTTTAGTTTTATGGATTTTGTCCCAAGACGAGGAGGTGATCATTGCGACTACTAGATTTTTTAGAGATCCTTACAAAGCTGGTGTTCCTAAATCGACTCCCGTTGAGCAAAAAGATGCACGTCCAGGTAGTATGGTTGATCAAATTGTGGGTAGATCTGATACCACGATGCGTAATACCAACGACACAACATCAATTGACATTGATGTGTTACACAGAATTGCTCAGGACTGGTATAAAAGGTTAAAACTTCATGAAATTGACGACTCTATTATTCAGTTGGAGGTAACTTCCGATGGTTTAAAGGTCACTCTTTACCATGGAGATGACAAACCATTGTTCGATTCTGACTCTTCTCAGTTAACTAACCATGGTAGGAAAGTTATGCAAAGAATGTCTTGGCTTCTTGCCCAACATGTTTTGACATACCGTGTTGATTCTCATTCTATGGATCTTAGTGATCAAGTTTCGGACAGTGCCAAAGTCGAGTGGGAACTTTCGCTTTATCAAGCAATGGAAGTTACAAGAGCATTAGATCACTACTCCTCAGGAGAATTAGAAGGGAAACTAGAAAGAATGACTGGCCATGGTGCGACCAAACCAAATCGCTTTAGATTTCCCAACCGTAAGGATAAAAATCGCCGCGTCGAACTCAGTCTTGTATTGGACGTAAGTAAAGAAGACCTCGTTAGGTATCGCTAAGTAAAGCGGTATAGAATTTGCTAAGTTTGATATATGGAAAGTTATTTGTCAGGAAGGGGTAGTTCGTTTGAATCCCCAAAAGAAAAAGTGGGTTTTACCCCTTACCTTGATAGTAATTCTGATGAAGAAAATATTGAAATGAAAAAAGAATCTATCGAGTCTAAGGAGTATGAATCCGAGGTCATTTATGAAGAGAAAGATTGTCCTAAAGTGGAGGTTTTATCTACTGATGGTGTTCCTGCTAAAATTGTGATTCACCTCCAAGATGGTAAACTTTTAGAAATCAATTGTTTGTACTAATTTATTTTTTAAGTTTTAGTTAAGTATATTACATTTTGTGGTCCAATAGTAGTTTTAAATTACGACCAGTGTTTATTGTTAATTTGTAATTTCAAGTAAAGAATGTCTCGCAAACATTCTGCACTTTTTAGCTATTATCCAAGCAAGTCTTTGGGATATAAAGTATTTTAACTTCAGGTATTAAATTACACTTAGGTTTCTACTCCTTCAGGAATTACCATATATGTAAATCTTTGTGGCATAATAGTTGCTTATCATCAATTCGTGAATTTATCTTTGTATGAAAATGCCTCTGCGCTACGGGGTCTTGAGCAGTATCAAAATGTAATTGCGAATAACATTGCCGCAAGTCATGTAGCAGGTTTCAAGAAAGTTGCAGTTTCGTTTGAGGCAGTTGAAGGCGGAGAAATCGCACGCTCAACCCACGATCGATTGCGACATGAAATGCCCGGTTCTTTTCCGGTCATGAAGAATCAAGTTGATTACTTAGAGGGAGAACTTCGGGAAACTTCCAACCCAATGGATATGGCCTTACGTGGTGATGGTTTTTTCGCACTCAAAAACGCAAATGGCGACTCTGTATATACTAGAGATGGTCAGTTTTACTTCAACTCGGAGGGTACGATGGTTAACAGCATGGGGCATGAGTTTTCCGACGCAACCGGTGGAACCATAAATGTTACACCAGGCCAAGGTGATGTAACCATAGATAAGGAGGGCCAAGTTTTTCAAATGGAACAATTGGTTGGTCAAGTTGGTGTTTTTTCTTTTGAAAATCCATTACTTGACTTGCAAAAAGTGGGTGGAGGGTTTGTTGCAAAAGAGCAGGGCGTCGAGCCCGAGGTTGCTGAACCAGAGAATTTTACTGTGCTACAGGGCTTTTTAGAGAATAGCAATGTTTCTGCTATTGAAGAAATGATTGGTTTAATTGAAGTGTCGAGAGCACACGAAGCGAATCAGAAAATGATACAAACATTTGACCAAAATATCGGAAAAGCAATCGGAACTCTTGGACAAACAACCTAACAATTACTTATGAACTTATCTCTTTATTCAGGTGCAACAGGAATGCAAGCCCAGCAACTTAATCTTAATGTTATTTCTAATAATATAGCCAATGTTAACACAACAGGTTACAAAAAAAACAAAATAGAATTCCAAGACCTTCTATACCAAAATCCAAGACAGTCAGGGGGGCAAACGGGTGCTGGAAATGTCATACCTACTGGAGTTGAAATGGGTAATGGTACTAAAGTTGTTTCAACCGCAAAGATTTTTACTCAAGGACAGCTTACCCAGACAAGTGAGAAATTAGATGTAGCAATTGATGGTGGAGGATTTTTCCAAGTCGAGAAACCTGATGGTACAGAGGCTTATACACGCGATGGTGCATTTAAAATTGGTCCAGATGGACAGGTTACCACTGCTGATGCTTTACCTCTTGCTGCTGGTCTGCAGATAGATCCTGAAGTAACAAATATTTTTATTTCCCCAACCGGAGAAGTCTCTGCTGAAACTGCGGATGGTACTCAGATTATTGGTCAACTGGAATTAGTTCGTTTCCCCAATCCTTCTGGACTTAAATCTCAGGGTGGAAATTTATACACAGAATCAGAAGCAAGTGGTCCTCCTGAAATTGGAGCTCCTGGGGAAAATGGATTTGGTGTTTTGCAACAAGGTTACTTGGAAATGTCTAATGTTAATGTAGTTGAAGAGATGGTAAATATGATCATCGCCCAAAGAGCTTATGAAGTGAATTCTAAGTCTATACAGACATCTGACGACATGCTTTCCAGGGTCAATCAGCTAAAGCGCTAAATTTATGAAATTTTGGTTGCTAGCAGTTTCTTTTTTACCGCTTTATCTTACATCTGCGGGTGTTGAACGCTTTATTCAGCCAATGGCTTTGTCTTTTCAAAGTAACGACCAAATAAGACTCAAAAAATCTGCTCTATTTACAGATACACACTCGGTTAACCCTGTTCTCTCTTCTGCACAAGTTAAGGATTTCATTTCACTAGATCGGTCGATCTTGGAAGATAAATTAAGCGAACTCCTCAAGCATCGCTATCAAGTTGAAGGAAAAGTTCGGGTTTTCTTGGCTCGTGAATGGAGTCCCTTGAAGGTTGGTGGTAATTTCCAAATTAAAATTAGAGACTGCAACCCAGATCAACTCTGTGCTAACTCATATTCTCGCTTTAGCGTTTGGGACAGGGGGGTCAAGTTAGGTGACTTCTCAATGCCACTTAGAATTACTCATATCCAAGGAGTTCTTTTCTCAAAAGTACCACTTCAACGGGGGTCATTACCTAGAATGGGAAATTTTGAGATTCGTGAAGTTGATGTTTTAAAAAATCATGCAAATTCTGTTCCTGCATCAGCAAAGCTTTCTGGATTTCAAATTGATGCTAACGTCAAACCAGGGAACCCCCTTAAATGGAATTTATTATCAAAAACTACTCTTATTCAAAAAGGAGAAGTCGTTAATGTATTTGCATCTGGTAATGGTATTTATGTTACAATGAAAGGAGTGGCCTTGGAGGATGGAGTTCGTGATTCTATGGTTCGGATCAAGAATATTAGCTCACAAAAAGAATTTCGAGCTAAGGTGTTAGATGCTAACAGCGTTAAAGTGTATTTATGATTAGGTACGCAAGGTTCTTCATTCTTTGTGTATTCATAAGCACTCAGTCTTATGGTACATCTTTGTGGTTAAGGAGTTCTAGTGACCAGCGTGGTCTATTTGGCGGCAAAAGAGCTTTCCGGGTTGGAGATATCATCACGATTGATGTAGCCGAAAGCTCATCTCTTGCTGCATCTCAAAATTCTGTGCGGAATCGGAATTCTCAAATTGAAAATGCAGTTCAACAATTCCTTTTTGCAAATAGCAAACTTGGCACGCACAATGGAGAACTCCCAGCTACGCAAATCGAAACTAAAAGTAATAGTCAGGGTGGTGGATCAATTGCAAATACCCAAGATTTAAAAGGTCGACTTAGTGTTCTTGTGATCGATGTATTGCCCAATGGTGTTCTTGTACTCGAGGGTGCAAGGATGGTAACTTTTTCGGGAGAAAGTTATTACGCTGTTCTCAAAGGTTTGGTGAGACAAGAAGACATCGGGTTTGGCTTTAAAGACGGATTACGCTATCGCAATATTGTTTCTTCTCAATACATTGCTGATGCTCAAGTAGAGTTTGTTTCAAAAGGTAGTTTAAATGACGCTCAGAAAGAATCTTGGTACCAGCGTCTTGCTTCCGTGATTAATCCATTTTGAGATATTATTGATGAAGCTCCATACCAAGATTTTAGTCATACTACTAGCCTTCCACTGCTGTTCCTTACATGGAGCAAGGATTAAAGACCTGACCGATGTTAAGGGGAGTCGAAGCAATCAACTCTACGGATATGGGATTGTAACTGGTTTGGCAGGTCAGGGTGACTCGCGCATTGAGTACACTGAATTAGGTATCCTAAACGCACTGGAAACTTTAGGTATCCGAGCTGATAAAGCAGATAAATCTCGTAATATTGCTGCAGTCATGGTTACAGCTGAAATTGGGGCATTTGCCAAAGAAGGTGCAAAAATAGATGTTACTGTTTCATCAATTGGAAATGCAGATTCTTTGCAAGGTGGAATATTATTACAAACGCCCCTTAGAGGTGCTGATGGAGTTGTTTATTCTGTGGCCCAAGGGTCTGTTTCAGTAGGCGGTCTATCTGCGGGTAATGCAGGTGGTAATGTCCAAGTCAATCACCCGACAGTAGGGGTCGTAACAAACGGTGGAACTGTTGAAAGAGAAATTCCCCTTAATATCGTCAAAAACAACGCTTTGGATCTTATTCTTCGTTCACCAGACAATCTAACAGCTGTCAAAATTGCAGAGGCTATCAACAACTATTATCCAAGTACTTCTATTGCTGAAGATGGAGGAGTTGTGAATGTACGCATTCCTTCATCATTCAATGGTCAAACAACTAATTTTATTGCGGCTATAGGAGGCATTGATGTTAAGCCTGATGTTCCTGCAAAAGTCATCGTAAACGAAAGAACTGGCACCATCGTCGCCACCCAAAATGTGAGAATTGCTCCTGTTGCGGTTAGTAGCAGCAATATTACTATTTTTCTTAATCCTACCACTGGTGTTAGTCAGCCTTTACCATTTTCTCAGGGTGCTACCACTCTGATGGAAGGTGAGAATGCTGAGCTTATTGAAGAGGTCGGAAGGTTTGAGCCATTAGATGAGCTCGATCCACCAGGTGCAACCACTGTAAACGAACTCGCTACTGCGTTAAATAAATTAGGTCTTACCACCCGTGAGATGTCATCTATCTTACAATCAATTAAAAACGCCGGTGCATTACAGGCCGAACTAATAATCAATTGATGGATACTCAAGGGATAGGTACTAAGTTTGTAGGAATGGATTCTTCCATGCTGATGGAAATGGTTCATTCAAAAAATGCTTCAGCTGAGCAAAAAAACGCAGCAGTTAGTAAACAATTCGAATCTGTTCTGGTTAAACAATTTTTAAACGAGGCAATGAAGCCAATGTTTAAAGGTGTCTTCAATGAAGACAGTGAGGGGAAGAGGCTTTACCGACATTTTTTTACCGATGCTATTTCTGAAAGTATTGCCCAAGGGGGCGGTTTCGGAATTTCATCAATTTTACAACAACAGCTTAATGGGATGAACCCTTCTTCTCCCCAACCAAAGGAAGATAGCCCTAATGGTTAATTTAACACATCAAAATTCTAGGTTAAGCCACTTCGATTGGGAAGAATTACTCAATCTTCTTCGTGATGAACTTCAAGAATATGGAGGACTTATTGGATTACTTAGTGCTCAGCAACAAAGTATTTTGAATCGAAAAGAAGAAAGCCTTCTGCAACTCAATCAATCAGTTCAAACTCAAATGGAAGCCAGTCAAATTCTTCAAAAACGAAGACAGGGTTTAGTCTGTTCACTAGCTAGATCATTTGGAGAATCAGAAAGGTCGACCCTTAGTGAACTTGTTCAACATTTTCCCGATGTTACTCGCCCTATGTTTGAAAGTATAATCGAAGAAATTAACTCCCTGATTGGTCGTGTTCGAGAAAAAGTCATGCAGAACCAAAGATTACTCGCTAGACTGGTCGAGGTTACTGATCAAATTCTTGGTGCAACTGACCCTGCTTCTCATTCCAAAACTTATTCCTCAGAGGGGAAGAAGAAGACTTTATCTAACCTCCACAGATCACAGCTAAGTGAACGAGCGTAAACTGATTTAAAAATGCTTGGGGAAATTATTAAAACTACGGATGCGCTTAGGTATCACTCCAAAGCGGCTGAAACTTCTGGTAGGAATTTAGCTCATGTAAACGACGAGAATTACGCTCGCCAAAGAATTTTGCTCCGAGAAGGCTCGATGCACTCAGAGATGGGTGGGTTAAACACTACAACTCTCGGACATAGTGGAGTGGAGCATTCTCGAAATCATCTTCTCGATAAACGTTTGTTATCAGAATTTAGCGAGTCCTCTGAACTAGAAGCTCAAAAAGAGATTCTTGTTTTATTGCAAGCTGGTTTAGGTGAAAGTATAGATCGTCAAGGAATTGACGGGGGATTAGATGATACCCATGATAGTAGTTTGGCCGCAGGCGGATTGGCCCGAGCATTAGATGATTTGTTTAATTCTTTCCATGAGCTTTCAGCTTCTCCAGATGAGGCCACTGCAAAACAGGAAATTTTCAACAAAATCCAAACTCTATCCAAGCGTTTCAATGATGCGGGTCAGGCACTAGATGACATTGAGTCTGATCTTTCTTCAAATGTTGAAAGGTCAGTTTCTTCGGTTAATCGACTTCTTAATCAATTGTATGAGGTTAACCTTCAAATAAAAAGATTCGAACTTCTTGATCAAGGTTCCGCAGTTTCTTATCGAGACAGAAGACAGGGATTATTAGAGGATTTGTCTAAGCTTATCGACTTTAAGATCGAGGCAGAAGTAGATGAAAGCACTGGCAGAGAAACTGGTTTTTGGGGGATATCTTCCGTTGATAATGACGGGCAAGTTGTTGAATTATTGAGTTCTAAAGCTGAAACCTCCTCGACAATAACCAAAGACTTTGGAAATGTTATTACCCTTGAGAATGATGAGGGAGCAGGAGCGAAGATTCGTGCTAAAATTGACTCATCTGGTCAACTTGGGTTTGTTGAAGTCTTAAATGGAGGTACTCAATATTCTGACGATTCGGGACCTGTTCTCGTAACATTTCCACCCCCACTAATACAGAAAGACTTAGGTGGGGGTAAGAGTATTTCTAATAGCGAAGACGGTCAGGTCTTTAGTCAAGGAGGTCAATATTATCAGTCAATAGGCAGGACACTTGCCGGATCAGATCTCAATGACGACAATTTATTTTTAAAAATTTCTGAATTGCCATCATCGGGTAAGATCCATCCAGAAACTCTTCGCCGTTACTCCCATCTTGAGACATTTGAGGAAAACGACCAAATTTACTACGAAGGTAAACTTTATCAAGCTACCGAAAAAATTGGTGCGACAAGCGAGCTTAAATTTTTAAAGAGCCGGGAGTTAGCCCAAACCTACAACATTGGATCAATTTTAAAATACGGAGATAATTTTTATCAATTAGAGAAAGACTTGCTAGTCGGCAGTCGTATTCCTGCTAATCTATTGAAGACTGGTGGAACCTCAGGAGAAGTACTAGACGGATTTAAGTTGCTCGCCTCAGATGATCCTTTAATTGAAAGTGCAACTGAGGTTGTTTTAGTAGAGTCTCAAGTTGTATCTAGAGAGTACAGTAAAGGAGAAGTTTTGAAATATGGTGATTCTTTCTTTCAGGTTTGGAAAACAATCGAAGCTGGCTCTGAGATTGTTGGATTAGATGAAGGTGAAATCACCTTTGGAAAAGAATATGGTGGCTTGATTTCAATCGGCAATGAACCCCCTCAAAAAATAGATGAATTGTCCTATTTTACAACTTCCATTGGGGATGAGGAAAGATGGTTTCTCACAAAAAGTTATGAGGCTGGAGAAATTGTTAAATTTGAAAATAATTTTTTTGAATTTGGAAGCGATGTTATGCGTGACTTAGAAGTCCCTGAATTAAGGGCTTTTCTTCAAAGCGGTCAGGTTGGTGCATTAGGAACAGAGTTTGATGGAGTAGCTACATTAATCGATAATCCCAACCCCCAGTTGGAGCTTAGGAATGCTGGTCATTATATTACTCTTAGTAATGGAGAAGACTTACTTGTTAATGCAACAACTGATCGGGCTCAATCGATTGATGATTTTAAAAAGAGTGAAGTTCCTATGCGTTTTAAGAGGAACGAATTATATTATTTCCAGAACCAAGACGGTCAGGGTGGATTCACTCATTTTGTTGTTACTGCACCGCCACCTGATATTGATCCTAATGATTTTAACCCTACTGATGAGCAATGGAAGGATTATTTTAAGGTATTTAAGCCACAGTTGGTTGACGCAAATGACCCTTCCACTCTGATAAGTAAAGCTTATCCTAGTGGACACAACCTCACAAATGGATCTTTAGTAGAACTTAATCTAGGACTTGCTGAAGCTGTTATTAATAATGGTGAAATAAAAGGTTTTAACATAGTTAATGGTGGCAGTGCTCTCCCTTCATCCGATTCCGTTTTTGTGAATGGTCAACAATTAGATTTAGAGGGCGGGGCAATCAAAGGGTATCAGGAATCTCGACACTTACATCTCGATAAATTCAGAACTGATTTAAACAATTTGGTTTCTTCCTTTGTTGAAGAAATTAATGGCATCTACAATCCTACGGATGCTCAAGGCTCATATCTTTTCGGATTTGATGCAATTTTAACGCGTCCTGTTATGGGTCGAAATGCTCTGATGGAAGAAGAGTATGGATATTATGGTAGGGAAGGTGACGCTTTCGTTGAATTATTCAGGGAAGAAGTGAACATGATTTTACCAATTGCACAAGGAGATGAATTTACAATTGTTAATACGACTCCCATTTTCCCTGAAGATTTTGACGGAATAGTACCATACTTTCGTGGCGGTAATGAAGCTGAGACTTTTTTCAGGGGCGAAAACTCAGGCGATACATTTTCATTTTATGCTTCGGCGAGAAGAATGCAAAATGTTACCATGGAAGATGATCTGTCATATCCTGGAAAGGATTTGATCAGTGGTACTGCAGATGATGGTCGCTCTCTGATGATGGCGTATGAGACTATCCCTTTTCGGTTGGAGGGTCTAGAAGACGGTGCAAAATTACCTATCATTGGAGATAATTTTACTTTTCAAGCTCTCCCTTCAAACTCATGGAACCTTGCAAGTTCTTTACGTTTAGATTCTAATTTAACTGCTGATTCAATTTTCTCTTCTCAGGAAGATGCCACAGGAGCCAATGACATAGCTATGCAAATTGCAGAAATGGGGATAACGGGTGACTATGTTGACAGTGTTGCATTAATTAATGCTAACCTTGGAACCAACCTTTCTGATTTAAATGATAACATCGACCACCAAAATTCGGTTGAGACTTTTTTACTTGAGCAGAGGCGCTCAATTAGTTCCGTTTCTATTGATGAGGAGGTAGCTGACTTAATGAGATTCCAGCGCTCTTTCCAAGCCTCATCTAGGGTATTAAATACTTTGGACAAAATGCTAGAACTGGTTGTAATGGGGCTTCTTAAGTAATTATTTGATGCGTATTCCGAATTTAAATGTTTCCGAGTCTGTGACTCAGCGTATTCGAGAGTTGGATTTGCAACGTATTAAGCTAGATAAACAAATCTCCACTGGGCAAAAAATTACTTTACCAGAAGACGACGGACTTAGAATGTCTCGAGTCATCAAACTTGATTCGCAAAAAGGAAAACTTGCTCAATTTCAAAGAAATTCTTCCTACGCCACAGAATTCCTCAATGCTGGTCATCTTAACTTAGAGCAATTACGTGAAATTAATCAAAGATCACAAGAAGTAGCTCGTTTGTCTAGTAGTAATCTAAATGGTCCCGCAATAGAGGCTTACGGTTATGAGTTAAACGAACTTGTCGAAGAGGCTTTGAACCGAATTAATGCTACCCACAGAGGCAAGGCACTTTTCGGTGGCATGGCCCTCAAACCCGAATTCTCCCACACCGATGTAATCGTTGGGAATGTGGAAAAGAAAACCCTCAACCTAAATCATCAAGCAGTAGGTGTTGAAGTAGTTCCAGGAACTAGGTACCTTAAACAGGGTGATGAAGTTTTGTTTAGGCTAAATGGACGGGAATATGTCGTACAGGCCAAAGTGCCTTCTGCTGAAGAATACAACAGTACAAAGACTTACCAATCTGGAGAAATCGTAAAAGTACTTAATACAGTTAGTGACTCTATTCTCATTGATAAATCGAAATTTTCTGACATCAACTCGGTACTTACTCATCTCGATCAACATGATTGGAGTAAAGAAAGTATTGGTAAGCTCGTTGAAAGTGAAGGGAGTGGGGATGTTTATGTTTTAGATTCTAGTCAGATTCAAGAAGTTGCTGTTAGTTTAGGTGCACAAGAATCAATTGACTTTTATCCAGTTTCTGGTGGGTACTTTTCCATTCGAGAAGAGACTGTTGATGGTGAACTAAAACTTTGGCTAGAACCTGTTAAAAATAATATTCCAAACTGGGAGACAAGTGAGATTTACGAACAGGGAGATGTTGTTAGATGGGGAAGCGATATTTACAAATCCAATTCTGATCAAGAGTCTGGTTTACAATTCTCTTTGGATAATTGGACTATTATTCAGTCTGATGCTGAGAAAATGTCTTATCGCTACACATCCGATGAAAAAGTTTCTTATTTCGAAGCAACTCAGCTTTCAAGCAATCGCTCCCCAGAATTGTCTAGTTCCCATTGGCAACTCATAAATCCATATGAGACTGCATCTAACCTATCAACTGACAAAGCTACTAAGATTCTTCAGGACCTTATAAATCAGGATTCATTTTTCCTAAAAGACTCGGAAGTTATTGAAAATGATGACTATACAGCCTTTGTTCGTGGATCAACCGAGGGCATTGCTGATCATGATTATGATCTTGATCTCTTAGCTACTATTTCAGCGGATGGTTCCCTTGAAGTTACAGGAAATGCTAACAAATCTTTTTCTGGGAAAGCAGATTATCTCTCCTTTTACGATAGTAGGACTTATTTTCCAAATCAGCTCGATAAGTTGGTGGCAGAAAAATCTGCATCTCTTTTTCCGGGGAGTGATATTGACAATTTATCTGCTGCTGAAAAAGATTTAGTTTGGGAGGCAGTTAAGTCTGAGAAACAAACATGGAACTTGAATGTTGCTGTTCAAAACGAGAAAACTGGTTCTACCATAGACATCGAACTATCAAAACCGTGGAAAAGATTGCAGGGTTACAGTATCGGTCAAGTTGTAGAATACGATGACAAACTTTGGGTCTCTCAATCAGATGAAAACTTCAACCATTTGCCTACCCAAAAAGATTCTAGATTTTGGGCGGAAATGGGTTCTGGTTATTCTAAGGGTAGAGAGGACTGGGTAATTGAGAGTAGCGGAGTGGAAACTCGATACTTTTTTGTAACTCCAGATGGAAAACTTTTCGATGACAAACTCGAAGCAGAAAATCATACATATGATATATTAATCAATTCATCTAGTCGTACCTACACTGATGCTAACGCGCTTTTTGATGACATCTCTTCTATGGTGAAAGAGATAGCATATCCCGTTTCGAAGTTTGATGTCGAGGGTTCTGAGTCTTCAGCTTTGGTATCTTTTGATTCTGCTAGCCAATCGTATAGGTTGGCTTCTTTGCCTGATGGACAGACTAAAGTAAGTGGTCTTTACTCTAAGGGGACTATCAAAAGTGCCACTGATGTGGATCTTCAACCCTCAGATGTTATTCAGTTTGGTGGTAACTATTTCGCCCTCCTTTCTGTTGAACCAACTGAAACTGAGATAGAAAACAGTGATGTTCATGGAACCTTATCTTCTACTCATAGCAAAGGTACGATTATTTATGAGGAAATTTTAAATGCTCAGGGTGATGTATCAGACAGGCGATTATACATGGCCATGGGGACCGAATTACCGACAGAAAGCAGAGAAATCGTTTTAGACAATAGCGTTTCTATGCCACTTATGAAAGGTTCCTTTGTTTATGATAGAAGTTCTGAAAAATTTTACATGGCTAAAACTAATATTTCAGATGTTAGAGCAGTTAATATTTCAAGCGACTCGGATCTCTTTACTGCCTTAAATGCCCATACTGCAGTACAGGGAGCTGAATGGTCTTCGAATCAAACCTATTTTAAAGGACAAATGGTCTTGCATGAGGGTACTTATTTTG
>JAYNZN010000001.1:61847-86374 GCA_038103695.1 Opitutales bacterium
TTTTGAGTGCCAAACTAATGGGAAGCCGCTACAAAACGGTCAAATTGTGGGGTTTGACAACAAAGATGATGAAGAATTTTTAGGTTCAGATGGTGACTACCATCGTCCTCTTGTCAGTCCAAGCGATGAATTCTTTCTAGATGTACCAGATGCTAGGAGCCAAGAATTTCTAGACTTACAGAAGGCCAAAGGTGAAAAAATTTCCAACAATGTGTGGTTGCCCGTTTCTAATCCCATTCAACATATATTGTCATTTTCTACTAAAAACGAATCGCAGGCAGATGTTAAAATCGAGTCTGCTGGGGTAAATGGTTTGGATGCTGAAGTCACTGTTCTTACTGAAGCAAACGGGAAAATTTCTGGACTCAGGGTTGTAGATTCAGGTAGATATTTTTTTCCTAATTCTGACCCTTTAAACCCTTCTATCCCTGATACATTTAGAAAGGCTGATGTAGTTCTTCCAGACGGACAGTCTTTTCAGGCAGAAATTATTTGGGGTCAAAACCCAAATGACCCAGGACCATTTATAATTACCGGTTTTGAAATCAACCCCGAAGAATTGCTTACTGATGAAGGACAGTCATTAAGTTCTGATATACCTATGGGACCCCGTTTAGGTGATAGTTATTCTTTCGCTACTGGCAGCAAAACTTTTTTAGATCATAGAGACTCGGAGGGTAATATTATAGATGTTACTTACACGGGTTCACAGTCGAATTCTCAAATCCATGTTGGTAAAGATACTAAGATTTCACCTTTTTTAAATGCCCAAGGAGGCAACACAGCAGAATTTGCCGAGTTGCTAGATTCTATGGTTGAACTTCGCAATGGATTGGGGCATGATGATTATCAGTATATGGCTCAAGCTGTGCAGGATGTGGAAAGAAATTTGATCAATTTTGATGACAAAATTGTTGATGATATGGGTGAACTTTCGGCTATCATGGTAAGGATGGATACTGTTCGAGCCCATGATGAGGATTATCACATTGCGTTAGATCAACGCCTAGCTAATGACTTGGATGTTGATATGTCCAACGCCATCATGCGTTTGACCCAAATCTCTACCGCTTATCAAGCTGCAATGCAAGTTGGTGCTAACTTGTTGAATACCTCACTGTTAAATTATTTATAATAATTTTTTCAGTAATGAAACTTATTGTATCTGATGAAGTTGTAAATGGAGAGCAATGCTCTCAACATACCCATATACTTGATGTTTCAGGAGGACTCTTTGGTTTTCCCGATATTCAAAAGATGGAGTTGTTCTATGATGTGGAAGAACTTCCGTTTATGTGGCTAAGAGAAGATAATCAAGATGGTTTGGCTTTTATTGTTATTGAACCAGGCGGAATCATTCCTGATTACACTGTCGAAGTTTCTGACAATGATGTTGAATATTTGGGAATTTCTGGTGCAGATGACACCATGATATTAAATATAGTGACCTTGCCTTCTGAAGGTAATTCAAAAATCTCCGTCAATTTGGTTGGTCCAGTTATTGTAAACCGTAACACTTTTGTAGCTAAGCAATGTATAATTAATAATCACGAAAAGTATTCGGCTCGCCACATCTTGGATCTTTCTGATGCAGTTTAATATTTTCTTTTGAAAGTGCGATGCTTATTCTTTCAAGAAAAATTGATCAAGGAATAAGGATTGGTGATGAAATTGAGATTTCAGTAACCAAAATTGAAGGGGATTCTGTCAAAATTGGAATCTCTGCACCTAGATCAATTTCAATATTAAGAAGAGAAATACTTGAGGAAATGCAGTCTTCTAATCAAGCTGCAGTTGTTGCAAGTCAAAATCAGTCCAAGCCTTTAAAAAGTACTCTCGCTGCAGGTTCAGCCCTCAAACTACTTGCCCAAATGCGAGCGAAGAAGGCAAGTTCATCTAGCAAATAAAGATTTAAATTATATTTAGATGATCAAATTTAAGCCCTTCAAAGCATATCGTCCCTTGCCTTCTATTGTTTCTAAAGTAGCATCTCGTCCATACGATGTACTGAACTCTGAGGAGGCGAAAGAAGAAGCAAAAGGAAATGAAAACTCCTTTCTTCGGGTAGTGAAATCTGAAATTGATCTTCCGGAACATTTTGGACCATATGATTCTGCAGTTTATTCGAAAGCTAAAGAGAACTTTAATTCTTTCTGTGATAGTGGGAAGTTTACCCAGGATTCTGCAGATAGTTTTTATGTGTATCGTTTGACGATGAATGATCGAAGCCAAATAGGTCTAGTTGGATGTTGTCACTTCCAGCAGTACTATGACGGATTAATCAAAAAGCATGAGCTTACCCGTACAGCAAAAGAGAATGATCGTGTCGAACATGTCGAAGTAATGGATGCTAATGCTGAGCCAGTGTTCTTTTCTTACAGAGCCAAGCCAGAATTAGATCTTTTGATCAATCAATTAATTGAAAGTAAAGCAGAGTATGACTTTATTGCAGAGGATGGGGTGCGTCATGAGTTGTGGTGTTGTTCTGATAGGGGAGTGAATGATCAGATTTCTAGAATCTTTTTGGAAGTACCTTGTCTATATGTTGCTGATGGTCATCACCGTACTGCTGCAGCTGCCCGAGTTGGAAGAAAAAGGAAAGATGCAAATCAAAATCATGTAGGCACCGAGGAGTATAATTATTTTATGGCAGTTCTTTTTCCAGACAATCAACTAGAAATTTTTGATTACAATAGGGTGGTCAAGGATTTGAACGGTCTTTCTGATAATGATTTTATTACTCGTTTGAAGAAATCTTTTTCTGTAAATATTTCTAGCTCTGATGAATGCAGACCTACAAGCATTCGTGAATTTTCTCTTTATCTCTCCGGGCAATGGTACAAGTTAAGTCCTTTGGATAAAAAACGTGTAATAGACCCTGTAGCTGATTTAGACGTTACTTTATTATCTGAACTAGTTCTCGATCCTATTCTTGGTATAACTGATCTTAGACAAAGTGATCGCATCGATTTCGTTGGTGGAATTCGTGGGTTGCATGAACTTGAAAAGCGGGTTGATTCTGGTGAAATGGCAGCTGCCTTTGCCCTCTATCCTGTATCTATGGATCAGTTGATTTCAATTGCGGATGCTGGCGAAATCATGCCTCCTAAAACGACTTGGTTTGAGCCTAAACTAAGGAGTGGGCTTTTTGTACATTCTCTTTCTTAGTAAGACTTAAGAAAAAAGTGTAGACTGTTTCAGTCTATTATAATTAGTGATCTTGCTTAGTAATTGATGAATTTACTTATTTTGAGTGCCTCAACAGGCGGCGGGCATGACATGCGTGCTTATGCACTAAGAGATTGGTGGCATCAAAGAGGAGGTACAGCTGTAATTCATCATCCTCTTGAATCTTCATTCATCGGGTATAAATTTGGATGTAATTTATATAATTTGATTCAAAGGAAATTGCCTTTAATGCACTTTGGTTATTTTTATTTTTTGGAATATGCCTCAATGCATCGTGGCCCCAAAAGAATTATTGGAAGTAAAAGATTTGTTCGTTTTTGTAGATCAATAAATCCTCAAATCATCGTCTCTGTACATTCACATCTAAATCACGGTTTTTTTGAACTGATCAAGAGAGATATCAGTAAGTCAATTTCTTTTGCAGTTTTTTCAGGAGAATTGGCGGACGGAATTGGTTTTTCAAGACATTGGGTTAATCCATTCAATGATTTGTTCGTTGGACCAACTCAAGAGTGCTGTATTGCCGCTCAGAAGAGAGGTATGCCGCCCGAGAAGTGTCTAATGTCAGGTCCACTTTTAAGACGATCATTTTTCCAAAAAGAAAATTTACATCAAAAACAAGTTCTTGATGAACTAGGTCTAAAAAAGTCTGTACCAACTTATCTTCTATCTACTGGAGCAAATGGCGTAAACAAACACCAGATTGTTATAGACTCAATAATGGAGAGGGGAAAATACTGCCAAGTCATTGCTCTTTGTGGTAAAAATAAGTCCACTTTAGCAACTTTGAATGAAAAGTATCGAAATCTCGACAAAATCAAAGTGATACCTCTATCTACCATCGACGATAAAATGATGGTTCGACTTTTAAGGGCTGTGGATTTTGTTTTTGCTCGTCCGGGCGCTGGTATCTCTACCGAAGTTTTGGTAACAGGTACTCATGTAGTGTTTGATATTTCAGGGGGGGTTATGCCTCAGGAAATAAATAATTTAAATTATTGGAAAAAGCATTCAAGCTTTGTTCCTCTATGTAAAAATCCGAGACAACTGCCTGTTATAGTTGATAATCTTAGGGGTACCAGCCCATTAAGTATAAAAATTGATGAGCAACCGAGAGTTCTTCTCTCTGCACTTGAAAGTCTTGTGAAATAAGTGACTTTTCCATTAAACAGATTGAAGCCATGGACATTATCTCGTTCGATCTGGGCATCCCACCTCCAACTTTGTTTCGGCACTAAAAAAGAACAAAGACTTTTTCCGAGCTTTGCATCAGACGATACGATAAGGTTTGGGAATTCAGGGTTGAGTTTTAAAGATGCTAAATTGATGAAAGTTACTAGTGGGGAGTTTGCTCTCCCGTGCTTGAGTAATTTTTTGGCTTCTCCTTTTTCAGCTTTTTTAGCAATTAAATCTTTGATTCGAGTCGGCCAAATTCATCGTTATAATTGGAACGACCCTAATTATACAAAAGTGGTCTTGGCTGCCGCTCTTGAAGCTACTGTTAATTACATTAATTATAGTCCCGCATGCCGAATCTTGTTTGAAGATTATGAAGAAGCTTCAATCGGGTTTAGCTCCCTTAAAGAGGGTGTTTTTCTTGTAGTTTCCAAAGCTGAGTCCGATCTTTGGAAATTGGAACATGAAGTCCACAGTGTCGATTCAAATGCAACATTAGTATTTCGTTCCGATGAATCGATATTCTCAACTGCAGTAGGCGAGATTGATCACATGGTGGCTGTAGGTAATGGAGAGATTCAGCTTCTCGGAAATATTCCATTATTGGAGAAATTTGGTTATGTGTCTAGAATAGTCAGGAAAGAATTACCTTCGATCAATGAATAGATCTAAATCTGACGACTGGTTTAAGAGAGCTGGGAAAGTAATTCCTGGTGGCATTTATGGACATGTTGCACCTGCAGCAGGTTTGCCTTTGTCTTTTCCGCACTACTGCGAAGAAGCAAAAGGTGCCAGATTTACAGACTTAGATGGAAATGAATGGATAGATTACATGTGTGGATTTGGTGCTATACTGCACGGATATCGTAACCCTATTGTCGAAGAAAAAGTATCTAACCAAATCTTAAAAGGTTCGGTTTTTAATCAACCAAGTACTTTGATGGTCGAACTGGCAGAAGCTATGGTTAACGCTATAGATTTTGCTGACTGGGCTGTATTTGCCAAGAACGGATCTGATTTAACTACATGGGCTATTCGTGTGGCTAGAGAGAAAACGGGTAGAGAATACATAATAAAAGCTAAAGGGGCTTATCACGGAGTGGATGCATGGTGCGACCCAGGGTTTGGCGGAAGGATTCCTTCAGATCGTGAGAAAATCCTCGAATTTTACTGGAATAACCTAGATGAGCTTTCTGATTTGTTTAACCAGAATAAAGGCAAAATTGCAGGAATTATTCTTACTCCATATCATCACGCCGCTTTCGCCCCATCTGAATTGCCATTGCCTGATTTCTGGAGCGGAGTGGAGGATTTGTGCAGACGGGATGGAATAACATTAATCTTAGATGATGTTAGAACAGGTGGTCGATTACATGACGGAGGATCTCACAGATTTTTTAATTTTACACCTGATATGGCAATATATTCAAAAGCCCTAGGGAATGGATATGCCATATCTGCCTGCTTGTCTTCAGAGGAATTCAGAAAAGCGGCTTGCGATGTATTTCTTACTGGAAGCTGCTGGAATGATGCAGTTGCCATGGCAGCCGCACTAGCATCTTTTAAATTATCCCAAGAAAATCAAATTGCATCTAAGGTCTTGAATATAGGAGAGATGTTTGTGCGCAGGCTTGAGAAGTTGACCAATTCATATGGTGTTGAGTTAAAGATGACAGGTCCTCCTTCCATGCCATATCCTTTCATTGAAGGGGATACCAACCTCTTTAAAATTCAAAAATTCTGCCAGTTTTGCTCTGAAGAAGGGTTATACTTCCATCCACACCATAATTGGTTTCTTGGAAGTGCACATTCCGAAAGTGATTTGGAGGAGTCATTAAAAAGGGTCGAGAATGCTCTTAGACGTTACAGATAAATTAAAGCTTAACCAGAGTACTGAATGGGTTTAAAATTTATCGCCTGACATAACACATAAAGTTTGCATATAAGAATAAATGTTTGATCAAAAAACCATTTTAATTACTGGTGGCACCGGTTCTTTCGGGAAGGAATTTATAAGAACAATACTTTCAAAATTCAATCCCAAGAAATTAATTGTTTATTCTCGTGATGAATGGAAGCAATCCGAGATGCAGTCAGATGTAGACTTTACTAGTCGTTCCCTACGTTTTTTTCTTGGAGATGTGAGGGATAAAGATCGATTGACTCTTGCGATGCGTGGCGTGGATTTCGTAGTTCATGCGGCTGCCTTGAAGCAAGTGCCTGCGGCTGAATATAACCCTCACGAATTTATTAAAACAAATGTCAGTGGTGCCACAAATGTTGTTGAGGCTGCTATTGCTGCGAAGGTAAATAAAGTTATAGCACTAAGTACCGATAAAGCGGTCAATCCTGTAAATCTATATGGGGCGACGAAGCTATGTTCAGATAAAGTTTTCATCGCAGCCAATAGTTATGCAGGCGGAGGAGGAACGACTTTTTCTGTTGTTCGTTATGGTAATGTGATAGGAAGTAGGGGCAGTGTGATCCCTCTTTTTCAGAAACAAAGAGAGAATGGTTCGATAACTATCACCAATAAAGATATGACTCGATTTTTACTCACTTTACAGGATGGAGTTGACTTTGTAATCGACTCATTTGAGAGAATGGTAGGGGGTGAACTGTTCGTTCCTAAAATCCCAGCGTGTACTGTAAATGAAATTGCAGATGTTATTGCTCCTGGTTGTAAAAAAGAAATCATTGGACTAAGACCTGGTGAAAAAATGCATGAGACATTAATTCCTATTGATGAGGCTCGAAATGTTTTAGAATTTGATGATTACTTTGTTATTCAACCCATTCAGGCTTTTTGGGGAAATAAAATTGGCATACTTGGAGGAGTTCCTTGTTCTCATGATTTTCACTATGCTAGTAATTCAAACTGCGAAATGTTTAGTTTAGATAAATTAAGGTCTTTGCTTGAGCCATTCACTTCATCAAGCAAATAAACCAATATTTTAGTGGATTTGACCGAACGTATTCTTGACTTAAGTCAGTCTCCTTTGGTGGTGGCTGAAATGTCAGGGAATCACGGCGGTTGCTTACAAAAAGCCCTGGACTTAGTGCAAAAAGCTCATGAATGCGGGGCGGATGCTCTAAAGTTACAAACTTACAAACCAGATACAATAACGGTCAATGGCACTTGCCCACGATTTAAAATTCAATCTGGACTGTGGAAGGGAAGAACCCTTGTTGATTTGTATCAAGAAGCAATGACTCCATGGGATTGGCATGCCGAAATAGCTCAAAAAGCTAGATCACTGGGAATGTATTGTTTTAGTTCCCCATTTGACGAGACTGCAGTTGATTTTCTTGAGAAGGTTTTATCTCCATCTGTATACAAAATTGCTTCTTTTGAGCTTAATCACTTTCCCTTGCTCAAAAAAATTGGGAAACTTGGGAAAACTGTAATTGCGAGCGTAGGAGTCTCAAATGATCGAGATATAAAAGAAGCTTTGGATGTCTTGCGATCCAATGGAACCAAAGATATCATCCTTTTACATTGCGTGAGCGAGTACCCGGCTGAACCAAAAGATTTCTGCCTTAAAAAGATGCCTGATTTGGGGAGAAAACATCATGTTAGTTTTGGATTGTCAGATCATTCTGCTGGTCACCTTATTGCAACTGCTGCAACTGCACTGGGTGCACGAGTAATTGAAAAACATTTCTGTTTAGATCGAGAGCGATCTACGATTGATGGCGGTTTTTCTATGTTGCCTGAAGAATTCTCGGCCATGGTTCAAGCAGTTCGGGAAACCTTCCTTGCATTATCTGGAGAATCTTTACCGACAAAACCTATTTTTTATAAACGTTCTATTTTAGTTAGCGAAAAGATTAGGGATGGCGACCTTTTGAACGAACATAACCTAAGGGTGGCTCGGCCAGGTGACGGATTGTGCCCGAGTAACTGGGAGTTTGTTCTCGGTAAAAAAGCTGCAAAGAATATGGAGGTAGGGCACCCACTTTCTGAGGGGGACTTTTTCTAACCATTACATATTTATCCGGCACTATATTGCAGGAATTTCAAAATGGTGGTATTTTAAAAAGTGCTCCCTTCCAAGTTTAGATGTAAAAGTAAAATTCCTTCTTTTAAGGGCAGTCCTGAAATTAAGTTACGCAAGGCATGTCTTTGGGTTAGTAAGAATTGTCCAGGAAGGCAACTTACTCTTGAAGAAATAGGCATAGTCATGGGTGTTACCCGGGAGCGTGTTCGTCAGATTGAAGCATGTGCTCTACGCAAATTAAGACACCCATCAAGAATAAAATATTTACGAGAAGAAAAAGGATTATAATTTAGCTAGAAAGAATTGTTGAATACCTCACCTAATCAATAATCATTTCTTTTGCCGATTTACCTTGTGGTATCATGGGTAAAACATGCTCGGTGTAAGGTACAATAACTTCTAGTAAGAAAGGCTCGTCTGTATCCAACATTTCTCGCATTGCATCTCGAAGTTCTTCTCTTTTAGTTACGCGTCTAGCCTTCACTCCAAATCCCTCGCACATCTTTATGTAGTCTGGGTAAATAGCATCTAAGTTTTCGGGGCCACCGATATTTTCTGGGTCACATAGTATTGTGTGCCCCCGTACAGATTCGTAAAAGCGGTCTTCCCATTGAACCACCATTCCAAGATGCTGATTGTTTAACAGCAGGCATTTCGCATTTATCTTTTCAATCTTAGCAGTTGCGAGCTCTTGCACATTCATGATGAAGGAGCCATCTCCATCAATATCGATGACTTCTTTATCTGGAAAAGCAACTTTGGCACCAACAGCTGCAGGATATCCGAAACCCATAGTACCTAATCCTAGGGAGGAGATGTAAGTGCGTGGTTCTTTGAATCGGTAATATTGAGCAGCCCACATTTGGTGCTGCCCTACTCCAGTAGTAATGATAGCTTCACCCTTTGATTCTTCGTACAGAACTTGAACCGCTTCCTGAGAGGTAACATACTTTCCCTTTTCGCTTTTGAAAGGGTATTTTGTTTTCCATTCAGATAAAGTTTCCATCCAGCGATTGATAATGGGTTTTTCCATTTTATGCTCAATAAAAAGCTCGGTCATTCTTTTAAGAGCATACCGAATGTCTGAACGGATGGGGAAATGTGCATGAACATTTTTATTATGTTCTGATTTGTCCAAGTCGAAGTGAATGACATAAGCTTTAGGAGCATATTTTTCCACTTTCCCGGTAATTCTGTCGTCGAAACGTGCTCCAGCACAAACGAGTAAGTCGCTGTCGCAAACTGCCCAGTTTCCGGCAACAGTACCGTGCATTCCGTACCAATAAAGAGATTGATCATGGTCTGGGTCAAAAACACCAAGACCCATTAGTGTATGCACCACTGGAAGCCCAGTGATCTCGATAAACTCTTTAAGCTCATGGTGGGCTTCCGCTGAAATAATTCCACCTCCGGTATAAAGAACAGGCTTTTGCGATTTAGAAATTAAATTGAGAACTTCGAGTAACTCATCGTCTGTGGCCTTAGGAGATTCTATTTTGTAGCCCTCTAATTCCGAAACTTCTTCAGGGAAGAATGGCTCAAAAACTTTTTGTTGGACATCCTTTGGAATATCGATGACGACTGGACCAGGACGGCCGCTTACTGCGATATGAAAAGCATCTTTCACAACCCTAGGAAGATCTTCCGCGGTAAGAACAAGATAGCTGTGTTTAACTATCGGCAAAGTCATACCGAAGAAGTCAGTTTCTTGAAAAGCTGCTTTTCCAATGAATTGTTGATAAACTTGTCCGGTAATAGCGACCAGTGGTATGCTGTCCATGTATGCATCAGCAATACATGTCACAAGATTGGTTGCACCCGGGCCCGATGTAGCCATGCATACACCAGCTTTACCGGTCGATCTTGCGTATCCATGGGCCATGAATCCACCACCTTGCTCTTGTCGAGGTAAAATAGTTCTAATTTTATCAGACTTGGTCAAAGATTGGTGTAATTCCATGGAAGCACCACCGGGGTAGGCAAATACAACTTCCACGCCTTCTTTTTCCAGGGCTTTTACGAGCACATCAGCACCTTTCATTTCAGGACATGATTGACCTGCATTGTTGATTTCGGGAGAAGATATAGGTTCGGATTTCATACAACTAAAAGATTTATTCACAAAATGCCTCAGATGTTTAACTTACACAAGGTCAAAGCATAGGTTGAGTTGGAACAAAAAAGCACTTAAGACAGAATTCTCTCTACTGTGAAAAGGTTTTAAAATAAATACTTTACAATGGCGGAGAGGGCGGGATTCGAACCCGCGGTACCTTGCGGTACACAGCATTTCCAATGCTGCACAATCGGCCACTCTGTCACCTCTCCCATGCCACAATTAGAAAATCGTGTATGAATACTTCAATGAACTTCGTCAATATTCAAAAAACATCATTTGTTAATAAATATGAGTACTACTTCTATTTTTTAGTCGTGTACTTTTGGGGTTTGCTTGTTTCAAGAAATAAACTAAAACGATTGGCATGATTTCAAACGATGTAGGTTATAACAGTAAGGTCGAAGGCGAGGTTGTGGTTACCCGTGCTGATGCCGTCATCAATTGGATCAGAAAACACTCCGTCTGGCCAATGCCAATGGGTCTTGCATGTTGTGCGATTGAACTAATGGCATCGGCTGCTTCTCGTTACGATATCTCTCGTTTCGGTATGGAAGTAATGAGATTCTCTCCTAGGCAATCTGATTGCATGATCGTTGCTGGGACAGTTACTTATAAAATGGCAGAAGTAGTTCGCAGGATTTACGATCAAATGGGTGACCCTAAGTGGGTCGTTGCAATGGGTGCTTGTGCATCAACTGGAGGAATGTATCGCTCTTATGCTGTTATGCAAGGTGTCGACAATGTAGTACCTGTGGATGTTTATGTTAGTGGATGTCCTCCGCGTCCTGAAGCTTTGCTCGACGCGATGATGAAATTGCAGGGAAAGATCGGGAGCGAATCGGCAGTAAAAAATCTGTCGAAAGAACCTGAGGAAATTGGAGTTTCCTAGTTAAATGATCGACGATGATTTTGTTAAATCCTTACTGGGAAGTAGGGGCTATCTATCATTTAAACACAGAGACGATTGTTTGACACTTTCTTGTCCTCCCAAACACCTTCTAGAGTTTTGTAAATTTCTAAGAAACGAGGAGACATTTGATCTTCTTACTGACTTGACTGCTATTGATCATGGAGAAAATGCTTCTCCGCGCTTTTCTGTCGTTATTCATCTCTATTCTTTAATACATAAATCATATCTGCGTATTCATGTATGTTGTGATGACGACAATTCTCCTAGTGTCCCTTCGGTTAGTGAAATTTATCCCGGTGCTAACTGGCATGAAAGAGAAGCATACGACATGTTTGGCGTGAAGTTTTCGGACCATCCTAATTTGAAACGCATTTTAATGTGGGATGATTACCCCTACTTTCCTCTTAGAAAAGATTTTCCCTTGGCTGGAATTGAAGTACCTTTACCCGCAGCTGATGTTGCAGAGGTTACAGGTGCCAGTGTGGACCCAGCCCCCATGATGGGAGGCCCTTTTGTTTCCCCTGGTCAAGGTCGCATGAGTGAAGCTGAACCAAGTGCAAAAGATGAAAGCTGGACCGAAACCTTTGAAAAACCTCTGTGAGCACCACAACCAAAGAAATTAATGTTGGGGATGTGGGTGCCCGTGCTGAAGCCATCTCTGATGGAAGCCGAATGGCTCTCAATGTTGGCCCTTCACACCCGACAACACATGGCGTTTTGAGACTATTGATGGAGTTGGATGGGGATACAATCACAAATTGTGAACCAGTTCTTGGCTATTTGCACCGCGGTGATGAAAAAATTGCCGAGAATATGACATATAATCAGTTTGTTCCTTACACAGATCGTTTAGATTATTTGGCACCTTTGGCAAACAATGTAGCTTATGCGATAACAGTTGAACGGCTTGCTGGTATTGAATTACCCCCTCGTTGTGAAGCCATTAGGGTTCTGATTTCTGAAATGGCTAGAATTTCTAGTCACTTACTTGGCATGGGTGTTTTTGGTATGGATGCCGGTGCTTGGACTCCGTTTATGTATACTTTCACCGAGCGCGAAAAACTATACACTTTATTCGAGGAATTGACTGGTGCTCGCTTTACAACAAGCTACACCCGGATCGGTGGGGTCGCCCGTGATCTCCCTGAAGGTTGGTTGCCCAAGGTTGAAAAATTTGTTGATGAATTGCCCAAAGCAATCGATGAGGTGGAGAAATTACTTACTAGGAATAGAATCTTTTTGGATAGAACGGAAGGAATTGGTACAATTTCCAAAAATGATGCTCTCGCTTATGGATTGACTGGGCCAAATTTGCGTGCTTGCGGTATTGATTTAGACTTACGAAAAGATAAACCCTATTCTGGATACGAAAATTATGAATTTGATGTACCGATTGGTACTAAGGGTGACTGTTATGATCGATACCTTGTACGAATCGAAGAGGTTAGGCAGAGTATTTTGATCATTAAGCAAGTCATTGCCTCCATGCCTAGTGGATTATGGTATGCGGAGGATGCGAAAAAGATTTTTGCTCCTCCTAAGGAAAAAATTATGACGAACATGGAGGAACTTATTCAAAACTTCATGATTGTTACTGAGGGGCCTCAAATACCAGCTGGTGAGACTTATTTTGAAGCGGAAAACCCCAAGGGTGCTCTAGGCTTTTATCTCGTTTCAAAGGGTGGTGGAGTGCCTTACAGGCTTAAGATCAGGGCCCCCAGTTTTTGTAACTTGAGTATTTTAGAAAAACTCGTCCCTGGCCACATGCTGAGCGACATAACTGTGATACTCGGAAGTTTAGATTTCGTCATGGGAGAATGTGACCGATAATATGCAAAATCCTTTAAAATTGTCTGAGGATACTTTACTTAAAATTGATGAAGTTGTTCCCAAGTATCCCGAAAAAAGGAGTGCAGCCCTGATGGTTATTCACCTTGTTCAGGATCAATTAGGTGCGGTTGATGACAAAGCATGTGAATGGATTGCACAACGACTTGAACTTCAGCCCATCAACATCAAAGAGCTGATAACTTTTTACCCTATGCTTCGGGAAAAGCCATGGGGAAGAAAACATATTCGAGTTTGCAGGACTCTCCCTTGTGCCTTGCGAGGTTCATATGGAACATGCAAAACTTTTGAAGATAAACTTGGCGTTAAGGAAGGACATGTCCGAGATGATGGGGAATACTCCATAGAGTTTATGGAATGCTTAGCCGATTGCGGACAAGGCCCAGTAGTTATTGTTGATGAAAAAACTTACGAAAACATTGAAGGCAACAGGGCGGTTGAATTCGCTGATCTTTTGATTGATGGAAAATTAGAGGAATCAAAAGAGTTCCAAAGTTATGAAGATTCTATCTCAAGTAAAAGTAATTCATAGTAAGGCATTTCTATTGTGAGCGACTCAAAACCAGCTGAAAGAAGATTAATTCTTAAAAATGCGGATGACCCAAATTATTCGAATCGAATCAGTTGTTATCTGCGAGAGGGAGGGTACAAGAATTTAGAAAAAGCTTTTAAAATGAAGCCAGAAGATGTTGGGGAAGAAGTTCTCAAGTCTGGTGTTAGAGGGCGGGGAGGTGCTGGTTTTCCAGCTGGCATGAAGTGGAAATTTTTAGATCGCAAATCAGGAAAACCAATTTACCTAATTTGCAATGCTGACGAGTCTGAACCTGGTACCTTTAAAGACCGTCAAATCATGTACAAGGACCCTCACCAATTAATCGAGGGTATGATGATTGCCGCCTATGCAATTGGAGCGAAACAAGCGTTTATTTATATCAGAGCTGAATTTCACGAGGGAGCTCGCATTTTAGACAATGCTATCTTAGAAGCAAAAGAAGCTGGTTTTTGCGGAGATAGAATATTAGATTCTGATTATTCTTGCGATTTGGTTGTGCACAGAGGAGCAGGCGCTTATATCTGTGGTGAAGAAACTGGTTTAATTGAATCACTTGAGGGTAAACGTCCTAACCCGCGAATTAAGCCTCCCTATTTTCCTGCTGTTTTAGGACTCTATCAATGCCCCACTATTGTTAACAATGTCGAAACCCTTTGTAATGTTAAGCATATCATTGATATGGGGGGAGAAGAGTTTTCTAAGATTGGTAAACCCAACAATACAGGCACGCGTATTTGGTGTGTTTCCGGACAAGTTATGAAGCCCGGGTATTATGAGTTCGAATGCGGAGCACTTACTCTAGGTCAAATGATTTTTGATGTTTGCGGGGGACTCCGTCCAGGGAGATCACTTAAAGCAGTTATTCCCGGTGGGTCTTCTGCAAAAGTTTTGCGTGCTGACGAACGTTTTTCAGGAAAACTCAAGGATGGAACAGAATTTGACTGGGGTTTGGAAGATATTCCGCTCGATTTTGATGGTCCTATGTCAGCTGGTAGTATGTCCGGTTCCGGTGGGATTATTGTAATGGATGACACGGTTGACATCGTTGAGGCTATGGCCAATGTCAACGCTTTCTATGCTCATGAATCTTGCGGACAATGTACGCCATGTCGTGAAGGCTCCTTATGGATGAGAAAAATTAGTCAGAGAATGTGTAACGGTGGTGCCCGAGAAGAAGATGCCGATTTACTTTTATCAGTGGCCAAACAAATTGAGGGAAGAACGATTTGTGCTTTCGGGGAGGCTGCATCTTGGCCAACCCAAAGTTTTGTAACTAAATTTAAAGAAGATTTTGTTCGAAAAGCAATGGATTCTTCGTCAGTCAGGGATCCTAAATCTCTCCAACTTATATAATAGAGCATATGATTTCATCCAAAAACGATGAGACTATTGTAATTACCCTAAATGGTAATGAAGTGGAGGTGCCTAGCGGAATGAACGCAGTTGAGGCTGCAGCACTCCATGGTAGCGAAGTGCCCCATTACTGTTATCACCCTAAGCTCAGTGTTGCTGGTAATTGTCGTATGTGCTTGGTGGAAATGGGAACTCCTCTTAGGGATAGGGCTAGCGGAGAAGCTATTCTAGAAGATGATGGCAGCCCTAAGATCGGTTGGGTTCCCAAGCCTGTTATTGGTTGTGCCACGAATGTATCAGAAGGTATGCACATCAAAACAGAGTCCGCTTTAGTTTCTGAGTGCCGAGAAGGCATTATGGAATTTCTTCTTGTCAATCATCCCTTAGATTGTCCTATCTGCGATCAAGCCGGCGAATGTAGGCTTCAAGAGTTTGCTACTGATTACGGTCGTGGATACAGCCGATATATTGAGCGTAAAAATGTTAAGCCGAAGCGTACTCGTCTAGGTCCACGAGTGACCTTGGATGATGAAAGGTGTATTCTTTGCTCACGCTGTATTCGCTTTTCCCAAGAGATCGCTAAAGATGATGTGTTGGGATTTGTTGATCGTGGAAGTTTTTCAACTCTCACTTGCTTTCCTGGCAAGGAACTTTCAAATAATTATTCTTTGAACACGGTTGATATTTGTCCTGTTGGTGCTTTAACTAGTACCGACTTTAGGTTCAAAATGAGGGTTTGGTTTCTTAAGGAGTCCAAAAGCATTTGTTTTGAGAGTAGTGCAGGTTGTAACACGACAGTTTCTAGTCGTGAAGGTGTAATTCAACGTATTACCCCTCGTCGAAATGACCTAGTTAACGATACCTGGATGACAGACAGTGGAAGGGCACTTTACAAGTTGGTAGACTCAAATGAACGTATTCTAAGGCCTTCAGTTGACGGTACTGACCTTCCATTGAACCAAGTAATTTCTCAAGCTAGTTTAAATCTTAAAAATAGAAAAATAGGTATTGTTGCTAGTTGTCATTCGACTTTAGAAGAGCAATTTTTGATACGTTATTTAGCAGATGAGACCCATGCTAAAGTATTTTTGAGAGGGCACTTCAGTGATGACGATGGAATTTTACTTTCGGCTGATCGTTCTCCTAACTTGAGAGGGGCATTGGTTTCTGGTCTTACAAAAGAATACCCCACTAGCCGGTTGAATAGCCTCGATGAGCAGTTAGCTTCAGGCGATTTTGATGTTTTGCTGGTTGTGGGAGAAGATCTTGCCGATTCTGGTGTAAGCTCCGAAAATCTAAAAAATACAGATATTATCTTTGTTGGGTCTCATCAGAATTCAACCAGTGTACTTTCTAAGATTGTTATTCCTGGTCTCACTGTTTTCGAAAAGTCTGGTAGTTTTATTAATCGCTCATTCCTTCTTCAATCGTTCGAAGAAGCTATCCCTTCGCCAGTAGGGTTAAAACCAGATTGGATGATTTATTCAGAAATTTTGAAAATTATTTCTGGTGATTATTCCGATATACAAACTTTTGATGATGTCTGGAAATTGTTCAGCACTGAAAATGGTTCAATTCTTTCACAGGTCAACTTCTCTGATTCTCTTGATCATGCCATCTCAATTGATGCATCTGAATGGGCAGGTTTGCCATTTGTTGAAAAAGAGGCTCTTAATTATGTCCCCAACAAGCATCTCATTAACTGATGGACTTAATTGCTCAAAATTTATGGTTTCTTGTTAGCCTCAAAGTTTTCTTTGCTTTGATGATGATTGGTGCTGTGATGACGATGGCTGGTTACTCCGTTTTAGCCGAAAGAAAAGTAAGTGCATGGATGCAGGGTAGGGTAGGACCTAACCGAACTGTTCTTCCCTTTGTTGAGTACATCCCAGTTCTTGGTCCATTTTTAAAAAATCTCGGTATATTTCAGCCTCTTGCTGATGGTTTAAAATTCCTTTTCAAAGAAGAAATTGTCCCAGGCCATGTTAATAAATTTTATTATTATCTAGCACCTCTAGTTGCCTTGGTGCCTGCCCTCACCACGATGACTGTGCTTCCATTCGGTGAGTTTTTTTGGCCAGATGGGACAGTTAGCACATTAGCTCTAGCGGATTTAGATGTGGGTATCCTCTTTGTTTTTGCAGTTTCTTCTCTTGGAGTTTACGGCATTGCTCTAGCAGGATGGTCTTCCAATAATAAATATTCTTTTTTAGGTGGCATCAGGTCATCAGCTCAAATGATTTCTTATGAACTGGCTATGGGGTTATCTTTATTACCCGTATTTTTGTGGGTAAGTGCTCCTGGCGTTTCGATTTCCGGATTAAGTATTTCTGCTATTGCTAATTCACAGGAAGCTGGCGCATGGCTCATTATTGTTCAACCTCTGTCCGCATTCATTTTTCTGATCGCACTTTTTGCCGAAACAAATCGGTTACCTTTTGATATGCCTGAGTCCGAGACTGATCTTGTTGGAGGTTTTCATACTGAATATGGTAGTTTTAAGTTCGGTATATTCTTTGTGGCGGAGTACGCACATATCGTCATCGGTTCCGCAATTTTTACTCTAATATTTTTGGGCGGATGGCATTTTCTTCCATTTCTAGAAGATCCTTGGCCATCTAACTGGATAGGCTCGCTGTTAGGTGTAGGTTGGTTCTTATCTAAAACTGTTTTTTTAATTTTCTTCTTTATTTGGGTACGTTGGACTTTACCTCGTTTTCGTTATGACCAAGTGATGCAACTTGGTTGGAATAAATTATTACCTTTGGCTTTATTGAACCTTCTCGCTTATGTGGTGATTGTCACTATTCTTGATCATTCTGCCGCGAGTTCTCTTTAATTTTATTATGGCAAAAACTGTTGTCTTAGCACGAAAACCCCTTTCCTTATCTGAACGAACTTACATTCCCCAGATAGTAACTGGTCTAAAAACTACCTTGGGTAATATGTTTAAATCTAAAGTTACTCTGCAATATCCTGAGGAAAAACCTTTAATTCCTAACAACTACCGGGGAGTGCCTACTTTAGTTAAAGACCCTAATGGCCGAGAAAAATGTGTTTCTTGCCAGCTTTGTGAGTTTGTTTGCCCTCCCAAAGCTATTCGCATCACCCCTGGTAGCGTTCCCATTGATGAGGAAGAGAGGGAGCATGTAGAGAAAGCACCTCAAGAATTTGAAATCAATATGCTACGTTGCATCTACTGTGGATACTGCCAGGAAGTATGTCCAGAAGAGGCAATATTTCTTCAGGATGAGTATTCTTCTTCCGGGTTTACTCGAGAGGAAATGATTAATAATAAACAAAAGCTTTATGAATTAGGTGGAACCCTGCCAGATCGCCACTACAAATGGGATAAGAAAAAGTTGGCTGAAGTGGAAGGAAATGAACACTAATTCCCCCCCACTTTATGAGTGCCGTTGATTTATTGTTTTGGATTTTTTCTGTCCTCTCAGTAGGAGGCGGATTTTGTATGGTTTGTTCCAAGCATCCCGTTTCTGCTGCAATGTTTATGATTATCTCCTTAATTGGAGCTGCCGCTTTATTTGTTCTTTTAGATTCTTTCTTTTTAGCAGTTCTTCAAGTTCTAGTCTATGCGGGTGCAGTTATGGTCTTATTCCTCTTCATTATTATGCTGCTCGATGTTGGACCTGATGCAAGTAAGATTAAATTTTTAAATTGGAAAGCTACTGTTTTGGGGGCTGTATCCTGTTTTTTTCTAGTTTTGGTTTTTCTCGTTGCTGGTCGTTCTTTTGATTCTACCTCTCATTTACTTCCTATCTGGCCGAATTTAGATACCTCGATTATTTCCAACAATTCCATCTTACCTTTTTCTACTGAAATTCCTGCCTTTGGATATGGGCTTATGACAAAATATATGCTTCCAGTTCAAGTTTCTGGCTTTTTACTTCTTGCTGCCATGGTTGGAGTGATCACTTTAAGTAAAAAAATCCCATCAAAGAGATGACCTTCAAATTTAAGCAATTATGTTAAGTGTTACTCCGCAACATTTTTTGATTCTTTCGTTTCTTTTGGTTGGAATAGGATTTCTTGGAGTGTTAGTTCGGCGAAATGTGCTGTTAATGCTTATGTCATTGGAATTAATGCTCAATGGTATTAATATTGCACTCTTAACCTTTTCGCGAACAGGCAACAATCTAGATGGTGGGATTTTCGTGTTTTTTATCATGACTGTAGCAGCCGCTGAAGTTGCAGTAGGTTTAGCACTTTTGGTTGCTCTTTTTAAAAAAAGAAAAAGCGTGCTTTCAGATGACATGGGTTTACTGAGGAATTAACTGTTTTATGATAGGTATTGCTCTAGGTATGCTATTCCTTCCACTGCTATCATCAGCGGTGACTTTGTTTTTTCTTCGGAAAAATGGAAATCTTGCCTCATTATTATCTGTATTTACTTCAGCCGGAATTCTTCTTGCTGCTATTTTTCTAATCTTCAGTGGAAACGGTGAAAAATTGGTTTGGGATATGAGATGGTTTGCTATGGGAGGGTGGGAATTACGTTTTGGAATACTCCTTGATTCTCCTGCTAGACTTTTGCTTTTCATTGTAGCTTTTGTTGGTTTTCTGATTCATGTTTTTAGTCTTGGCTACATGGCATCTGACCCTGCACGCCCAAGATATTTCGGTGGTTTATCTCTTTTTATGTTTTCTATGCTCGGAATCACTTTGTCTGATAATCTGATCATGATTTTTGTCTTTTGGGAATTAGTGGGATTTAGTTCTTATCTACTTATCGCTCATTACTTTAAGACTGATGAGGCTGCCAAAGCATCCCGCAAAGCTTTTATTGTAAATAGAATTGGTGATTTTGGTTTTCTCATAGGAATCATTCTTACTTATTGGTCTTATGGGACTGTAAACCTAAATGAATTAGCTGATTTAGCTGATTTTTCTCCAAATTTAGCGACTACCACTCTTTGCTTAGCATTGGCATGTGGCTTCGTAGGCAAGTCCGCTCAGTTTCCTTTGCATGTCTGGCTTCCTGATGCTATGGCAGGTCCTACACCGGTTTCTGCGTTAATACACGCTGCCACAATGGTTGCTGCAGGTATATACTTGCTTTTAAGAATTGATTTCCTTTTCACTCAGGATGTGCTGGGTTTGATTGCCGTCTTAGGAGCGATTATGGGCGTCTATGCTGGTTTCTGTGCTCTTGTTCAAAGAGATATCAAAAAAATTCTAGCTTACTCCACACTCTCTCAATTGGGTTACATGGCAGCTGCTTTTGGTTTAGGAGCGCCTGGTATTGCATTATTTCATTTAACCACCCATGCTTTTTTTAAGGCTTTAATGTTTCTTGGGTCTGGTTCTGTCATTCTAGCCTGTCATCATGAACAGGACATTTTTAATTATGGTGGATTAAGAAAACGAATGCCTGTAACTGCTCTAACTTTTCTAGTGGGAGTGCTCGCTATTTCTGGGGTTAATTTTCTCTCTGGTTATTACAGTAAAGATGCCATCCTCTTATGGGCATATAATTTTAATATGCCCATTTTCATTATTTTGTATATCGGAGCCATCCTCACATCTTTATATATGTTTAGGCTATATTTCATAACTTTTGAGGGTAAGTCTAGGAGTCAAAAAGCTGAAAATGCTACCGAAAGTCCATTAAGCATGAAACTTCCTTTGATCGTACTAGCAGTGCTTTCCATTTTCGGTGGTTATTATTCATTATATCCAAACTCAATCGGTTCTTTCCTAGGTCCAGATTTATCAGCAGTTTCACTTCTTCCTCATCACATGTGGATGGTTGTTTTGGGTACATCTGCATGGGTCATGGGTCTTTTGGTTGCTAGGTTTCTCTTTGCTAATGTCAGTAACCAAGATCCAATTTTCAGTCGTTTTCCTAGTTTTTTTGAAATCTGCCGAAGTAAACTTTTCTTTGATGAAATTTATCAGTTTTCTGTTGATAAAATTATGAACCCGTTTGCACGGTTCATTGAAGTTTTGGAGTTACTTTTCATATCCGGATTATTGGTACGAGGTACCGCAGGTATTACCGCGTTATTCTCTATGCTAGCCAGAGCCTGTTATGTCGGGAAAATTAATACATACGCCTTTTGGTTCGTTTTGGGCACAATCGGATTTTTGTTATATGCCACAAGTTATACGGGGCAGTAAAATTTCATGAGTTTTGATTCAATACTCCTTTTAGGCTCAATTATTGTACCAGCCATTGGCTCGGTTTTATTTATCTGTGGATACCCTCGATCCGATGAACAAATAAAAAAATTGGGGTATTTCTTTTTTGGTTTTCCATGTATTGCAGCAATTATTCTTTTTCTTCGATTTGATAGCACAATTGGTTACAACTTTGAGATTTTCTACGGAAGGATGGGCCTTCAGGAGTTAGGTATTACCTTCCATTTAGGATTAAATGGGGTATCTAGCCCTTTATTTGCAATGGCTGGAATTATTGGTTTCGCGGCTGGAGTGTCTGCCCTGTACTCAGGTGCTGAACGACTTCGTTTATACCTTTCTCTTTTGGCACTTATGTTATCTGGATTGATGGGTTTGTTTGCTAGCATTGATCTCTTTTTTTATTATTTATTCCATGAGTTTGCTTTAATTCCTACCTTCATAATGATTGGTATTTGGGGAGGGAAAGACAAAAGAAGCATAGCACTTGAAATAACCATTTATCTAACTCTTGGGGCTCTGATTTCACTAGGTGGGTTGGTTGCCCTTAATGTTATGGTCGAAGCCCCTAAGTTTGATTTCCCCAGCCTATCTATGGCATTACAGGATGTGGAGATTTCTGATTCGGCTGCATTTAAAATTTTCGGTCTTCTCTTACTGGGATTCGGTATATTGGTTGCTCTTTTCCCTTTTCATACTTGGGCATCTCGTGGCTATGACACGGCACCTACATCGGTTTCTATGCTACATGCAGGGGTTTTAAAAAAATTTGGTCTCTACGGCTTGATTCAAATCGCATCACCTTTGTTACCAGATGCAGCCATAACCTGGAGCCCCTTGCTGATGTGGTTAGCGTTAGGGAATGTATTAATTGTAGGGCTAATCGCACTTGCCCAAACTAGCTTTAAGACCATGGTCTCATATGGTTCTATCATGCACATGGGATATTGCTTTTTAGGAATTGGCGTCTGCAATGCATTAGGTGCTGGTTCTGCGGTTATGCTAATGTGTGCTCATGGTTTGTCCGTTGCCCTCATGTTTCTTTTAGGAAGTTTTCTCAGGAAGCGATCAGGCACCTTTGAAATGGATCAAATGGGTGGATTAGCGGGTCGCATACCTATTTTAACTTGTTTCACTGTAGCCGCCACTTTAGCAACGATTGGATTACCCGGTTTTGGGAATTTTTGGGGAGAATTTGGGATTTTCCTATCACTCGGAGAAATACCTGAACATAGAATATTTCTTATCCTTGCCGTTTTGGGTATTATCATATCAGCCATCTTTGGTCTTCGTGCCGTTGCCAAAATGTTTTTCGGTCAGGAAAGTAAGGAACTTTCTAACGAGCTGAAATCTAGTCCGCTCAAAGACTTATCAGGTAATGAAATAATTACTGCTTCCTCACTTCTTTTTGCCCTCGTAATTATTGGGTTATGGCCAGCATCCATCTCTGATCGGATTGATTCTGAGATTACAAGCCGCTACAATGATCGCACTTTGTCAAGTTCTTCGATTGTAAGACCATCATGTTGCCCAGCTGAGGTTAACTTACCTCAGTCAATTTCTTCTGAATCTAAGAAATGAGTATGGATATTTACCTGAAATTTGCTCATAACAATCTCTGGGGGGAATTATGGCCGGAAATTCTTTTATGTTTAGGGGCACTTACGGTGCTAGGTTTGGATTTATTTTCCAAATCTCCCAATAACAAAAAGAGAATCAGTATCTTTGCGATTGTCTTTCAATTTTCAATTCTTTGTCTTCATCTGTTAGATTATCTTGTTTTAAGGCACACTTTTGATCGTGAAAGTTTCTCGGGAATGCTCAAGCATGGTATTCACCAGGATCTGATGCGAAGTTTTTTCCTTCTTTCTTCTCTTCTTGTATCAATTATTGCTCACAGATACTTGTTTTTAAGAAATCTACGCTCAGGCGAGTTTCACCACTTAACCATGATCGCTACTGCAGGATTAATGGTACTTTGCCAATCCCAACATTTTGTTATCTTCTTTGTTTCTCTCGAGACTGTTGCTTTATGTTTCTACCCCTTGGTTGCATTCGATCGGGAGTCAACGAAAAGCTTGGAAGCTGGTATAAAATATTTAATTTTCGGTGCACTAAGCTCAGCCTTACTTTTATTTGGTATTGTTTTGCTTTATGGTGTTGGTTCAAATCCTGAGGCATGGGGAGCATCTTTATCAGTTATCCCCTCGAATGATCCTTTTTCCTTCAACTTCTTGTACCACCTTCTGGCAGAGAATCCTAATCATTCTATTTTACTTACTGGTGTTGTTCTTATTATATCAGGTATTGCTTTCAAAATAGGTGCTGCCCCCTTTCAAATTTGGGTTCCCGATGTCTACCATGGTGCACCTTTACCCGTGACTGCCTTTTTAGCGGTCTCATCAAAAGCCGCAGGGTTTTTTATTCTCATATCTTTTGTCAATGGGCCATTTGCTGGAATAAGTGATTTTCTTCTTCCTCTTTTTGCTATTGTTGCCACCTTCACGATTTTCTTTGGAAACCTTGCTGCATGTACTCAAAAAAATCTCAAAAGAATGCTTGGTTTGTCAGGCGTAGCTCATGCAGGATACCTTTTGGTGGCAGTCATGGCTTCCATGCTTTTGCCTGGAGAGAGCGATCGTGCTGTTTGGGTATTATTTTTCTATTTATTTACTTACCTATTGGCTTCATTTCTTGTGTTCGGAGTCATGAGCCTTGTTCAATTAAATGATGATAACGAGCATCAATTTTCAGACTATGAGAATCTGGGCACTAAGAAGCCTTGGGCCGCTTTACTGCTTGTTGTGGGTATCGGCTCTTTAGCTGGTGTGCCACCTCTTGCTGGATTTATTGGTAAACTCCTTCTTTTTTCTTTGGCTTTTGAATCAAAACTTTATTTATCTTTAGTCGTTATGGTCATTGGTGTGGTAATATCGATTTATTATTATTTCGGTTGGGTTCGCGAAATTTGCTTTCACCCACGCCCAGTTTTTGAGGATGAAACACCTCAAAAGAATTATTGGTCGGAAGTAAAAAATGTAGGGATTATTAAACCAGCCCTTTTTTGTTTGTTATTTGCATCTATTCTTTTCGGCCTTTGGCAGGGGCCATTTGGTGATGCTTTTTAGTACCACTGAATTCTTTAATGGAACAATTTTGATTTGCCCGGGTGGCGGAATTGGTAGACGCGCCAGATTTAGGATCTGGTATCCTATGGATGTG
>JAYNZN010000026.1:0-27073 GCA_038103695.1 Opitutales bacterium
CCAGTTGAAGATAACTTTTGCAGAAGTTGATATGGTGAGCTAGCAGAAGAATAAACATTTTCGTAAATCAAAGAATCATTTTGGTTGCCAGACGCATGAGTTCCCCACTCAAGCCTCATAATAACAGTTGAAGCGTGGGTAGTAAAGGTGGACATAGCAAAGCCAACAAGGAATCCACCTCGCACAAAAGAGTACATGAAATTTTTAGAGCAGTACAAAACTATTTAAGGGCTTTCTTAATTTCTTTCAAGTTCTTACCAATGTCAACTAAAGATGTTTAATTTTGATTACCTAAGTTGTTCTTAATTATGCGGAGTGTTTGTTATCGATATGTTTAGTAGACAAGTTTCTTGCAATTTCAGTTTTTCAGAGTCTATATTTAGGAAGAGCCCTTTTGAACTTGTTAGCCCTAACCATCTACTCTGTATTTCTTATAGATTTTTGTTTTACAAGATGCTTTTTGAGTATCTCGCAGAGTCTTTGTTATTGATACTTGTATGTTCACAACCACTTATAAAGATACTTTGCTTGCGCGCTCGCACGCATGCGTAAGTTTTTTTTCGGAAATAAGTCATTCAATTAAAATAACTGCTTTCTATCGAAATTCGCTTTTTGCATGGGTTTCTTTGCTTTTTATCAATCTAGATTCATTAGCTAATAAGCCTGAAATAACCATAGTTTGGGCGACTGAGAATTTTATTGATGGAAGTCGTAATCTAGAAAACGAAAGCGGCAACCCACTTTCAGCTGGACTGGAAGGAAATCAAAATGGCGCGATCGTAGAACTCGGATACTTTCGCCTTTCAAATGGTGAATATATAAATGATGACAGTTTCAGCGGAATCTGGACACCCTTGACCTATGGCACTCATATCGGGGATTCTAGCACTGGATATGGCTTTGGAAATGGAAAGTTCTCCTTTACGACTACTTTTACGAAAGATAGCGATTCAGTGGTTACCTACCCGACTGAACCGAGGGAATTTAGCGAGTTCCTATCCCAACCCATCACCACGCTAAATCCACCAGCAGGTACTCATCTCTATATTCGCTTTTACAGTAACTCTTCTAGGATTCCTGCTGAGAGGAAATACAACACTGTTACTGGATCTACATGGAAATGGCCAAGCTTTCCATCAGGAAATTCAATACCCGATAACCTTTACCTTAAAATTTCGGATGAATCCAATTCTGCATCCACATGGGAACTTGGTAATACTTTTGAAGCAAATGGGGCAAATGAAAGGTTCCGTACAGTACTTCGCGAGAAATTTGATCTAAATTTGCTTGTCAAGGATGGTACGGAATATGGGTCGGGCACTGTCAGTCTCGATAGCGGTGATGCGAATGGAAGTTTTGATGCAGGATTAGTAAACATTTCAGCTAATGCTGAATCAAGTTCCTCCTTTTTTATGTATTGGGAAGGAGATGGAGTAACGAATGCCAATTCACCCAACACCTCTGTAAATCTCAACAGTCACCAAAATATAACCGCAGTATTTGCCAAAAATATCTACTCGGTTTCGATTACCGTAATCGGTCAAGGCAGTGTTACCCAAAATGGATTATTTCAGGAAGAAAACATTTACGAACACGGAGACCAATTATCTCTAGTTGCTTATCCAAACAACGGGCATGATTTTGCTGGATGGGCATATGCTGAAACGCCGAGTGCTATTATAACCTTAACGGAGGAGCAAAATTACACCATGACGCAAAACCTTCAATTAGTGGCAGTTTTTGAACCCAAACAATACGATTTAAACTTCAGCACACAGACACAATCCACCGGAGAAGTATTAGTTTACTCAAGCAACGGTGAGATCGCTTCCGAGTTTTTCTTTGGAGAAGTTTATGAACTTTATGCAGCTCCTGCGACTCACCATGTCTTTGACAGATGGGTATGGACCGACGGGGCTGCCTCTCCTTTGGCTCCAGGGGAGTCAACCAATAGCCCCGTTGCTCAAATTACCCCCAATGCCGATCTAAACATCACCGCAATCTTTATCACTCAACAATATACTCTAAATATTTTATCAACTACTGGAGCAGACTACATTAGCCCTGGTTCAGGTAATTTCCCAGCTACCCAGCTTGTTCAAGTTTCGACATTACCATTAGAAGGTTATGAATTTGTTCATTGGAGTGACCCATTCTCTATTTTAGTGAATTCCTCAAGTTTAACTACCGAAGCAAACATGAGTAAACTAAACGGTACTGAGGCTACAATCACCGCGGTTTACAGGCCTAAAGAATACAACTCTACAAGAGTCCGAGTAAGTGCAGGTACAGGGGGGAGTGTTAATTTAGAATCCAATGGAGCAGGTAATTTCACTCACTTCGAGAAATATTCCTTAACCGCAACTCCAACAAGTGGTTACCGATTTGTCCGGTGGGAGGGAGCAGGGAGTGAAACTGCACTTCTTCATGGGGCTAACTCACAAATCAATGAACTCCACATTCATGGAATGGTAGACATTAACCTGACTGCTATCTTTGAAACATCAGAGTTTTTCATCAATACGAATGTGTCTCCTGTCCCTCATTCTGGGTCGATAGAAGGTGGAGGGGGATTTACCATTTTGGATGATCCAGTACTTAGGGCAACTCCGTCTTCAGGGTGGCAATTCTCGCATTGGTCAGGTGAAGATACAGATTTTATATCTGATTTAAATGCTGCCACCAGTTTTGTAAATGTAGACGATCGTAACTTTTCCTTTACTGCGAATTTTGACCCAATTAATTACAATATTCAAATAAATGCTCATGAAGGAGGCACCTTTATTGCCTATCATGATGATAATTTTAGCGATAACTTCGCCAATGAATTAACGAGTCATGTTGAAGTACTCAACTATGATGATGAGTTCTCAGTACTCGCATCGGAAAATGTCGGGTGGGAGTTCGATCAATGGTTTAATTTGCCCAACGAGTTTCTGAGCCAGATATCGTCCCCCGTAATCACTTCTATCTATGTTACAGAAGACATGAATATTTCAGCAAAATTCAAGAAATTATCTAATCATGTTGAGTTTAATTTCACTGAAGGAGGAACGGTATCTGGTTCAGGGGTATATACTTATGGGGAAAATGTAACGATTTCTGCAACACCTGAAGATCATTTTAGTTTTCACAGATGGGTAATCCTATCTCCCGATGACTTGAATACCTCATTTTTAAACTTAAATTCTGCTTCTCAAACTTTTCTTATGCCTGCTTTATCACCTTCAGAAAGGCTCTTACTCAAGGCTGAGTTCACTCCGAATCAATATGAAGTCAATGTATCATCTTTAAATCCAAGCCAAGGAACCGTTTCACTCGTTGGGAAATTTGCGGGCACTGAAACGACAGGTCCCGAATTTAATGCAAGTTCTGAAATCCTTATTACTGCTACTCCAGCGGATAGCAGTCACATATTCAAATCATGGAGTTGGGCTTCGGAGGCAGGAATAACAGGAACTAGCAGTGACCCTACCCTTTTAATCCCATACCTAGAAGACAATTACGATATAACGGCTGAGTTCTCCGTAAAACCCTCCGGGTACATTGACTATAACCGTTCAGTTTTTCCTGCCATGGCTGGATATATTGAAAGCAACGACTCCCTCTCCATCAGCCCTTGGCAAACATTGACCGCATCCCCCTACCCCGGATTTTCATTTATCGGTTGGACAGCCGTTGATGAAAATAATCTTACCATAAGCATTTCACCCCATCTAAGTTCTCATCAAATAGATTTGAATGTGACCGAATCTGACCAGGTTACTGCTCACTTTGTTAAAAGTGAATACAAACTCTACTTTGAATACAATTCTTCGAATGGAACAATCTCTCACAACCAAGTCTCCTACAATTTAAATGATAGTGCTGAAGTCACTGCCACTCCAACAAGTACTCATTCGTTTACCAATTGGAGTGTCGATCATAATTTATCTGATCAACCATTCCATATATCCAAAGAGTTTTCATCACTCAACCCGCTAGAAAGCCGATTATTTGTAGACGATTCTGAAGCACCGGAGCTTCATCTTGTTAGAGGATTTACTTATCAATTTGATTATGACTTTTCTGATGCAAGCTATATTTTCTTCTCCACTGTTCAAGATTCACACCCTGGGTCAGGAAACTCTTATTTGAGCGGAGTTAGCCACAATGAAATAACAAATCAAATCATCTTTACTGTGCCAAGTGACGCACCAGATGCTCTTTATTACTGCCTTTCTTCCATGCCTTACGCAGGGAATCGAATAAATGTAATCGATTTAAGTGAAAGCGAATTATTACCACATTCTTCTCAACCAAGTATAAAAATTCCTGTACCAGCAGATATAAAAATTAAAGCAAATTTTGACCGTGCTCGTGTTTCGGTTGCAAAAAATACAATTGGAAGTGGGGATATTCAGATTTTTGATAATGAACCTTTCTATCTCGGCAACCCCATATCAATACAAGCCATTCCTCATGCAAACTGGGAATTCGTACGATGGGAAAATACTTCCACAGTTGAAAACATATACGACGAAAATACAACCTTTACCCCAATAGAAAATACTACCTTAACCGCTCTTTTTAAACTCAAAAACTTTGAACTTTCCTTACCAGTAGAACCAAGCGGCTTTGGTACTACAAGAACACAATCTAATGAAACGCGTTTTGGGTGGGGAGATACAGCCAATATTATTGCGACTCCAAGAAATGGAAAAATTTTCCAATACTGGCTTTTTGAGGATAATTCGACCATTAGGGATGAATCAATAAGTGTAACCATTCATTCCGATCTCAGCATAAAAGCGGTATTTTCTGCTCAAACTTTTGACATTGATTTATCTGTAATCACATTGGATGAAAACGGATCAATCATAGATGCAGTTAATGGGGGTGCAGTATCCACAATTAATAATTCCCAAAACTATTCCTTTGAGCATGAAGAATTAGCTGAACTGACCAGCGTTGCCTACCCTGGGTATCAATTTGTTCGCTGGGAAAATGCTGACCTTAATTCTACTGAAAGTAATTGGTCTAACGAGATATTGTATGATCAAGACCTAAAGGCTTATTTCCAAAGAATACCTTACTCCATAAATGTTACAGCGACAGCTCCCTCAAGAGGTAAACTAATTTACGCAGGTAACGAAGTAACTGAAATTAGAAATACAATGATTTACGGAGAAAACCTAACTGTGGAAGCAGTTGCAAACGAAGGTTTTCGATTTGAAAAATGGCTTGTTGTACCAGACGGCACAATCAGTAATCCAAAATCTGCTTCTTTATCTCTCAACATTACAAAGAATATGACTATTTCTCCCCTATTTGTAACCGTTGAAGATATTCCGATCTCTATTTCTGTTTATCCCCAACAAGCTGGTTATGTGGTCGGGAATGGAGAATTCCCCTACAATGAAAATCATCCTATTTTTGCTCAAAATAGAAAAGGGTGGATATTTGAGCGTTGGGAAGGAGAAGGAATAAAATCTAGTACTTCGGCTAATACGACTGTTCTTTTGGACCAATCAAAAGTGCTAACAGCAAGATTTAAATTAACAAATGAAGCCTCCGAAGGAAGCGGTTCGAACTCTGGCACTACCTTTACAAACAATAGTTTTCTTCTCGTGGTAACAGAAAATGAAAAATCCTTTGGTGATGCCTCTGGCTCAGGTTTTTACGAAAGTGGATATATTCCCATAAGTGCATCACCTTTCGCTGGTTATGAGTTTATCCGATGGGAAGGAAGTGGCGTGGATGATATATATTCCAAGGAAACCCAAGTCCTTATACAAAATAACCAAACCGTTACCGCTCATTTTCAAAAACTCGGTTTATTTGAAGACTCAACCAGCGTAGGAGATGGTTGGTGGAGTAGTGGAAATTTTGGTTTCTTTTTCAAAATAGAGGGAACGGAATGGTACTTTCATGAAACTCTGGGTTGGATCATTATGAGACAAGCAGAGGATGCTCGTGGTGAAAACGACTCCTTTTGGGTATGGGTTGACCGTTTAAGCACATGGGCATGGATGAAAAAATCAAAGTATCCACACATGTATGCAGAGGGAGAAATTCTAAATGGATGGATATGGATTGACCCAGAGCTTTCTGCTTTTCCTCAAATAGTGCTGTATCAATTCGATGATAAGGGCCAAAGTTCTAGTTGGATGAAATTCTGAAATACTAAGAACCAATAATTTTCGTAGATTAAGTTTTTTTTCTCAAAACTCTAAGGTCGATCAGTATGGGGATAACGGACGATACTCGAGGCGAAAATGTACTTTCTCTGTGTATGGGTAGAATGTTTTGATACATGGCCATGGATTGAAAAATCAAAGTATCCACAAATGAAAGCACAAACCTCCAAACTAAAAAATTAGAATGAGTACATATTTCTATCTACCCAAAACCTTTCATATCTATTTTCCGAAGCTTAAATCCAATTTGGTTGAGCTTTCTTGAGGAGACCTGAAAGTTTTGAGCAATTTCAAAACTAGTGAATTAGATTGATAACGAATCGAAAACCTGCTGAATAATTTGGAGAAATATATGCCATGTATTACCTTACTAAGTTATACCTTAAGGCTACATTCTACTAAAAATGAAGGTAGAAAATTTATAGATTAGGGTTAGTGGGTTCTAAGAATGATTTAACTCCACTATCAGCATCCCTAACAATAATCACTCCCTCGTTTTTACCAAGAACATCACCCCCACGAGAAGAATCATCTGAGTATCTCCATCCGCCTCCGGAAATTACTATTTGAGGAGCGGATGCATAACCTGAACCTCCATTAGTAACAGAAAAACTACCACCTGTAGTTACGGTACCACTGGCATTACTTCCACCCCCTCCAACCGCCCACCATTTTGCACTTTGAGAGTAACCAGAACCAGTTGTTCCAACATTCCAGGAAGGGGATCCCTCGTCAGACTTAAAGTTAACATCACGTTGTTTTTCAATTACAACATAACCTGAACCGCTTCCAACTATTTCATGGGAGCCTATTAGATTTGAGTATACTACAGAACCTGAACCATTCGTATCAACCGTAGAGCTTTCACCCGTAGACGCGTCAATTAGCAATTCATTTCCTCCGTCGTCACTCAGCATGTATCCCTGGATATCACTCAAGGTAATCGAAAATCCAGTACTGGGAACAGTGCCAGAGATGGTTACTTTGGTATAATTCCCGTCGTTGCAATTGGTAACAATTGATGAGCCCGCTGAATCAGAACAGCTTTGTAAAGCAGTTACAGTACCTGAACCTATGAATAAATCGTTTGAAGTAATCGCATTACTTCCCCCAGTACCTGCTTTCGCATCAGCCTTCATCATTGAAGTAACACTATCATTGATTCCTTCTTTATACCAAAAGGTTTTCCATGTACTGCCAGAAAGAAAGGTAATATAATCTGCATCAGCATCAGAATTACTGGTACCCGCACGAAATTTTGCATTATTTGACGGTGCAATTGATGTGGATGGAATAAGTTCAGCAAGTAAAAGATCCATACCCATTGGATTGTTAAGAACAATTTGATTTCCTTCCTCTGGGAGAAATATCTTTTTAGTTTCAGTAGAGACCGAACCAGAAATCTCAAAAGTGACATCGCCAGTAGATCGCTTAGCTACGATAACAGCTTCATCAGGAAAAATCACTTGGTTGTTTCCCCGAGTATATTCAAAAACACCTACATCACCATACCACCCTACAGTCCCAGTAGACCTGAAAGTAAATGAAAGGTAACTATTGTAATCTGTGCTCCAAACATAAACTCTATCTGAAGAGTTCCAATTAGTATAAAGATCACTAGAAGATTTACCAAAATAAGATCCTAGAGTAGTTGCAGGAATAACCTCGATTAATGTTCCAGCACTAAAAAAATGACTTGCCGATGCAGTTTCACCGTTTGCTACTCGATCAAAAGACAGATTTAGAGAAGTAGCAGAGTTATTGTTTATTAGAAAATATCTCCCATAGAAGTTAGAATCTTCATCAATAATTCTAACGAGATGTGGTCCTCCAATAACCTTCGCTATTGGATTAGCATTATAAGTTGTTCCGGCAGAATCAACCGAAATGGAAGTAATCTCCCCACCAGAGACAGTTGCAGAAACTTCTGCTAAGTCGCCACCTCCATCAGGATAATCAATTTGAATATTAGGTGGATTATCAAATCCACCTTCTGAGTTCACGAATCCACCTCCATAAGAAACAGCAACTGAACCAACTCCAGTCCCACTTCGGGTGACTACCAGTTTGGGGACTTGGGCATCTTTGTAAAAAGCACCGGCGATAAAAGGTGATGTGGTTAAATTTTCATCATCAGTAGATGTGGCAAATGTGATATTCGTGTCTGAGACAGAATCGACAATTCCTGTAAAAACCGCGTCTTCACTGCCTGCTATTGTAAGTATTAAGTAGTTGGGTGCATCAGAAGTACCGTTAAGAGTAACACTACTTGAGCCACTAACACCGCCAACTTCTCCTCTCGATTGTGGCGGAGAAAGCAATATTAATATTAGAGATAATGAAATTGGGATGATTAAAGTGAACGAATATCTCATAGCTAATTCTTGGGTGAGTGGGTTCGGGCTTACATACTATATTAGCGTGACTTTCAGAAATGTTACAAGAAAGTTCTAGCGTAAGATCTTTTTTGATAAGGAGAACACCTTATATTTTCGCTAAATCATTGTTTACCAATCTTTAATAATAGACTAAAAAAACATAAAAAAGTTGGCAACCACCAACCAAATTCACCATTTTTAAGTATTTGCGAACCTAGGAAGCCTAAAAGATAAAATAAAAAACAGGCACTTGCACCAATGAACAAATTACTCATGTCATCATTCCTGCCCTTGGAAACCCCAAGCGGGATAAGTAGAATGGAAAGAAAAAATGGCGAACAACTAAGAGAAAGAGTCTTATTGAGATGAGCCCATGCGGAATCAGGAAATTCTTTGCTATTATCCAATAGTACAGTACCCCATTTATGAATAGGTATGCGTTTAGGGCTCAATTCCGTACTACCTTTCGAATAAAAAGACAGTTCAAGGGGATGATTCCATTTTTCAAAAGAAACATATTGTCTTGGGTTTGAAGCATTTTCTTCTCTTGGATCAAAAGTTTCAACATCGACTTGAGATAATTCAAGGCTGGCCATGCCATCAAGGTCACCCTTCTCCAATGAAGCTGTTTTGGCATGAATAATCGCAAGAAAGTTATCGTCACAATCCAACAATAAAATCCGGAGGTTTTTCCATTTCTCATCTTCAACATGACCAACGCTTAATGAGGCCTTTTCAGCACGAGTTTGAAGAAGGCCAGTTAATCCTGGCATCCCACCAACTGACTTTTTCATGCTCAGATCTAAAACAATCTCGATATTTTCTTTTGCAAATTGATGTAAATTTTCCCAAGCCAATTCTCTTTTTCTTTCATCAAATTGGGATCGAGCCAGTGGTGCCCAAACCAGGCTTGCAAAACATGAAATAAGACAAACACAAAGGGAGAATGCATAAATTGGAAACTTCCAACTCCTTGCGTGGAAACCTAGAGAGTAAAGTGCGGTTATTTCCCGATCAGCCGACCAGCGGCCGACGCAAAATAACAAAGCAAGAGAAAAACCGAAAGGTAACCCCATCGAAAGTGCATAGGGAAATAATAAAAAGACCAATTCAGCAAAAACAATGGGTGAAAATGTTAAAGCCTGTAGCAGTGCATCGTCATGCTTGGCAAGATTTGCGTATAGCAACACCGCCGAGAGAGCTAGAGTAGTAAGCAAAGTCGAAATTAAAATTTCTTTTAAAATATAACCTCTGATAATTCTGGATTTCTTCCAGCTCATTGCACATTTTTAGGAAAAATCAATTTTATCTAGGTCTTCACGTGTATCAACCCCTATCGTTCCATTGCGTACGAACTGGACTGCAATTTTGAAACCCATCTCAAGAGCACGCAATTGTTCAAGCTTTTCCATGTTTTCGAGAACCCCTTGTTCCATTGCAGAGAATTTTTTTAAGAATGTATTGCGGTACCCATACATGCCCAAATGTTTCAGTGCTGCATTTGATATACCATGTTCAATAGTGCGATCATAAGGAATTGGTGAGCGAGAAAAATAAAGAGCAAATCCCATGCGATCCAAAACAACTTTTACCTGATTAGGGTCCCGTATATCCTCTGGGGATAAAAAGGGAACAGCAAGGGTGGATAAGTCAGCATTCTCTTTTGATAAACCCTCCGTAAGTGCCAATATATGCTCTCTTAAGACCATCGGTTCATCTGCCTGAATATTAATAATCAGGTCCTTACCCAGTGATTCATTCGCCTGGGCGATACGATCAGTACCAGATGGTAAATCGGGAGAGGTTTTAATGGTTGAGAAACCAGCTTTTTGCAAAATGTCAGAAAGCTTCTCTCCATCCACAGCGAATATGAGATCAAATTCTGGTGCTTGGTCACGAATTCGCTCTGCTGTCCTCAATATCAATGGTTTACCACCGGCATCAGCTAGTAATTTCGACGGAAACCTAGAGGAAGCCAATCTGGCTGGCACAATAATGGTAGGCAGTACTGAATCACTCATTAGTGGTTGAATATTGAATCTTTCCGCTACTTCTTGGGTTGTCGCAAGCAAATCCGTACCTATTCTGTCTAATGTGAGCCAATTACATACAAAAAATTCCAATTCCACATCCCAAATGCATAAAAGATTTGAACTGCCCGACTCTTCAGGCCGATTTGGACCTTATGGAGGCAGTTTTGTCCCTGAAACTCTATATCACCCACTCAGCGAATTAAATGATGCCTATTTGTCAGCCAAAAAAGACCCGAGCTTTCAGCAGGAACTTAAGTGTCTGCTCAAAGAATTCGCTGGTCGCCCAACCGAATTATATTTTGCCGAACGATTAACTAAAGAAATTGGTGGGGCAAAAATTTACCTAAAACGAGAAGATTTACTCCATACTGGTGCCCATAAAATTAACAATGCATTGGGACAGGCTCTTCTTGCAAAACGAATGGGCAAGCAAAGAATTATTGCTGAAACTGGAGCGGGGCAGCATGGCATTGCAACAGCCTCTGTTTGTGCAAAATTTGGATTAAAATGTAAAATTTACATGGGTGCCGAGGACATGCGCCGGCAAGCTTTAAATGTCTTCCGCATGAGATTAAGTGGTGCCGAAGTTCATGGTGTAGAAGCGGGGAGTAAAACCTTAAAGGAGGCCATCAATGAGGCTATGAGAGACTGGGTTACGAATGTTCGCACCACCCACTACATACTGGGCTCAGCCTTAGGTGCTCACCCCTACCCCGGAATGGTTCGAGACTTCCATAAAGTCATCAGTGAAGAAACCAAAAGACAGTTTTTAGAAATGGAAGGCAAATTACCCGATGAAATGATTGCCTGTGTAGGAGGAGGAAGTAACGCTATTGGTTTTTTCTTTGATTTTTTAGAGGATTTAGAAGTTCGCCTTATCGGAGTTGAAGCTGGAGGAAGGTCTCTAGCCGAAGGTGAACACGCTGCCCGGTTTGAAGGGGGTAAACTAGGAGTTTTACAAGGGTGCAAGACCTGGATCCTACAAAATGCTGAAGGTCAGATTAATCCGACACATTCGGTCTCGGCTGGTCTCGATTATGCAGCCATCGGGCCAGAACATGCATACTACCGAGATCGAGGCAGGATAGAATTTGCCCATGCAGGAGACAAGGACGCCTTAGAGGCATTTACCAAGCTTTCATGCCTAGAAGGCATTTTGCCTGCCCTAGAAACATCCCACGGCCTTGCACATGCCTTTAAGCGGGCATCAGAAATGAGGGCGGATCAAACGATTTGTGTAAATTTGAGTGGGCGAGGCGACAAAGACGCAATGGAGGCAGCCAGAGTAATGGGCGTAACTGGATTACCAACAATGCCCATGTTATGAAAAGCATGACTGGATATGGGCACGCTGCTCTAGAATTCGAAAGCCAAAGTTTATCGGTAGAGATTTCTTCAATCAACAAGAAGGGACTGGAAATACTGGTCCATCTTCCCCGGGAATGGCAAACTCTAGAAAGAGAAATCTCAGAGCTCATTCGTTCCAAAATCAATAGAGGAAGGGTCCGCATTTCTATTACTGTAAGCGATCTCAGCCAGCATGGTTGCTCGACATTTCTTGATCATAACTCAGTTGCACAGGAACTGGAAAGCTTGAGGGCTTTCTGCTCCGAACAAAAAATTGAATTTTCTCCTGATGCATCTTTGGTATTCCGAATAAATTCCTCAATCAGAGAACAAAGATTTATCCCTTCAGTGGAACAGATTAAGGAAGCTCTCTTAGCAACTACAGTCGAAGCATCCAATGCAATGGTGGAAATGAGGACTAAGGAAGGAAAAGCTCTCCATGAAGATTTGCTTTTCCGGACAAATCAATTGAGCACTATTTTAGAGAAAGTTGAAAAAGCTGTTCAAGGAATGGCTGTAGAATGGAAGCAAAAACTATTGTCTAGGCTAAAAGAGTCTGGGCTGGATATCACTGACGATGACGATAAAGTCTCTCGTGAAGTGGCACTTTTTGCTGACAAATCTGATGTATCCGAAGAAATTACGAGAATCAGGAGCCATTTGGAGCAGTTTTTGGACTGTTTGCAAACCACTGGCCAGGTGGGAAGAAAGCTCGAATTCATTACCCAAGAACTCCTTCGTGAATTTAATACCTTGGGGTCAAAATCAATTCGAACCGAGTGCTCTCAACTTACAATAGATGCTAAAGTTGAGTTAGAAAAAATACGGGAGCAGATCTTAAATATTGAGTAAACAATATCACCAGCCTAGCAAGTTCGATTGCTTATGATTTATCTTTTACGGATAATTTTTTTGAATCGAAAAAACCTACCAAAGCACAGAATATTGCACCGATACAAAGAGCAGAGTCTGCTATGTTAAACACTGGATAATCATAGTTAAGCACCGGCAGGAATACATCTATAAAATCAACAACTTCCGCGGGATTACGAAACAATCTATCGGCTAAATTACCACATATCCCTCCACAGATCGCCCCGAATATTAATTGTATGCCAGGCTTATGTAGTTCTAATTGTCGGCGGAAGATAAAGATGGCCAAAAGGGCAAATACAGCAAGAGCCGTGAGGGCCTCTGGATAGTCGGAAAACATACTCCAAGCCGCACCAGGATTAGTAATGTAAGTGATTTCCAGAAAAACTTTTGGTCCTTCAATTCCGTCAATTAATTGAATGGGGTTTCTCCTTAGCTCAACCGCCCTCTCGACCACCCAATATTTGGTTGCCTGATCCAGGGTAAAAACTCCAAAGCTTAGGATCCAAAAACGAATGAACTTTGCCAAAGTGTATTATAATTTAAAGAAAGACCACCAGGACAATTAGTCATCTTCCCCCATTGTTGAATCAGCAATCGTAGCAAAAGTACCAGTACCTAGATCTCGGTCTTTACGATTGCTGCTTTCAAAGAGATTTTGGCCTTCCAAGGAAAATCTTGTAAAAGGAACAGCTCGTAATCTATTTTTATTAATTGGTTTATTGGTCTCTTGGCAGACTCCATAAGAACCATCAAATATACGATCAATTGCGTCCTCAATCTCCTCAAGGGCTTCGTGGTCATTCGCGACCATTGATAAAGCGAGGTCGCGGTCAAAAGTTTCAGTGCCCGCATCACTTGAATTTAAGGAAAGCTCTCCTGATTCTCTCGCAGATGCCCCAATGGTGTCACTTGACCGCTCCCCCAGAGCCCCTTTCAAAGCATTTCTCATAGAAACAAGGGAGTCGTAGTAAGTTTTCCACTGCTTAGGCACCTTCTTTTCATCCCTAATTACCTGCTTGGGATTAGATATCGGCACCCCAAATCCAAGAATGTCATCAATAGAAGCACTCGTTATCTTCTTTACCTTTGAAACTCTCGCGGATTTGGCCTTTTTCTTAACTTCAGCCTTAGGAGTAACTTTTTTCTCTACCTTTTTCGGAGTAGTTTTTTTGCGACTCGATAGGATCGAACGAATATCCGAGATAGAAAAACCAGTATTCTCTGTTTTTTCTTCCTTCTTAACTTGAGGTATCGATTTGCTGGCAATCTCCCTCAATTTCGCAACTGCAGATGAGTTCGGCTCACTCTTAGCAGAGGAAGGGTTTGTCTTTTTAACCGAAGCTTTCTTTGGTTTAGGGGATATTTTTGCTGAACTAACCTTAGACTTGGTGCCTTTTTTAGCGGGTACTTTCTTCTTCACGGGAGTCTTTTTAGAAGAAGCAGAAGAAGTAACCTTACCTACAACGGACTTCCCTTTATTTGCCTTGTTCTTAGAACTCGAGACCTCCGGCTTCTTTTTCGCAGAAGATCCTTTGGCGGCAGGCTTCTTTCGGGCCGTTGCTTTACTGGTAGCAGTCTTAGCTTTCGGGGATTTTGCTTGAGGTTTGGAAGTTACTTTCTTTTTCGCAGTCATTTGAAATGAATTTTTGGGCAGAATACTGCTTCAACGAAGCTTGGCAAGCACATCGGCACAACGAGGGGAAACTTCACCCCATGGTTCAACAGAAACAAGCTTAGGCACCCACCTCCAACTTCGTGGACATCGAACCCCTGGGGCGTGGTGAGCCGCGACTTGAACAGTCTCAACATTAGATGATTTTTTTACGATCACAGATGATACAATGAATAATTCAGCTAGCTCGTCTTTAGACCTTCGGTCGAAAATCTCACAATAGTCACTGCTTTCAGGCAGATGTATTTCTACTTCAGCATCTAGTGATTGGCCTATTTCCTTCTTAGCCCGAAGAGATTCCAGTACTTCATTCACCTTAGCCTCTTTAAAATCTAAAAGTGCTTGTACATCATTAATCGAGATTTCAACCCCGGCAAGAGACTCTTCATTTGGCCAATTTTGTAAGCTTAATGCATCTGCCGAAAATTCGGTTCCTGAAGTCATAAAGGACCACGCTTCGTCTGCGATGTAAGGAGTGAACGGTCCGATTAGCTTTACCAGAGATTTAAAAATTATAGAAACAGCTGACTGGGTAGACCGACGGCGGGCATCATTGACATCCAATGTGTACAAACGGTCTTTAATGATATCATGGTAAGTTGAAGAGAGAACACCCGAACAAAACCGATTGATAGCCTGAATAACCCGATGAAATTCATAACTCTCACAGGCATCAGTAACTTCAGAAATCAATTCATTAGTTTTGCTAACTGCCCAAAGATCTATGGGGGACATACTACTCAAATTAACGAAATGGCAATCACTGGAAAAATCATGCATCGCTCCTAACTGGAAGCGTAATGTGTTTCTTAAGGTTCGGTATGCACGAACGGTCTGATCGAGTATCTCGTCCGATAATGGTATGTCTCTACGAAAATCCTCAGAGCAAACCCAAAGCCTGAGGACATCTGCACCATATTTAATTACATAAGAATCTGCTGTTTGCGGTTTCCCATCACTTTTAGAAATTTTCTTTCCCTCTCCATTGACTACAAAGCCGTGCGTCAATATGTGACGATAAGGTGCTGCATTTTGGGAAACCATACCTGTCCAAAGAGAACTTTGAAACCATCCCCGATGCTGATCACTTCCCTCTAGATATAAGTCTGCCGGCCATGATAACTCTTTGCTATCGTTTAAAACTGCCCGGTGACTACATCCAGAATCAATCCAAACATCAAGAGTGTCCTGGCCTTTGCTTAATGTTTTCCCGGCCCACTCCTTCGGCAATACAAAGCCCTCGAGTAATTCTTCAACAGAATGAGAAAACCACAGGTTAGTGCCGTGAGTGGAAATTTTCTCAGCAATAAAGCAAATGAGCTCTGAATCTAATAGAGCGTTTTCGTCTTCATCAAAAAACACAGGAATCGGCACCCCCCATGATCTTTGCCTGGAAATGCACCAGTCCGGTCTTGATTCTAAAAATCCGTTAATGCGCTTTCTTCCCCACTCCGGGGTGAAAGAGACATCGTTGATCCCATTCATACATCGGCTACGCAAATCATCTTTGTCCAAGGCAACGAACCATTGATCCATCGCTCGAAAAATTACCGGACTTTTACTTCTCCAACAGTGAGGGTACTGGTGATGGTGTTTCTTTTGGGCTAAAAGAGAACCATTGTGCTCAATAATTTCAAGAACAGCTTGATTTGCCTTAGACTCCCCCTTTTTCTCCAAAACAGAAACGCCAACTAAGTCCTTAGGGATTTGTCCATCGTCAACATATTTTCCGCCATCATCAAGCGGGCAATAAATGTCTAGCCCATGCTCAAGACCGGTAAGATAATCGTCCAAGCCATGCCCGGGTGCGATATGTACACATCCTGTACCAGTATCCATGGTTACATACTCAGCAGATACAACCTTACTTTCTCTATCAATAAATGGATGTCTTGTAACCTTGCCTGCAAGTTCTGAACCAAGGCAGGAGTTGCCAATTGTGTATTCTTCAATATTACATTCCTTAACAAATTCTTCCACCCGTTGCTCAGCTATCCAATAACTGGATTCTGATGTTTGAACCTCTAGGTAAGTCGCCCTTGGATGAACAGCAACGGCCAGATTAGCCGGTAAAGTCCAAGGTGTTGTTGTCCAAATGACTAGGTAGGATTTAAGATCAGATCCGAGTATACGAAAACGTACATAAATGGATGGACTAATATGATCTTGGTACTCAATCTCTGCCTCGGCCAGTGCAGTCTGACAGGGAATTGACCAGTACACGGGTTTTTTACTTCGGTAAACCAATCCCTGGGCAACGAAATCCGCGAAGGTTTTTATAATTTCCCCTTCGTACCTAGGCTCCATGGTTCGGTACTCATTTTCCCAATTGGCAAGAATACCTAACCTCTTGAATTGTGACCTTTGTGTTTCAATGAAAGAATTGGAAAACTCTTCGCATTCTTTTCTTAACTGGAGGGAGTTAAATTCTTTTTTTGAATTTCTTAGCTTCTTGGTCACCTTGTGCTCAATTGGCAATCCATGGCAATCCCATCCTGGCAAATAGGGTGTGCGATAACCCCTCGCGTTTTTGTAGCGCAAAATTGAGTCCTTCAGTATTTTGTTAAGGGCTGTTCCAACATGAACATCTCCGTTGGTAAAAGGAGGACCATCGTGCAGGATAAAAGAAGATCCACTCTTGTTCTTTTCCTGCATTTTTCTGTAAAGATCCGATTTCTCCCAAAACTTCATCCTCGCAGGTTCTCGTTCAACCGCGTTTGCCCGCATGGGAAAATCGGTCTTTGGCAGATTTAAAGTATCCTTAAGTTTTACAGGTGAATTCATTGGGAATAGCGTCTCACGCAAGCCAAGAAAAGATGAAGCAATAAGCCGTCAAGTCAAGGGCGGATCAAATGGAAATACCGAATCTACTTGCCATTCAAAAACGAGCAAGCACCCTTGGCTAACCTCTTTAACAATGTACGAAGTTCTTAATAAATGGATAACTCCGTGGGCAGAAAATTCCTATTCAATTTTTATTGTTTTACTTATACTTTCGATTGTTTTGGGATTTTATCTTCTCATAAAAGGCGGAGACTTACTTAGTGATCACAGTTCCAACATTGCATACCAATTAGGAGTCCCGCCGGTTGTGGTTGGATTGACGATTGTGTCAATTGCCACATCAGCTCCTGAGCTTTTTACCTCTTTTTCAGCACTACGTAGCAACTCACCTGGTCTAGTCCTCGGAAACATCATCGGGTCAAATATTGCAAATATTGGATTAATTTTGGGGATTGCCCTTTTTCTGGGCAAAATTTCTACAAAGGGTGCAGTATCCCTTGTTCAAAGACATTGCCTTTTCTGGGTAACCTTAGCCTTCTGTATGGCCCTTTTTTTACTGCCTAATGGTATACTTGGGCTCATCCCCGGTTCTTTACTGCTTTTATTCATAATTTCTTACTTATTCGTCATAACAACCCATTCGTTGAGGAATAAAAATAAACCAACTCTCCAGAATGAAAAGATTGGCTGTTCAAAAACAACTAAAAGCCCATCTCTCCTATTTTCATTCTTCATGCTTTTGATATCCACCATAGCACTTTGGGTGGGATCAGACTCTTTGGTTTATGGATCCAAGACACTTGCCCACATTGTTGGAGTCCCAGAAGAGTTGATTGGATTTACTGTCCTGGCTATCGGAACAAGCCTGCCCGAGTTAGCAGCTTCAATCAGTTTAGTGAAAAGTAATCAGACTGCTATGCTTTTGGGAAATATTGTTGGTTCAAACTTATTTAACATTTCCTTAATTGGTGGAATCGCAGGCGTTTTTGGACCCGTAGCAAGCAATTCCACCTACGCATGGGTAGATTACCTATCCCTTCTCAGTATTACCATGCTACTTATTTTTTGGTTAAAAGGTAGGGAGTTAAACCGTGACCACGGTATCCTGTTACTTACAATTTACCTGTTCGCAACTGCAACCACTTGGATTCTCAATTCTTAACCTAGAAAATTTGCATGCAGGGACGCCCTGCGTTAAACTAAGCGTTTTCTCCGACTTGAAAGCGTAGAAACTTCTCTACTTTCAAACTCGTGCCCACTTCTTTTGCGGTTAAGTCCACAAGATCCTGAACGGTCTGATCTGGGTTTTTAACAAATGCCTGTTCCAATAAGCACGCACCCGAATAGTATTTGTTAAGCTTACCAGTCACAATTTTTTCAATGGCCTGAGGAGGTTTCCCCTCAGCTTGAGCTTCAGCAATTTCTTTTTCTTTCTGAACAAGTTCATTTGGAACTTCTTCACGAGAAACACAAACAGGTGCAGTTGCAGCTACGTGCATACATAAATCCTTAGCTAATTCAATGACTTGAGGATTGGTTCCTGCATCAGATGATTCAGATCCTATCGAAAGCATCACGGCTACTTTTCCACCAGTATGAACATAAGATTCCACTAAACCATTATTTTGAGGGCTTAAAATTTGAGAACGAGAGACTTGAATATTTTCACCAATCTTGGCAACCTGCTCGGTCCTCTTTTCCTCTAAATCTGCTTCAGGGTTTTCGAGCAATTCGCTAGATATTGAGCTGGCGAACTTTACAAAGTCTTCATTCTTGGCGACAAAATCAGTTTCACAGTTTACTTCCACCAAAATTCCTTTGGATCGATCAGCAGATATAGATTGTGAAATAATACCTTCACTAGCACTGCGTCCAGATTTCTTAGCAGCAGTAGCTACACCTTTTTTTCTAAGGATGGAAACCGCGTCGTCCATATTTCCATTACTCTCAATTAAGGCACGTTTACAATCAATCAGTCCGGCACCTGTTTTGTCACGCAGTGACATTACATCATTTTTGGATATGCTCATTGTATAATTAGTAATTTGATAAAATTAAATTCAAAAAAACTGGAGTCAAAAATTAGTCTGAAGACTTATCTTCTTTGGAAGAGGATTCTGCAGGCTGTTCATCAAGAGTTGTTTCTTTAGCTGATTCAGCTTCCTCGCCAGAAGTTTGGGACTCATCAGTAACTTGTGAGCTTTTTACTTCGTCAGTATTTTCACCCTTCTTTTTATCATCAAAATCCATTTCGTCGTAGCCTTCAGGAAGAGTTACTTCTGGTTCGTCCTCGTTGTCCATAAAGTCGGGCTCTTGGGTAACAGGAGTAATATCCTTACGTTTAGTCGGCGTTTGAACCCGTTTGGATGCACCCGATTGAATAGAATCGAGAATAACATCAACGATAATACGGATTGATTTAGTGGAGTCATCGTTCCCCGGAATCGGATGAGAAAGTAGAGATGGATCAGAGTTACTATCTACTAAAGCAATCACAGGTATTTTGAGACGATTAGCCTCGGCTACTGCAATGGACTCGTTGAAAGAATCGATAACGAACAAAGCTCCTGGCAAACCTTGAAGATTCAAAAGGCCTTCGAAATCACGATTCATGCGAGTCATTTGCCTTTTGATTGAAGCACTTTCCTTTCCGTGCATCTTATCTAAAGTACCATCTTCTTCCATGCGTAAATATTTTTTATACTTAGCTATGCTGGTGGATACAGTCTCGTAGTTAGTAAGCGTACCTCCCATCCATCGGTTCACGCAGAATGGCATATTGGTGGCAGCTGCAAGTTCGCGAACTGGCTCGATCGCTTGTCTTTTCGTTCCAACAAGCATGACCTGTTTACCAGATGATACGATATCTTCTATCGCTTGGGCGGCTTTCTCCAACAGGTCATATGTTTTTTCCAAATTGATAATGGAAATACCATGCCTGTTATCATACACAAATGGTTTGGATTTTGGGTTCCAACGGCGCACTTGGTGACCGAAATGCACACCAGCGTCGAGAAGGTCTTTAACGGAAACGTTCATAATATTGTAGGTTCAAAGCCCGGCCTGAACGAATGGGGCGGGAGAAATAATTTTCTTTTAGGTTAGGTTGATTGTTAGGAATTGGGAGCAGGGGCAGGATTTGAACCTGCGACCTTCAGGTTATGAGCCTGACGAGCTACCAGACTGCTCCACCCTGCTGCAAAAGGTTAAAAAGTATAGATATTATATTCGAGTGCAACGAAAAAACTTTTTTTCTCGCTCATGAATTTACCAAGTCTACATTAAGCACAATGGTTGATCTTCAAGAGATAAGAAAGTTCTGTGACCATCGAGTATCAGCAGAAGACATCAAAGATTTTCCTGGTGCATGGAATGGACTACAAATTGAAAACAGTGGAACAGTTTCCAAGATCGGAGCGTCTGTAGATGCTGGCCTCATTCCCTACAGCGTAGCTATTGATAAAAATATCGATTTTCTTGTCTGTCACCATGGAATGTTTTGGAATCCACCCATTCCCTTAACTGGCACCAATTTTAATAAAATCAAGCTTTGCATAGACTCCAACCTAGCGGTATACAGCTCTCATCTGCCGCTTGATTGCCATCCCGAGATAGGGAATAACGCTATTCTAGCCAACAAACTCGAGCTGAAAGCCTGTGGAACATTTCTTCCCTATGAGGGAGTAGATATTGGATTACTAGCTACCGCTTCTTACAGCCGCAATGAATTGTGCCTAAGGTTGAATGATTTATTTAACGCTGGATATCACCGTATTGAATATGGGGTACCTAATCCTGAAAAAATAGCTATTCTTACGGGTTCGGGTCAAAGCGCTGTTCAAAAAATATTAGAACAAGGAACGGACACACTCATAACAGGAGAACTTAAACAGCATCATTTTAACCTAGCTCAAGAGATGAAACTCAATTTGTACGCTTGTGGGCATTATGCTACTGAACGATTTGGGGTTAGTGCACTGGCCCAAGAAATCTCACAGAAATTCGATTTGCCTTATGAATTTGTGGAAACATCCTGCACTCTTTGATCTCACTTACGGCGTTGCGAACCTATTGTTTTTACTATTATATAAGTGGATGAAAAAAATCGGAGTGCTTAATGGTCCAAATCTTGATCGTTTAGGTAAAAGGGAGCCTGAAATATATGGTTCTCAAACCCTTGATGGTATTCAAGCGAGTGTACGTAAACTGGGTACCGAATTAAATTGTGATGTTCAATGTTTCCAGTCCAATCACGAAGGGTTATTAATCGATAAAATTCACGAATGGGCAGATTCCTCCCTTGAAGGATTGATCCTTAACCCAGGTGGGTTCACTCATACCAGTGTTGCCTTGCGAGATGCAGTTGTGGCATCTGGTTTAGATACAATCGAGGTTCATCTCTCAAACATTCATGCCCGCGAAGATTTTCGTCATAAATCATTAATCTCAGGAGTCGCAATTGGGGTGATTGCTGGCATGGGTGCTGAAGGTTACAAGTATGCCCTCATGTATTTGGCTCAGTCCTCTTAAACTAACCTGCCGCTTCTCCAAGAAAGAAATCATTTCCCTTGTCATCTGTAATGATGAATGCGGGAAAGTCTTTAACTTCAATTTTACGAATAGCCTCCATGCCCAAGTCTTCATATTCAAGCAATTCTACCTTCTTGATACATTTCTGGGCCAATCGAGCAGCCGACCCCCCAATACTACCCAAGTAAAACCCTCCATGTTTTTTACATGCCTGGACAACCATTTTTGAACGATTTCCTTTGGCTAGCATGACTAGTGAGCCACCTGCCTCCTGAAATTTATTAACAAATGCATCCATTCTACCGGCAGTTGTAGGTCCGAATGAGCCGGATGCATAGCCTTCGGGCGTCTTAGCTGGTCCAGCATAATAAACAGGATATTGTTTAAAATATTCAGGCAAGCCTTCGCCTGCGTTTAATCGTTCCCTGAGTCGACTATGAGCCAAATCACGAGCAACAATAAGAGGACCATTCAGGGATAAACGTGTACGAACAGGATGCTTAGAAAGTTCCTGCAAAACTTTTTCCATCCCTTGGTTCAAATCAATCTCAACAGCCTCATGATCTGATTCTTCATCTTCGTCATATTCAGGAAGAAAACGGCTAGGGTTAGTTTCAAGCTGCTCTATAAATACTCCATCCGTAGTAATTTTCCCAAGGGCTTGGCGGTCAGCCGAACAACTAACTCCAATTCCGATTGGTAAACTTGCACCATGCCGCGGCAAACGAATTACTCGAACATCTAAACAAAAATATTTGCCACCAAATTGCGCTCCAATTCCTCGTTTTTGCGTCATTTCTAAAATCTTTTTTTCAATATCTAGGCAACGAATTCCGTGACCTCTTGGCTCTCCATCCGAAGGCAAGCCATCTAGATAACGAGCACTTGCGAGCTTAACTGTTTTTAAATTAGACTCGGCGGATGTTCCTCCAATTACAACGGCTAGGTGGTAAGGAGGGCAAGCAGCTGTACCTAGAGCAGCAATACGCTCGTCCAAATACTCCAATAATAATTCTTCCTTCAGCAAAGAGGGCGTTCCCTGGTGCAAAAAAGTTTTGTTAGCCGACCCACCTCCTTTAGCCATAAATAAAAAGTGGTATTCCTTTCCGTTGGTTTGGAAAAGATCAATCTGGGCAGGAAGATTAGAACGAGTATTTTTTTCCTCAAACATGCCAATTGGAGCAAGCTGAGAGAACCGAAGATTATCCGTAGCGTAGGTTTTTTCTATGCCCTTTGAAAGAGCAGATTCATCTCCACCCACAGTCCATACCTGTCTCCCTTTTTTTGCGAGAATGATGGCTGTACCCGTATCTTGACACATGGGAAGTATGCCTTCAGCTGCAATTTGAGAATTACGTAAAAGATCAAGGGCAACAAACCGATCATTCCCAGAGGCATCTGGATCTTCTAAAATCTTCCTCAGTTGCTCTAAATGACCGGCGCGTAAAAAATGAGAAATATCGTGAAACGCTTCTTGAGCTAATAATTCGAGTGCTTTGGGGTTTACTTTAAGAATTGATTCTCCGCAAAATTGGTCATTTTCAAGATAGTCATCGAGTCCATCAAGCTTCCGCCATTTTACATCACTGTATGGGTCACAAGGAAAAAGAGAATCAGGTTCAGGAAAAGCCATATTCCAATCCCTACCCGATCAATACCATGAAGTCGAGAAAACCCTATAATTCGAAGGTTATATCTACGAGAAGAACTAAATCAGGGAACTGAATTTGCTTTGGATTGAGAAGACTCCTGTCCAGGCAAGGCACCATCTACTTCAGCAATTTGTGATTGCTCCTCATTGGGAACCACAGAACGTTTTTCTACCTTGATGGGTACAGACACCGTTTTATTATCTCGAGTCACCAAAAATGGAACCACCGTTCCGGGCTTAGCAAAAAAAGCAGCATGAGCAAGGTCACCTCTGTCAACCACTTGAATGGATCCAATCTTCTTTATACAATCTCCCTTTTTGAGAGACGATTTGGAAGCTGGCGAGTTTGGAACTGTACTCTCAACTATAATATCAAATGAATTTTCGTTATTTAATTTTCGAGAGACTGTAACTCCAAACCATCCATAATCTACCCTTCCCGAGAGGAGCAAGCCGTCACGTATTCGTAAACATGCATCAGCAGGCAAAATAAAAGAGGATCCAAGATCAGTGAGTGCTGCATGGGCAATCCCAACAAATCTTCCATGCAGATCAAAAAGAGGTGCCCCAATTTCACCCGGACCCAATGGTACACTTGTACGAATCATTTTAGTAGGAAATAATCTGGTTCCAAATGATATTTCCTCACTTTGAAACAAACCAAAAGTGGGACCAACCTTGAATTCCAAAGCACAAGTTAATCCCACAAGAAGGGAACCAGGCCCAACATCATCGGCTCGGTCCGCAACTGATAAAAAGGGAAATTCGTTCTTTGAATCCGCCACCTTAAGCATGGAGATGTTACAAAGATGATCATGCCCAACTAGTTGTGCCAGATAGAATGATTGACGGTGCTCGATCCAAATTTGATCAGCATTCCGAAGTAATCCAGTGGTTAATATATGACCATCTTTACTTACAAAAAAGCCACTACCCATTTTAAGGATACGACTCGATTTTTCATTTGTGGTGTCCTTGCGTGTTGCTTTTACCCGAACCACACAATCACTGGAAAGTTCAAAAATATCCCTTACTCTATCTTGAACGGAAAGGAAAGAATTGGATAGGACTGGTTCAGCTAAAAGAAATGAACAACCGTAAATCAAGCAAGAGCTTGTAAAAACAAGCCTGAACATTCAATTAAAAGGTGTATTGGTTAACCGAACCGGAATTAACACTCAAGCTAAGAGAATGATGGTTGAAATTAGACTCACCACCAGCAAGTTGCACAGTAGAACTGGCAAAAGATTCAAAAGAACTGAGACTTGCAAGTTGAACAACGCCTTCACGATGCGAGTTGCCATCTTGCTCAATTAATTCAGTTAGTCGGAATAAGGAATCATCCGATGGAATGACTGTGGTAGTATCGGAAACAAATTTTTGATTTCCACCAGAATGGAATGAGCTTACAACACTCCATCCAATGAAGGCTGTAAGTAAAAGGGGTAAAGCACCATAAATAAGTCCCTTTTTCGCATATGCAGTTTTAGTTTGATCACTGAGTGATGCAATGGCACGACCTTTGACACGGTCATGAAAGTCATTCCAAAAATCATCATCTGGAAGGTCTAATTTTTTAGATTGGAAAAGCTCGTCGAGGGTAGGTTTGTCTTTCATTATTTTTTCCTAGTTTAAATATTCTGATAAATACGATTGGAGTTGTTGCTTAGCATAAAAAAGACGAGAACGCACGGTGCCTTCCGTACAATTCATAATCTTAGCAATTTCCTTATGCCCAAGCCCATCTATTTCAAATAAAACCACAATTGTTCTATGTTTATCTGACAACTTCGAAAGCGCTTCGTTCAATTTTTCATGCAATTCATTGTTTAAAGCTTTCTTAACAGAAGTACTCGAAGTTGAAGAAACTGCTTCTAAATCTTTATTGATACCTCCATCATCGCTAACATTATCAAAACTGAAAAACTGGCGGATTTTTCTTTTTTTAAGATGTGTTAAGGTAAGATTAACACCAATTCTGTAAAGCCATGTGTAAAAAGAAGATTTTTCTCTGAATTTGGCAAGAGAGCGAAATGCTTTAACAAATGATTCCTGAGTTAAATCTGCCGCGTCATCGGCGTTCATAGTCATGTTATAAATGACAGAGTACAACCTGTTGCGATAACGGACAATCAGAGAATCAAAAGCAGACAAGTCACCAGACTTTGCCCTAGTTACAAGGGTTAACACATCACTTTGTTCATCCTCAGATGTAATGGAAGGGGAATCACCCGACACAATACTCTTTGGTTGATTTTCCATGTGTAAATCATGGATAAAAATCGATCAAACAGCAAGAAAATTACAAGTTTTAAGGTTGTTTAGCTTTTTGAATTTTGCTGAGAATGATTGTAGAAACAAAAAGAGGTCGGATTTAAGAGCATCACTGGGCAACTGTTCAATCAAAGCATATGTTTCCTCTAAGTGTGAATGAAAATACTTCACACACACATTAAGAATATCGTATTTATCGAGCAAAGAATGCACGAAGGCTCTTTTAGTATGTAAATTAATCGATTCTCTGGGAGAAGAAAATAAATCGTCAAAACGGGAAAGTTCATCGACTGTGGCAATATCTCTGAGGAGAATTAAGGGAAGGGTCATTTTGCCAGTATCTAAATCAGATCCTATTGATTTATCGATATTTGATTGGGACTCAAAGGAATCGATCAAGTCATCAAAAACTTGGTAGTTTATACCAAGTGAAAGACCAAATTTACCAGCAACTTGAATGGTCTCTTCATCTGCTCCTGAAAGATAGGCACCAATTTCACAAGATGCTTTAAACAATTCACCCGTTTTGCCATGAACGAAACTTAGATATTCGTCTAAGGATACATCCGTTCTTCCTCTCGAAAAGGTTTGTCTAATTTCACCAGAACAAGTTTTGCGTGTGGCTTCAGCGACGATAGCACAGATACGAGTTGTAGGAAATTGTGCTGCCAATTCAAGTGCGTATCCAAAAAGAGAGTCACCCAAAAGAACAGCTGCATGTGATCCAATTTTTTTGTGCAATGAAGGAAGGTTCCTACGTACCTCTGCGTCGTCTAGAATATCATCGTGGATAAGGGTGGCTAAATGAACCAATTCAAGGATTGCAGACGCTTTGATAAGTGAATCCTGAGAATCAATATTGTGACCAGCAAAATGAAAGGTAAGAAGTGGGCGGATACGTTTACCGCCGGAAAGGGCAACATCAAGAGCAAAACCCCTTACTTCAGAATCTAACTCAGTTAATAAATCGGAGAGATGGGCTTCGAAGAACTCAATAAATCTAGCCGAGCGCACATCGAACGGTAGATCGTTAAGAAAAGAGAGTTTTTTAGGAGCAACATTCATCTACGATCATTATATTAATGTTTGATGCGTAGACAAGGGTGTGAGTAAAAATACTCAACAAAGACTACCAATCTTTCTTTTTGTGACGATTGGCTCTCGTACGTTTGCGACGCTTATGCTTATTCATCTTTAAGCGACGCTTCTTTTTTAGATTACCCATAAATATTTGGATGAATTAGTGATAGGAGAAATGAATGTATTAAAATAAAAAGACCCGCGTCTTCGGTTAGGAAGACGCGGGTCGCAAGACTGGCAACAACTTACTCTCACACAGCAGCGTGGCT
>JAYNZN010000027.1:0-26646 GCA_038103695.1 Opitutales bacterium
GCCAAAAGGAGAACTTAAAGATGATGAAATTTAATGAGTTTCAAAAATACGAGGCAACCCTTCATATTCCTTATGAAAAATACTTCGAGCTGATTTATGAGACGAAATATCTAATCGAAGCCAGGCTGGGGCCGGATCGTCAGTTTGTGGCCTACAAGTCCTTCTACGGATGCAATCGTAGAAGTGCTGTAATCAAGGCGAGTGAATGGTACAATTCGCATCTCAAGAAAGTTCTTGGGAACCCTCAAAACATTATGTTTATTGACGACCCTTTGCTGGAAGTTACTTACGACGATGACTTTGTTTGCACTGATTTACGAAATAAATATCTAGATGAAAATACAATCACTCGACTTTTGGCCGAGGCTCAGGGTGATTTAGGGCGTGAAAACTCAATTCTACCAGATGGGGCACCCTTGGGGAGTGTGAAACGGTTGCGCAAAAGAAAAAGAAAAGAGGTACAATTAACAGATAGGCTTTCGCAAACACCTGGCGGTACAATTTACTACAAAATGACTGAAGTGGTAGAAGGACGAGGGTGTTCTGTAAAAGTCCGTAAAATCAAACTGGCCTCGAAATCACTCCTGAAAGCAAAGCGCGAAGTCATTAGACGTGGTCTGAACAAATTCGAAAAATTTTCTGAAAATAAATTGATTCCTTCCCGTAAGTTTTCTTCGATCATCCAAGCGGCTTAAGCATTCTTTGTGATTTAATTTGTCATCCTATGGCTGTTTCTCCCCAAGACCGATCATCTGAACTGGTTCAACTTATGATGAAACATCAAAGGAGATTATTTGCTTACATTATGACCTTAGTTCCAACTCGTGCTGATGCTGAAGATATTCTGCAGGAGGCCAGCCTTACTATTTGTGAGAAATTTTCCGAATTTAAATTGGGAACCAATTTTTACTCATGGGCTTGCCAAATTGCTTATTGGAAAGTAAGAGCGGCTCGCAAAAAATATGCTACCTCCAAAGTTGTTTTTAATGAAGAGGTGTTAGATGTTATTTCTCAAACTAGAGTCGAAATGGAAGAAGAGTTGGATCATCGCCATGGTGCTCTTTCTATATGTCTCCAAAAGTTAAATGAACGGGATCGGCGCATGGTATTGGTTAGATACGAGTCGGGACATAATGTAAAAGCGGCGGCACAGGCATGCGGAAGAACTATTCAGGGAGCATATAAAGCACTCACAAGAATACGTAAAAGTTTACACGATTGTGTAAATATCGAACTTGCATCCGAAAGAGCTTAATTCATGAGCATTTCAGACGCAGAAACGATTGAACTCTATGAGCTGTTTGACCGTTTAGTTGAAAAAAATCTCTCGCAAGACCAAAAAAGAAAACTTGAGAACTGGCTTGAGGAATCGCTGGAAGCCCGCAAGCACTACATCACCTTTATGGATATGCATGCGAGTCTTTGCCACTATGCAGATGAAACCTTATCCAGCCCGGATGATTCTGAGCCGCAAAGTGTAACTCTCAAAGTTGTTGAGTTTGCCCGTGCCTTGCTTCCCCTTGCTGCATTGCTTTTATTTGGGGTATATATCTATTGGAGCTACGAAGCTGACCCTGAGCTCTTGTTAAGCGATAGGGCTCAGCAGTCTATCTCTCCGGGGTCAGGGGAGCCTAAGTCTGTATTTTACGAACAAGCCCCTGCTGAACCGGTTGCTGTTTTGACCAAAGCTGTGGGGTTAGTATGGGAAGATGATGCACCCAAAAAGTTAAAGGTTGGGGCTTCTGTTTACCCTGGAGGCTGGCAGATGAAAACTGGTTTGTCGCAAGTGGAGCTAATGCAGGGTGCAACTGTTATTTTTGAAGGACGGGTTAGTTCCGAGTTTCTAAACTCTAATGCAGCTGTTTTAAAGAGGGGTAAAATGAGGGCTCATGTGCCAAAGGTAGCAGTTGGGTTCAGTGTGGATTTACCTATGGGTAAAATAGTGGATCTCGGAACAGACTTCGGGATACATGTCCATGAGGAAGGATCTGCTGAAGTCTATGTTTATAAAGGAAAAGTCAGGTATGACGGAACTGATGTAGAGGGAAATGAGATATCGAAAGAATTAAGTGGAGGCGAGGCGATCTATCTGGATGTCAGTGGAGTTGCTTCTTCACTCGATATGCCTTCAGGCAATTATCTCGGTTCATCTGATTTAGCCAGCCGTTCGTTGGAACAGGCACAGAGAAGACAATCCGCATGGATTGAATTAAGCCGTCGGCTTTCATCGAGCCCAGGCACGCTATTGTACTATGGTTTCGAAAATCATAATTCCTGGTCCAGGACGCTTACAGATGAGACCAAGCGAAGAAGTGGGCATGGAAACGGAGCGGTTATTGGTTGTAAATGGACCGAGGGGCGGTGGCCTGGAAAAGGTGCCTTACAGTTTTCTCAAAACAATGATCGTGTATGTTTTAATGTTCCCAACTCACTCATTGAAGCGACTTTGGCAACTTGGATACGAGTAGACAGAATCAGTAACTCTGTGGCTCCCATTATCTTTTCTCGACCTCATATTAAAGGAGCTATGGGCTGGGCAATTAATGCCACTGGCCAGTTAGTATTGGCGGTCAATACGGCTTCGGGATTAGAGAAGTACTCTTCCCCAGTAGCCCTTCCTGAGGATCGTTTGGGTAAGTGGATCCATCTCGCTACTACCTTTGACTCTGCAAGTAAATGGGTGACTCATTATGTAAATGGCCGTTCATTTAGTAAGGAGAGAATTTTGTCTGCTCAGTCAATCTCCTTAAAAAAGGGCCTCCTTGGTCATACCCAAGCTTTTAAAGGTTATCATCGTAATGTAGCTTTAAATGGCTGTATTGATGAGTTTGCCATATTTGATTCTGCATGGGGTGAAGAAGATGTTAGGGAACTGTATGAGGTAGGTGCTCCAGTCGATGTGGCTAACAGTCTTAATTCCATCATTCCTTAATGACTTTTCATTCACATACGAAGTCCCCAAAAAGCTTGTAGCCCATGACCCAAATGAGCGGGGTGAATAATTTCTTTGATCGCCTGCATCTCGGCATTATGCGATTCTTTCTTTTCATCAAAAGCCCGCCTGACTCTCTTGGAAGCAAAATGCAGAAAGAAGCTCTCCTGTGTTTTAAGTCCCGTATCGTGAAAATTGTTTTCGACTAAGCAATCCTGAAGATCATCCCAGCAAAGATGACAGGTCAAATCTTGTTCTGTTGGTCTTAGTAGTAGATTGGTCTCCATCGACTGTTTGTAATAAGCTCTGGCAGTTCCCAGAGGACGATCATTGAGTAATACCTCCCTTGGAAGCCCATAATCAAAAGTGAGAAATAATCCCTGCCAAGAATTTGCAGATAGAAGATTATTAAGGGACTTTCTTGCACCACACGGCCAGTCGAAGAGGTCACCTCGATTGGGATTACTGGGTAACTCATAGGAAGATTTACCTACTATGGGCTTCCCGATTTCGTGAAAAGTACCTCCATCGATAGAAATATGGATTTCCTGCCAACCATTTTCAGTGCCAGAATATCGAAACCGCTTAAATGGCTGAGCATCGAGCCACTCATTGCTGTAGACAACCGCATGGTCTGGAATATTAACCTCATCGCTTAACCTTATGATTTGATGGTTGCGGAAGGGAAGTTTTATACCCTTCAGAACTGTGTCATTTGGTTCTGCAGCAATTTCAATAAAAGTAAACTTGTTCGGATTTCGTGTTGCTAAAAGATTTAAACAAGCCTCGACAATAAGCTCTCCCCAAAGCGGCCGTATCGAGGACGATGTGTAGAAATCACATTCTTGAGTTTTTCCAATCCGCTGCCGCATTGCGGTGTAGTATCCAATCCGCTCATCATAAAGAGCCCATTGGATATATTCATCAAAGGGAACAGAATCTCGTTTAGCAAGTAGATGCTTGAAGGAGTTGATTATCTCGTCGGTAGCCTTTGGAATTGGCAATGTCATGGTGTTTGCGTAAGCAATTTTAAGTGAAACTCAAGCAAGTACTGCTAATTCCCTGGGCCCGCCAAGTTTTTTTTCTTTGCGTAGGTGCTGTTATCGGTGGATTGGCAGTCAAAATTTATTTGGATCCTCCTTCTCGTGCTTGGTTAAGAGGGGATTACTGGTCTAGTCTTGAAAGAGTCGGGGAAGTATTTCGATTAATTGAATCTAAACATTACGATCAAAATATTTCCCAATTCGATAAGCTAGCCGATAATGCTATTTATGGATTGGTGGATTCACTTGATCGGCATTCTTCCTATTTTAAGCCAAACGAGTTTTCCCATTTCAATAACTCCATGGACATGAGATATGTTGGAATTGGTATAAAAATTAGGTCCGTTTCGGAAGGTGGAGTGGTGACCAAGATTTTTGAATCAAGCCCCGCAAGCCTTGCTCAATTAGAGGTAGGAGACCGAATAACCAGAGTAGACGATCATTCTGTTGTTGGGTTAAGTGTTGCTGAAATAGGAAACTTAATCCGAGGCAAGACTGGAAGTGAGGTCTCTCTTCATGTTATTGGGTTATCTGGAGTAGAAAGGAAAAATAAGGTAAAGAGAGGTTCTATTATTATGCCCAGCGTAGAAGAAGTTTGGGTGGACCAGAATAAAACGGGCTATATGAGGATATCTCAATTTTCCAGGACTACAGAATGGGAAGTTGAATCTGCATTGGAGGTTATGCAGGCTAATGGTATGAGAAGGATAATTCTCGATTTAAGAAATAATGGGGGAGGGCTTCTTGACTCTGCGGTCAATGTGGCTGGCTTTTTTCTTCCTCAAAAAGAAGTGATTGTGCGAGTGAACGGAAGATCGAAAGAAGAGCTTCGAGAGTTGTTCTCTCCACGGAAAGACCCTCCTGTCGAGATACCTATGGTAGTTTTATTTAACGAAAAAAGTGCCAGTGGTTCAGAACTATTAGCAGGGGCATTGGGGCAATTGGGAGGTGCTATACTGGTCGGTGAAACCTCATTTGGGAAAAGCTCTGTGCAGACAATCTTTACACTCTCTGGAGGGGGAGGGATTCGCCTTACTACTTCGACTTACAGTTTGCCAAATGGTACTGAATTAAGTGAGATTGGGCTAGCTCCTGATGTTCAAGTCCCCTGCGATGAGAACGAGGAACGCAAACTAATTTTGCAAAGAGATATTGGAGTTGCCTTAGATGAAAAAACTTACCAAAAACTTTTCGGTTTTTCTCGCATTCCAGATCGCCAACTTAACCGAGCCAAAGAAATCATCATGGAGTCAAACTTTAGTAAATATCGAGCAGAATGATTTTAGGGATAGAAAGCTCATGCGATGAGTCAGCCCTTGCACTCTACGACCGAGAAGATGGAGTGGTTGAAGAATGGGTAAATTCACAAATTATCAAACATGCAGAATACGGTGGTGTGGTTCCCGATCTGGCTGTTCGCCAGCATCTAACTAATTTTTTCCCACTTTTAAACCTGGTAAATAAGAAATATAACTTAGCCGAGCAAGTGACTGAAATAGCCGTTACCTGTGGCCCTGGCTTGATTGGTTGCCTCGGGGTTGGAATTAGTGTTGCGAAGACCCTCGGGAAGTTATGGGGGGTTCCAGTTCACGGAGTCAACCACCTTAGAGGTCATGCTCTTTCCCCCTTCATGAAGGGCAGAAGGTTGTCTTCTTCTTGGGATGATGGCTTTCCTCACCTAGGACTTTTGGTTTCAGGTGGCAATACATTGCTTTTTGAGATAGATCGTTATCGAAAAATAAAAGTGATTGGTAGAACAAAGGATGATGCTGTTGGAGAGGCCCTTGACAAAGGAGCAAAACTTCTAGGGATTCCTTACCCTGGAGCATCAGAGCTTGAAAAGCATGCCAAATCTGGAGACGCCAAGGCTTATTCTTTTCCTCGTGCTTTTCAGTCCCGAAAAAACTATGACTTTAGTTTTTCCGGATTAAAAACAAGTTTACTTTATACTCTCCAAAAAATGAATGATCAGGAAATTCAAAGCCGGCATGCTGATTTGTGTGCCTCATATCAGGAGGCAGCGGTGGATCAATTGGCCAAGAAAACCCGTGGTTTTTTGGAATCTCGTAAGTACAAAAGCTTTGGGCTGTCTGGGGGCGTTGCAAATAATCAAGTTTTAAGAGATAGGCTTATGCTGATTTGTGAGGAAGAAAAAGTCCTATTTCTGCCCGCTGAAAGCAAACATACTGGTGATAATGCTGCCATGATTGCTCATGCATCCCACTATGATCCTGTAGGGGTTTGGCCCAATGAGAACGGGCGTTTAAATTTCAATCCTGGACTTACTTTGGAGAGTATTCCTGCAAAAATTTAAATGTTTTATGAAAATGCCATTCTTGCCACAGCAACCAAAAATAATTAGGAATAAAGAATTATTATGATTTCCGACCCAAACAAACCCAAGAAGTTGGCATCCAACGAAGGAATTAAAGATCGAAGCAATTTTTTGCGTGGAACTATACTAGAGAGTCTGTCAGATGATTCCACCGGTGCAATTTCTGCAGAAGACGCCCAGTTGACTAAGTTTCATGGTACTTACATGCAGGATGACCGTGATAAGCGAGCAGCCTTGATTAAAGAAAAAAAAGAAAAAGCTTTTTCTTTCATGATTCGTGTTCGCGTACCTGGAGGAGTCTGTACACCACAACAATGGATAGGAATTGATAAACTCGCTGATAAATTTGGTGAAAGTACATTGAAGCTTACCACTCGGCAGGCATTTCAACTCTACGGTGTGCTCAAGCACAATCTTAAGCAAACCATGAAGGAGATTAATGACACCTTGCTTGATACCCTTGCTGCCTGTGGAGATGTGAATCGTAATGTTATGTCGCCTGCTAACCCCTTTGAATCCTCCTTGCATAGTCAGGCGTTGGAAGTGGCCCAAAAAATACATGATCACTTAACACCTCAAACTTCTGCTTACGCAGAAATTTGGCTTGATGGAGAGAAAGCAGGCTCAATTGGTGAGGAAAATGAGGAACCAATTTACGGTAAAACCTATTTGCCTAGAAAATTTAAAATAGCGGTCGCCTTGCCGCCTAGAAATGATGTTGATGTTTTCTCGAACTGTCTTGGCTTTGTCGGTATTCCTGATGGGCAGAAAGTGGTGGGATATAATGTTCTGGTTGGAGGTGGATTGGGTATGACCCATGGCAAAACCGCCACATTTCCTCGGCTTGCTGATGTGATTGGATTCTGTTCTCCAGAGCAAGTTGTGCAGGTTGCAGAAGAAGTTGTGAAAATCCAGCGTGATATTGGAGACCGATCGGATCGTAGGCATGCACGCATGAAATACACGGTTGAGGATCATGGAGCGGATTGGATATTAGATGAATTGAATCGCCGTCTTGGGTGGAACCTTGAAAAGGCAAGAGAGTTTACCTTTGATTCGACTACGGATCGTTATGGGTGGACTGAAGATGCCGATGGAAAATGGGCCTATGGTTTATTTGTTGAAGGAGGAAGGCTGAGAGACGAGGAAGGAAGCAGAGGGCGTGTGGCCCTACGTAAAATTGCTGAAGAGGTCCCCTGTCAGTTCCGCTTAACTGCAAATCAAAATGTAGTCATTGCACGAGTGGATTCATCTGATAAGGAAAGAGTGAACGAAATTTTCTCTGAACATGGTATTATTTTACCAGATCAATTGTCAGGTATTCGTTTAAACTCGATTGCATGTACGGCCTTGCCGACTTGCAGTTTAGCTCTAGCGGAAAGCGAACGCTATCTCCCTAAACTTATTGATGAGCTTGAGACGATTATTGATGATTTAGGCTTACGGGAGGAATCAATAGCCATCCGTTCAACTGGTTGCCCGAATGGCTGTGGTCGTCCTTACTTAGGTGAGATCGGGTTAGTTGGTAAAGCACCCGGCAAGTATAATCTATACTTGGGTGCTGGACTTGATGGTATGCGTCTAAATAAACTATACCGACCAGCCATTACTCATGAACAGATTGTAAGTGAACTGCGTCCAGTCCTTGTAGATTTTGCAAAAGATCGAAACTCTTCAGAAAGATTTGGCGACTTTTGTATCCGTAAAGGTTATGTAAACAAAACTGAAGAGGGTTCTGATTTTCATGATTAATTCTAAGTTGATCACTGTTCTGGCATAAGCTGCGTTTGTCTGTGAAGCGCCGCTACTCAAAAGCATTGGGGCGTAAAACACACGCTAAACCTGATGTTTCTATTTCAACGCTAGATGAAGAAGAATCTACCAGTTTTCTTGAAGGTCTGAAGCATGACCCTTTCATTTTAGCACTTGATCAGGTACAGGATCCCAGGAATCTTGGGGCATGCTTGCGTTCAGCTGATGGTGCTGGTGTGGATTTAGTTGTGCTTCCGAATGATCGTTCAGCTGGGTTGACTGAGGTGGTTAGACATGTCGCATGTGGTGCTGCTGAAAATCTTTCCATTGCCCGTGTTGGTAATTTAGCAAGGTATTTAGATAAATTAAAAAGCCTAGGAATAAAATGGGTAGGAACCAGTGACCAAGCCACTCAATCTCTTTACAATGTAAGTTTCGGTGGGGCAATCGGTTTAATTATGGGTGCAGAGGAAACAGGAATTCGCCGTTTAACGGCAAAATATTGCGATGAGTTAGTGTATATTCCAATGCATGGGGGAGTGGAATGCTTAAATGTATCGGTGGCTACTGGAGTGTGCCTCTTTGAAGCAAAAAGACAGCGAACAACTTAGACTTGTACTACGAACCCTTTTTTATTTTCTCTAGTAGATTGATGAGCTAACCAAAGATAGGTGTAGCGAAACAAAATTGAGAAAATTACTGTACTCAAAATGGAGTTTCTGAGAAATAAGTAAGCAGGGGCAAACCCGGGTTCTCCAATAGTCAAAGCTTGAATCAAACCATCGACTGATTTTGGGTAAACTGGATTAGCTATCCATGCAAAACCACTTGTGGAAATATAAAAAAAGAGTGCGGAAAGTACAGAACCGCATGTCCACATAGCGAAGTTTTTCTGATTTCCCAATTTTTTACCCAAGATCCAGATAACCAAGTAACTCCCGAGCGTAATGAACATAAAAGGCTCAACGAAATTCAAACCATAATTTGGGTTTAGGATCATATCAGAGAGAAAGATAGCGGTTATGGGTACTGCCCAAGACCAAACACCCCGAAGGTAAGCTCCACAAAAAAGAAAAATTGCTAAAACGGGGGAGAAATTGAATAGATTGGAATGTTCGAATGGAATGTATCTACTGAATCCGACGAATAAAATGAGCCCGACAATGCTAATAATAAGGAAAGGGCGATTGGGAGATGGCTCAGAAATAGTCATACGAATAATTATATGAAAGTTCGTGGCAACAAGGCAACCTTAGCCTGCATTTCCTGTAGTTGCGAGTGGAAGTCTTTTCACTAAGCGGTCTAGTAGGGGAGCTTGTTGGCTACGAAGTTTTTTCTTGGCTAGTTCGATTGGTAAAAACTCAACTCTGTCAATTTCTGGAAATGTCCACTCTTTTCCAGAGCCCTTAGGATACTCCATGGTTATTTGATTACAAATAGGCTCCCGATCTTCCGACCAGCAACCCTCAAAGGCCCAAGCAAACACTTCTTTCCCATTGTTTTGAGTAATGGATCCAAGATCAAGGTAGGGGCCGTGCGGAGGCATTCCAGTTTCTTCTTCAAATTCACGTAAGGCTGCAGCAAAAATATCCTCGTTTGGATCTGGTTCACCCTTGGGTATACTCCACCAACCTTCATCCTTGTTTTTGAAAAATGGACCACCGGGATGGGCTACGAGGCATTTAATTTTTTGGGGATCTGGGTCAAATTGGTAGAGCACTAAGCCCCCACTTATTTTTTTCATTGTTAATCAGTTAGGATAAACGACATGTAGATTAGGTCTTGGAAGGTTCCATCAAACTTTCGGGCTTTGGGTCTTACAAGATCAATTTTAAAGCCAACAGAACGATAGCAAACAATTGCATTCTGATTACAGCCTAGAACATTCAGGGAAATTGATTTTAACTTTAATCGATCTCGGGCAGCCCTGATGAGTAACGAGCAAAATTTAGTTCCCAAGCCCTTTCCTCTTTTTTGGGGATGAGTGATGATTCTACACAGCGTACCAGTTCGATTTTCTCCAAGAACCAGTTCTCCATAACAACAGATATTCTTTTCTTTATCTGTTAAAGCGAAGCTTTTCACATCTGTTCTTTTTTGGTGCTTTTCCAAGCTTGATGGAGTGAATCCATTTTCGAAGGTTTTGCCTGACCATAGATATAAATCTTGGAAAGAGGTTATCCATGTCGTGAGTTCGGATTTCCACTCATCCCGGAATGTTTCTAATTGGAATGTATTTAAATCTAATTTTGTATTCATTGATCCCATGAACTGCTGGTCAAAGATTGTTCAAGCTGAAATCAATCATGGCGTAATGCAAGGGAAAGAGGTTCAGAAGAAGTGCTTGAAAAAATATCAGAATCAAATCATCAATAAGTGAGCCATGAAAAATCGATCAAAACTTTGGATGGGAGCTGCAGTGCTATTACTCTCTGGTGTGTTTATGGGATCCTTCCTGCAAAAGGCAGAAACTAAACTAAAGGTTATTAAAGCTGGGTTGGACGAAAAAGGTAATTTAGTCTGCGTTAATAAATCCCAAATCTTTTTATTTAAAAAGATCAATGGGGAGAACAAAATTGTATTTCACTACCATGATGCATTGAGTAAAGAGGCCATCGTTACGAAGTCATTCCCCGACGCTAAAACCTTGGAAACATATTGGGATCAGTTAGTAAGAAACTGGTAATCTATCATCAAAGCCATAATTTTCTGTATTCCTGATTAGCATCATAAATCGATGCCTGTTTAGCTACATTGAATATTCTATTGGGTCTGGGGTCGCTTCCAAAGCCAGAAAGATATAGCCAATTACCATAGTTACTGCACGGGTCATAATCTATCAGTTGTTGTTCAAACCAGCGTGCTCCCAAGCGCCAATCGAGACCTAATTGGTGAATTAGATAGGAGGCGACATTTTGTCTGCCTCGATTACTCATCCATCCAGTCATTCTAAGTTCGTTCATATTGGCATTCACGAATTGATCATCCGTTTGTCCCATTTTCCAGTTTTCGAACACTTCTTTTAGGTTTGTCTTAGGAGTTGAATGGGTCCTCTCCGGATGAATTCCTTTGAAGTGAAAAATATGCTTCCCGTGAGCTTTGGAAAAGAAGTGAAAAAAGTCCCGCCATAAAAGCTCAAAGATCATCCAGTATGTGCTTTTGTTTGAACCTTTTTGATGCTCATATTCTCTTACTTGTTCATGCAGAAATCGAGGAGATATACAACCTTGGGCAAGCCATGGAGAAAAACGGGAGGAAAACAAACTTCCGACCAAACCATTTCTTGTTTCTTTATAAGTCGACAAACAATTCTGCTTCCAAATCCATGAGTTGACTCTTTTCCTCGCTGCATGCCCACCTCCTTGGAAGTGAAAAGGTGTGCGTGAATCCATCTCGTTTTCTTTGAATCTAAGATCATTTAAACTGGGTATTGGATCAGAATATTTTCTACTACAATTCAAGGATTTGGGTGCAGGAATACAGTGCCTTGGTTGACAGTTTTTTTCCACTTGTTTCCGGAATTGAGTGAAGGTTTCTGGGAAATCTATATTCAGGTTTTCGAAATCATCAGCATGAATCATTGTAGCCCCGTCTTCTAGGATGAGATTTACCTTTTTAGCTAGTGCCACCTCATCCAGTTTCTCATTGTATGCACTGTGTGCCTGCATGAAACAGATGTCAGAACCCAACTGCTTCATTAATCGAGGGATGGCCTCTACTATATTTCCTTGAGAGATCAGCAGAGTACCCCCTTTTTCTTCGATGTCCGATTTAAGCACCTCAAGTGATTCGAGAATAAAGCGTGCTCGATGATGAGAAATACGATCGTTCGAACTCCATATTTTGTCTTCGAAAAGATAGACAAAATCTAACTGATCTGTACATTTCACAGCCCTACTTAGTGCGGGATGATCATCTAGTCGAAGATCTTGTCTAAAGCAAAAAAGACCCCTTTTCATGATCTTTGAAATTTTATTCTATTATCCATGAGTCACAAAAATTGTAACAGGTTAGCCAGGCTTTGTAATTTTATGGACCACGGTGTGCTGTCATTTCTGTTCATTGATCGCCTGGGCTTGAAATTTAAAGTTTGTAGCCAATTAGGTAATTACATGGATAGAAACAAGAAATACATACTTGGGGAGTCGGCATATATAGAAATGATTTTGGAAGGAATCAGTAGTTAGATCACTCATGGAATGATAATATTCATTGAAACGTCATTATTGGATTGAGCAAACTGCTGAGGGAGAACGATTCCGTTCATTGGTTTCTGGAATTTTGTTTAGATTGCTAATCATATCTAAGAATACCAAAATTACATGATGGGATTTTTAGGGATTGATTTAGGTACTGGTGGCGTACGCTGTATTTTAATTCGCGAAGATGGTACAGTTTTGAGTGAGATATCCCGTGCTTTAAAAATAATAAATCTATCAAAAAGCCTCGGTGAGTCTGAACAAGAACCGCTTGATTGGATTCATGCTCTTGAAGCTTGTTTAGACGAACTTTTTTCTACTCCAGAGAATAGATGTGTCTCGGCCATTTCGGTCGACTCAACTTCGGGAACTATTCTCCCTGTTGACCGACTTGGCCGTCCAATGAGTCCTGCCTTACTACATAATGATGTGCGCTCCGTGAAAGAAGTGGCGGAGTGTATAGGTATTTTTGAAGGGGAATGCTCGCCGACATTTTCCTTGCCGAAAATCCTTTGGATGCAAAAGAACTTGCCCTTGCCTGATGACACCCTGTTTCTTCATGCAACTGACTTTTTAAATGCTTGGTTAAATGGTTCAGTGGACATACCAACTGATTTTACCAATGCTATGAAAACGGGTGTTGATTTAGATAAAATGGATTGGTCGGACAAAATGCCTTCACTCAATTTACCCAAAGTAGTTTCTCCGGGAGTGGTCATTGGAGAGGTAGCCAAGATTCATTGTAGAAGGTGGGGGCTTGCCAATTCCTGCCTGCTCGTAAGTGGAGCTACTGATTCTAATGCAGCTTTCTATGCATCAGGGGCTGGCAAAGCAGGAGAGTGGTCAACGACCATTGGAACCACGCTCGCTATTAAGGGATTATCAAAAAGTCGGATAAGAGATAATTTAGGTCGTATCTATTGTCATCGCCACCCGGACGGCGCGTGGTTGCCAGGTGGTGCCTCTAATGCAGGGGGTGAAATTCTTAAGGATCGTTTTGGAAGTCGAATGAAAGATATTGAAAGCGATGCAAAGACTTCGAGGGTCGTACCTTCGATTCTCTACCCATCTACCCGAAAAGGTGAAAGGTTACCTTTTACCTCCTCAGAGTTTATGCCATTTAAAGTCGACTCAACTAATGAAGACTTGAAGTTTTATCTATGGTGCCTGGAAGGATTATCCTTTGTGGAAAAAATGACCTACGATCTGTTGGAAAATATGGTAGCAGAGGTGGGTCCTGTAATCTATGTAACCGGGGGTGCGGCTTCTAGCTTACTTGGAATGCAAATAAGAGCAGATATGCTTCAACGATCCTTGAAAGTTTCCCAGTATCCAAACTCAGCCATGGGCGCCGCTATTTTAGCGGCTGCAGGTTTTTATTCCAAGAAGGTGGGGGATTTGTCTCAAGAGCTTGTTAAGCATTCAATCACGATTGATCCTAATCCTGAGAGAAACCAAGAAAGGGTGTCTAGATTTGATCAATTCTCAATTCTTTGTGAAAAAGGGACTCAACAATCTAAATAAGAGAAAAGATGTGCTTGGAATTAGTCATTTCAGATTTGGACGGTACCATCCTTGAAACCGAAGACTATCATAGGTTAGCTTATAATGCGTTATTTGAGGAGTTGGAACTTGGAAGGCACTGGTCAAAACAAGAATATATCGACCGCTTGCAAACCTTGGGTGGAAACAAGATAAAAGAAATCTTTTCTTGGATGAATTTACCTGATGAAGAGTATTCGCTGACCAAAAAAAAGTTATATTTTCGAAAGACCGAACTTTATGTGGAACTGATTACCGAAGACTTAGCTAAAGGTAAACTTGTTTTACGACCAGGAATTAGTGATCTTTTCAATGAACTAAAGAAGAATAAAATACCCATTGCCATAGGAACGGCATGTGTGGGGTGGGCTGCCGAAAAAGTTGTTCAAGCTGCATTAGGCGAATCTTTCCTCAACTCGCTTACCTGTTTGTGTGGGGGTGAGTCGACTTTCAAGCAAAAGCCAGCTCCTGATATTTATTTACTTGTTGCCGAGAAATCGGGAGTGAACCCACAAAACTGTCTAGTTTTAGAAGATACCCAGCATGGAATGGTGGCGGCAAAAAATGGGGGAATGAAATGTGTGGTAAGCCCCAGTGAGTTTGCTCAAGAACATGATTTTTCATGTGCCGATATGGTAGTTCCTGAATGGAGTTCTCCATCTATCAACTCTTATGAATCCCTTCAGGAATTATTTTGCTGAAACAATTTAATTTAATCTTTCCATTTGTCGCCTGAGCTTCCATACCCTCGGATGCTCACTTCCCAACCATGATGAGAAGATGGGTAACGCCTTTTTAAAGTAGAACCGTGCATCACTCTTTTGTCCCTGAAGAGAGTACATCGCTCCAATTGTGTGATAGTTTTCCGCCACTTCCATACTTTCTTGTCCGAACTTATTTTTTAACTCAGGAGTAGATTGTTTTAGACGATTAATTGCTGTGGTGTAGTCTTCTACTCCCATTCTTTGGTTTTTAGAATTCTTTCTTTCTCCCCTGGAGGTGTTTGGTTGAATATGGAGGGGGCTTGGGGGCAGAGGAGTGGTTGACTCATTATTTTTAGACGTAAACCAATCTTTAGTCTTACTCATCGTTTTGGAGAGGAAAGGAATGGTTTCTCCTTTCACAACAGTTACGCCACTGCCACTGCCAGAACCACAACCACTAAAAATGAGACAAATCAAGAGTGTAGGAACTAAAGTGCGAATCATTGAACACCTCATAGTACCAATTAGATAGGTTCGTCAACCTATCCTTTTTTCAATAGTTGATGGGCAAACATAAATTGATTATCAGATTGATAGATGTCTTCCCAAATTACCAATTTCCATAATTTTCAACTTTTGATTCGATCTTGGAAAAAATTGTGTAAAAAAACCGGTTTATCAATTCGTTCCCTTTGTGAATTAGACGGATTTCCCATTTTTGAAATCAGATCTCCTTCAGTTGGAGAAACCCCATGTATTTATATCTCTGCAGGAATTCATGGGGACGAACCTGCTGGAATCGCTGGGTTACTTGAGTGGGCATTGGAAAAAGAAGCTAATCTGACATCTCTTCCTCTTTTACTTTATCCATGCCTGAACCCATGGGGGTATTTAAATAACTCAAGGCTAGATCTCTCGGGTATTGATTTAAATCGTGTATGGAACGATCCAAGACATCGTTTGGTAAAAACAATAGGCGATAGCACGAGTCAATTTAAGATCTCTCTTTCGGTTAATTTACATGAGGATTACGATGGTCAAGGAATTTACCTATACGAACCCCAAAGTGGTGGAAGGGTCGATGAAGTAGCCGATAAAATTCTATTATCGGGAGAAACAATCATAAAGAGAGACCCTCGTAAAAAAATAGATGGCAGAATAGTGAAAAACGGGATTATTCGACCTAAGTCTTACAAGTTGCCCGAAGATGGTTTTCCTGAAGCTCTTTACCTGTACAAAAACACAAAAGGAAGAAGTTTTACATTTGAGACACCATCGGAATATGCTTTTGAGAACAGAGTAAATGCTCACAAAAAAATGATTGAATGTGCAGTACAATCGATGATCGGGCAGGGGTAGCAGTAAATTTCTAACTAATCAAAATAGCCAAGTGAGAGTTCGAAACTATTCAAATGCCTGCTTGAAAAAGCGGAAAATTCTTGAGTGTAGTACCAATTATAATGAATGCCTAAAAGGAAATGCTCGACGGGTCTAAATTCTATTCCAGTTGAAAATTGATAGGCAATAACAAGCCCGCTATCTGACATATCGACATTGGTGAATTGGATGTCAAGTTGTTGACTAGTTCCGCCAATTCCTCCTGCAACATTCCACTCTACATATTCCGAAAGAGGAAAATTCAATCCCGCAGAGAGGAAAGTCGAGAAACCGGAAATATCCCCTTCTGTCTCTCCAAGAAGGTCAGGAGTCGCCTTTTCTATTTTATTCAAGAAATAATAGCTTTTTTGTTCTAGGTATATATGCTTCCAGTCATATCCAAGTCTGAAACCGGAGAGGAACCCATTTGCTGATTCAATAGATATGGGAATTGATGTAGGCGTCCAGTCTAGTTTCGTAGCATAGGTTAATCCCCAAAACGGTAAAAAATAAATTCCTGATGAATTATCATTCCAATGGGGTTCAGGCTTTATTTTAGAAGGCGTGGTATCAGACACTGATCGAAAGAGATCTGCATCTTGGCTAATATTTTGATTGGTGTTCGTAAACTTCTTGGATGGCAACTTAGGACTCTTCTTTTTATCTAGATTGTTTTGTTCAAACACTAGTATCTTCCCCTGAACAGATTGTGCCTTTCTTTGAATTTCATCAATTAACTCTTTACGAGTTTTTTTTGACTTTATTTCAGTTGAAGCAACAGCTTCTGTGTAAGTGATATTTCGAGCTAAAAGGAGTTGTGCTAAAGGGATGCTTATTAGCAAAACAAGTAAAAACCAAGGTCTAGATATCTCCATGTGCTTATTCTTGGAGAAGGATTCCTAAGCTTGCTGAATGACCATAGATTAAAATTTCTGCCAAAGCTTGATTTTTTTGTTCTTCGCTTACATCAATCAAATCCAGTTGGCTTTTGATTTCTAATATTTGATCTTGAGCAGAAGCATTGTGATTAACTGATATGTCAATGGAGGATTGAGCTTGATTCACAATACTGAGGTTAGCTGCCTTTGAAATACCTGAAGAAATCAGCTCAGCGAACGCTAATTCTTTTTGTTCTTCTGTTAAATCAATTCGATCATTAAGGAAATCTACTATCGATTCTACAAGTTGTGCGGACGTTTGAAGGGTGTTTATTTTCGGAATGAATTTAGCAGCAACCAGCACGTCTTGTGTGGCTTCAAATTCAAAGTTATCCGAAGTGCTAGAATTATCTTCCAGCCAGCCACCAAAGACATAATGATCATTTGGTTTAGCCTGAAGTTGTACTTTTTCCCATCTGTAAAAGTCTCCGGTTCCTAAAACCGTACCTCCGGAAATTGGAAATGCTTCTGCATGGATAGAATAAGCTTTTCCTAATTCAAACCACTCAGCGTATTTGTAGTCGTAGAGAGTAGTCTTTACTTTGTTTACATCGAGAAAAGTCCATTGATTTCTCTCATCCATGTATAGGTATGGAAATGATTCACTATCTGTCCACACCCAACCCAGATGATCCTTATACAACCAAGCTTTTTCTTTTTCTTCTTCCATAAAGTAGGTCCAACCAAGATTTTGATGATAAACCCAAGGGTAATTCAATCCGTAGTAAGTGCCAAACCAGGTGATATGATTCCAACCATGACCTAGATGCATTCCACTAGATAAAAAAAGATCAGTCAGCAGAATTAAATATGTTTCAACTTCTGATGAAATGAAATAGCTAGAAGGAACTAAGGCTTTTGAACTAAAAAAACTCCAACCTCCAATAATCGTGTAATTATCGCTAGATAGACCTTCGACAGCGAGCCCAGTCAAGGCATAATCAATTGAGTATTGTGAATAGATGCTTTGTTGAGGTGTAGCAATAATTACCCCAAAAAGAAGAAGTCCTCTACATGAATTACCAAAATATTTCTTGAACAATTGAGCGTGGGTAGATGATTATATTCGTTTTAGAGCTAAGCGAAAACCAAGTTGTGACCCTTTTTCATGAGGATAAAGAGTGCCTTTGAAAGCGGCCCGAGTATAGGAACCTAAGCTTTGACCAGAAAATGCTCCTCCTTTGTAAATCTTTACTGTACCTGTTTGATAGCCTACAGGGTCAGTAATATTTTGGTCGGTGAAGTAGTTTACATCATACCAATCGCTCACCCACTCTGATACATTTCCGTGCATATCATAAAAACCCCATGGGTTAGGAGGATAGCAACCAACCCTTTTTGTATTACCCACGGATTCCATATAGTTGGCTAAATCTGTGTCGTTATTGTCTCCCCAGTAAAAAGCTGATCTTGTATGGGCACGACAGGCATACTCCCACTCTGCTTCTGTTGGTAAAGCATATGACCATCCATAGGGAAGATTGCCAATAGCTTCCTCCTTTTGATTAAGTAAAGGAAGGAATGTTGATTCTATATCATTCCAACTTACATTTTCTACAGGATTATGATCTCCATTAAAAGAACTGGGACGGGTGGAAATGCCTTTTTGGTTATCCTTCATAATGCTAAGAAATTGCGACTGTGTGACTTCAAATAATCCGAGGTAAAAACCTTGGGTTATGCTGACATTGTGCTCCACTTCGTCAGCAGGGTCGCGCCCCCACTGGTTGGCTGGACTTCCCATTACAAAACTCCCTGCAGGCACCCAAGAGAGTTCCATGTCATTAGCACTTCGAACAAAGAAACTTTGACCCAGTGTAGAGTTGTTAACTTCTAAAATACTTATTTGCAGTCCAGAAGTAGCAACAGTACCGAAATCATTAGTAATGATTACACTGTAGTTACCATCATGAATGGATGCATTTGCTTCAGAGATTTTGAAAGTCGAATTATTTTCCCCGTGTAGATTAACACCGTCTTTTTGCCATTGATAAGTTAGGAATCGACCCTCGGCCTCAACTTTTAAAGCAAGGGTTTGTCCTGTGTATACATGTCCATCGCTCTGAGCAGGTAGAGAAGGGGGAGACAATAACTTGGGTGTCAGGTAACTTATGAGCGATGAATCCAAGGTGCTGGCAGTTATTTTACCATCTGGTGAAGCAGCTTGGGCCAAGGTTGATAAACGATTAATAATATCTGATTCGGTTGTACCAGCATTAACCGCTTGAATAGAAATACTTTCCCCCAATTGACTGGCGACAATTTCACCTCCCGTACGAGGAGAGCTTAAAGAGTAGGGTGCGATGTGTAGTGGTTGATCATCATCAAGTTGTTGGAGACCATTTACTCCGTCATTAAACCAAATACGTAAAGATAAGGGATTATTAATGTCGAATAGAGACGATGGAAGGTTAGACATTCCTTCAACAGAAGGATCGCCTATGTTACACTGGTAGAAGCCTCTTGAAACTTCAAGTGTTAGATCGTTGGAGGGCATCCCAGTTCCTCCCTCATGGTTCCAGGTAATATTATTAGATTGGTCTACCAATGCAAAACGAAATGAACCAGTTCCATTAAAAGGTATGCCGGATACTGAAACCCTTCCTTGGTGAGGTAATGTAATTCCGAACAAGTTAAACCATGGTAGTACGATTAAATAAACAAGAACCTTAGATAAAAAACAATTCATTGAATGATTAAATTTCAGCTTATTAACTAACAATTTCAACCGTCAAATGGAATCATCTTACACTTATTAATGAGATAATTCTAAGTTCCTAATGTAAAGAGTACAAATGGTGCGGGCAGAGGGAATCGAACCCTCGACACCAGCTTGGAAGGCTGGGGTTTTACCCCTAAACTATGCCCGCATTGGTAAGGGATGTATCAAACCGAAGTGAGTCACATCGGTCAAGTGGAATTAAGAAGTTCCGTGTCTTATTTTGAGTGCCCTGCATATATTTTTGTGAAACAGATCTGAACCAACCCGAAAAGGGCAGGCACTCATATTCGTGCTGAATTCTCTCATGGGAAAGACCGGTGTATCGAGAAAATAAAAACGAGCACCTGCTCCTTCGCAGATTGCATGGCCAGCAGCACAATCCCACGGCTTGGATCGGAATTCAAGGCACCCATCAAGTCGCCCTGTTGCAACATTAGCAAGTCCCATGGCGGCAGAGCCCGGGCAACGAATGCGCCACTCTTGCAAGGCATCACCTAAGGAATTTAGCTTTTCGATAGGTATGGGAAAGTGCATACAGAAGGTAAGTTTTTCATTTACAAGTTTAGTGGCTGCCTGCACTGGATTTTTTCCTTCAAAAGAGCCCAGTTCAGGGCCACCGTGAAGAAGGTTATCCCGTCCATAGTCATAAATAAAGCCATAGACTGGAAAGCCATTTTGAAGGAGGCCAAGTGAAATTGCACATTCGGGAACACCTACGGCATAATTATTGGTTCCATCTACAGGATCGAGTACCCAGGCAAACTCAGATGAGAGACTCGTGGGCTCAGGGGTTTCGACTGCTTCTTCTGAGCAATAATCATCCTCAGGGAAACGAGTGGCAAGACGAGTGAATATCTCGGTTGAAATGGTCTCATCCACATCAGTGACGCGAGTTCCGTCTTTTTTCCAACGACTTGTAGTGAGACCGAAATTATTTCGAAAGTAAGCGACCTGAGACAAGACACTTATTCGACCTGCCTCGATACGGTCTCGCAATGGTGATTCCAAGGAAGTGAGGTCGGGAAGGGGGTTGGCTAAGCATCGATCCATTTACCCTGTTCTTGTATGAGATCGATCAAGCGGTCAACTGCATCTCTTTCAGGAATGGCAGACATTACTCTTTCTTTTCCCACATACAGGTCAATTTTTCCGGGACCTGAACCGACATATCCAAAGTCTGCATCGGCCATTTCGCCTGGGCCATTCACAATACATCCCATGACCGCAATGGTAACACCTTTTAGGTGGCCTGTCGCCTTCTTGACCTTTTGTGTAGTGCTCTGCAAGTCGAAGAGAGTCCGTCCACAACTTGGGCATGCGACAAACTCCGTTTTGGAAATTCGTGCACGGGTACCTTGCAATGTGTTGTATGCGAGTGCCCGGTTGCGGTCTAAACTGCCTGTATGCTCAACGGATATGAGGTCGCCTAATCCATCGCAAAGTAATGATCCAGAAAGAATAGAAGTATCAAGAAGACGAGCAGAAAAGAATGTGTCATGAGGGTAAAGTCTTGTTTTCTCTGTATTACGGATCCATAGAGGGAGATTTAGCTTTGCCCCATCGAGGTAAGCACAAAGTGCACGATGGCCAGCTACCGTGTTTTGTCCATTGACTGGTCTCAACGAGAGAACTGGAGGTGTGGGCGAGTTTTGTAAAAGCATGACCATACTCGGGTCTGGCACAGTAGAGGATAAAGATAGGGCTGGATGGTGGCCTGCCTGCTCACAAAAGGTAAGAAACCTAGCAAATGATGCGGTATCTTCAGGTATATTAGAAGCGTGCCAAAGTAGAGGAGTTGAATCAGGTTGGGCGAGGGGCAACTCGGACGAAGGGTCCTCACGGAGATCATCAACCACAATCATTGAAACTGCTCCTAATAGAGAAGTGCACAGGGTCTTGAGGTGGTCTAACTCGAAGTCGGAAGTCAGTGAAATAATCAGGCCTTCAACGGGTGCATCTTTGGCCGCAGACTGAATTCGGGCAACCTCCTGAATAATTTCAGAAGGCTGATGCAAAGCAGAAGTGGGGCTGGCAAGAACCGCGGGGATGTTCATTCCACCGAATGAAAATTTACCTTTGGGTAGGGAGATAGGATGTGTGACTCTCCTAGAAAACTCATAGGGATTCAAATGCTCGACAGGTTCTTCACCATCCTGAGCATTTTGTGACCACCACAATTCAGCCCGTCTAGCAAGATCAATGGCGACTGGGATTTCAGCAATGGGATCTTCGGTTAGCGAAACTCGGAGGGTGTCACCTAGTCCGTCTAAGAGAAGAGAGCCGATACCAATGGCACTCTTGATTCGTGCGTCCTCCCCATCACCTGCCTCGGTTACGCCGAGGTGGAGGGGGTAATCCATTTCTTCTGCATCCATTAGAGAAACGACTAAACGATAAGCTTCGATCATAACTTTTGGATTACTCGACTTCATCGAAAGCACCATGTCATGATAGTTGTGGATTCGTGCAATGCGTAAAAACTCTAATGCAGACTCTGCCATACCGCGTGGGGAGTCTCCGAACCGGTTCATGATTCGATCCGATAATGAACCATGATTTGTCCCAATACGCATCGCTCGACCGTACTCTTTGCACCGCAAGACTAGGGGGCTGAAAGCATCGTGCAGGCGTTGAAGTTCCTCCGCGTATTGAGAATCAGAATATTCACGAGCGTGGAATTTTTTACGATCAGCATAGTTGCCAGGGTTAACCCTAACTTTATCTACCCATTTCACAGCTTCCATAGCCGCGTTGGGCATGAAATGAATATCGGCTATGAGAGGGACATCCACTTTGGCCTCTCGCATTCCTTTCGCTATCTCACGTAGGGCTTCTGCTGCGCGTACATTGGGTGCAGTCACTCTTACAAGTTCGCACCCAGTTTCTGCCAGTGCGATCGATTGTTGGACAGTGCCATGGATATCCATTGTGTCCGTTGTTGTCATCGACTGCACCCGAACAGGGTGGGTGCCTCCAAGGTAGAGGTTGCCAATTCTTACTTCTCTCGAATTGCGTCTTTGAGGATAAAACCTGGAGACACAGTAGGGAGTCACCGAGTCCATCACGAGAAGAGAAATAAGTTAGAGATTAGAAAGGCAAAATCCGCTGTACATCAAAGAAAGTGACATAAAGCATAAAGGAAAAAAGAAGAGCTACAAAAAGCATTTGAGCACGCTCTAAGAAAGCAAGGGGCAGGGGTTGGCCACGAATTTTCTCTATGGTCGCAAATAACATATGCCCGCCGTCAAGAACTGGTATTGGAAGTAGGTTAAGAATGGCCAAGTTGACATTGATGAAAACAACAAACCAAAGGAGTTTTTTGAAGCCGATTTTAGCAAAAACACTTAGATGGTTTACAATCCCAACAGGTCCACTCATATTACGCAATTTTACATCAGATGCAGGACTTACCAACCCCGATAAAGTGAGATACATGTCTTTCACTCTGCTGTATATAAGGGTAAGGGGGTTCGGGTAAGTGGTGATGACTTTAAATTCGGGTCGAAATCCAATTAGTCGCCGTATGCTTGAAGTACCATTAACGAAAATCTCTTTTTCTACAGGTGCCAGTTCGACTTCGACCTTTTCACCACTTTCTCCACCTTTTCTTACGGCTAGTACAACACTTGCGTTTTTCTCGGTCTTCTCAAGCATAGAAACCATTTGAGTGAAGGAATGGATTTTAATATTATTGAGGGAAACTGGTTGGTCACCAACCTGTAATCCAGATAGTTCAGCAGGCATTCCGGGAGACAGTTCTCCGATAAAAAATGTTTCTTTGGGTCCAATCCCAATTACACGGATTTCCTCAGCACCCCATATTTCTGGAAAGATCTCAATCTTTTGCTCAATGCCCTCACGTAAGATGGTAAGGTGGAGTAGTCTTCGCCCCTGAGCAGTTTGTTGTTTCCCAGTAATAATACGGTTTTGGATGTCCATGAAATCATCAACGGGGGATCCATCTACGGCCAAAATTTCATCTCCGGGCATGAGTCCTGCCTTTTTGGCTGGAGAGGTAACCTCTTCACCTTCTTCCACAAGGGGGTTCCAACGCTCCACAGTATCGGCAACATATCCAACCTTGGTTGTTAACTGGGCATCGGTAACATCGTATCCAAAAAACCAAAGAATAGAAGAGAGTGCAAAAGCGAGCAATACATTGAAGACAGCACCCATTACCGAAACGATCATTTTATCCGAATAGGTGATTTTCGGCATAGGTTCCTCTTCAGTTTCCTCCTCATCTTGGTCATCATCGAAGTCATCCCAGGCTGATTTCTGATTTTCTTTATTTAACGAACTGCTTTCTTCCTTTTGCTGTCCCTCGAGTCTGCCCATGTCTGATAGTTGAGGAAGTGCGACATATCCTCCAAATGGAATGGCTGATAAGCGATATTCAACACCGTTTCTAGTCCAACCAAATAGCTTGGGCCCGAATCCGATAGAAAAGCGAGTAATAATTAAACCGCGTTGGCGAGCTGCAAGAAAATGGCCTAACTCGTGAATAAATATTGTGAAACCAAGGGCAAAAAGGGCAACAAAGAGAAATGCAATGTCATAGAGCATAGTCATATCAGGCAAAGCAGTCGTAAATGGTCAGGCAATTTGAGACACTTTTTGTTTAGCTAATTCACGGGCTCGATGATCGAGGGCAAGTAAATCCTCTAGAGTTTCAGCTTTTCGGTGGTCAAATGTATTCAAGGTAAAGTCTATAATGTGGGAAATTTCAGCAAAGCCAATTCGATTCGATAAAAACGATTCTACAGCCATTTCGTTAGCTGCATTGAATACGAGGGGGGCCGTGCTTCCAGACTTCAATGCATCCTGTGCTAACTTGAGGCAAGGATATCTCTGTAAGTCTGGAGGGAAAAAGGAGAGCTCAAAAGCAGAGGAAAGATCGAGGCCTGTTTCCACTCCCGAAACTCGTTCGGGAAAAAGTAATGCATTTTGAAGAGCAAAGGTCATGCACGGAGGAGAAAGCTGAGCGAAACTGCAGCCGTCCACAAAGCGAACAATTGCATGCACGAGGCTAGGTGGGTGGATTAAGACAGCTAATTTATCGGCTGGTAAATTAAAGAGCCATTTAGCCTCGATGAGTTCTAGACCTTTGTTTGCCATGGTAGCCGAGTCTACGGTAATTTTGGGTCCCATATCCCAGTTTGGGTGTTGCAGTGCTTCCTTTGGAGATGCGTTGGGCAATTCATCCAATGGCCAGTCGCGAAAAGGTCCTCCAGACGCTGTCAGGGCAAGAGATTCTAGAGCATTATCTGGCTGTCCCTGTAAGCATTGAAACACAGCGTTATGCTCACTATCCGCAGGTATAATACGCGCACCATTTTGCCGTGCTGTTTCCATTACTAATTCGCCCCCAACCACAAGGGATTCCTTATTCGCAAGAACAACATCTTTTCCTGCTTGCAGAGCGGATAGAGTGGGGGCCAGTCCTGCAGCTCCGACGACAGCAATGAGTACAATGTCAGCTTCTTCGCATGCCGCTAGATCGAGAAGACCTTGGTTCCCATGCGACAATTCGCATCCAATGGGAAGTTCGATACTTTTTGAAGATGGTTGATGCAGATGAATTTTGCTGACTTTAAAGTCATGAGCGATGGAGAATAATTTTTCGGCACTCTGATAGGCAGATATTCCAATGAGTTTGAGTTTTTCTGGATGCTTGCGAATCACTCGCAAAGTGCTGGTACCAATTGAACCCGTGGCACCAAGTATCACGAGTTTCTTTGGAAAACTCATGGCTGAATGACCAACAAAATGAAATATCCAGTTGGAGCGGAGAGAATTAAACTATCTGTAAGGTCTAATAATCCACCAATTCCAGGAACAGAACCGCCAGAATCCTTCATTCCCGCCAATCGTTTGAGCACAGACGCAATAAGGTCGCCAATGACAGAAACAATTCCAATTACCAATCCCCAGATCGCTCCTTGCGATGGATCAAAAGACCATGATCCAAAAGTAAATACTTCAGGTAAATAGTTGCTGACCACCCATGGCATGAGTGCCCCAATCCCAGCAGATGCACCCAACCCGCCAAGCAGACCTTCGACCGTCTTGCCAGGACTAATCGAAGGGGCCATCTTGGTCCTTCCAATAGTTTTCCCGACCAATAAAGCCCCGATGTCACTGAACTTAGCAACCAGTACAATCCATAAACAAAAAAAGAGTCCAAACCCGAGAGCTTCTGGATCAGTTCCTGTGTCAGCGACTCTAAGGATTCGGACAAAATAATGAAGAAGAAAAGTTACGAATAAAAGGCCGAAAAATGTGGGTAAAAGTCGTTTAACATAGAGTCCTCTTTGATCTTGAGGGAAGACAACGCAAGCAGCAGAGGAAAATAAGGCTCCAACAGCTAGTGCGTCAATTCCTGATCCAGGGAAATAGAAAGCAATCGGGATCATGCAGGCACCCGTCACTAAACCAGTGATTCGATTGGCTGCGTACCCAATTCTCCCCAAAATAGTATATACTTCGAAAAGTGTGAGGGTGGCACAGAGATTGAGAATCCACATAGCCCCAGGCTCTTTAAGTCCGTAAACAATACTTCCGAGCAATCCCCAGAGAACAATGGTGGCAATGGTTCGTAAAATCATAATGAGGGTAGGGGTTGCTGAATTTGTTCACTAGTCTTTCCAAACCTGCGTTCCCGACGGGCATAGTTGGCGAGTGCCTCGAGAAAGGCATCCTTCCCAAAATCGGGCCAATGCAATGGAGAGACAAATATTTCGGCATAAGCCGCTTGAAGCAGAAGAAAGTTGCTTAGGCGAAACTCACCGGATGTGCGGATAATTAAGTCCGGATCGGGGAGGTCAGCGGTTTGCAAATAGGGGGAAAATTCTTCCCATGTAGGTATGTGAGAGGTGGCGGGATGGTCTTGGCCATATTGAGCAACTGCCCGTAAAACTTCCTGCCTGCTACCATAGTTAAGAGCGAGGGTGAGGTTCCATCGAGAGTTATCCCGGGTTTGTTCAATGGTATTTTCCACGATGTGACGGGCGAAGGCGGGCAGGCCAGACAAATCGCCAATTGCACGAAGGCGAATCCCGTCATCCATCATCGAACGAAGTTCTTTTTTGAGAAATTCCTC